>NC_011892.1:300000-487734 GCF_000022085.1 Methylobacterium nodulans ORS 2060
CGGGGCGGCGCCGGTCGCGACGTTGTAGGCATCGAAGCGATGCTGCGGCTTGTCGAGGGCCAGCAGGATGCCGGCCACCGTGTCGGAGATGTGGACCTGATCGACGGCGAAGTTGCCGCCGTCGGGCTGGTGGAAGGCCTCGCCGCGCAAGGCCGCCTCGATGAAGGTCCGGGGCAGCCGCAGGCGTGGCAGATGCGGCCCGTAGACCCAGCAGGTGCGCACGTTGATGCATTCGAGCCCGGACTCGCGCGAGTAGACCCGCCCGTAATGCTCGACCGCGAGCTTGGTCAGCCCGTAGACGCTGACCGGCTTCTGCGAGTGCTCCTCGTCGATGATCGGCGCCTGGAAATCGCCGTAGGTTTCCTCCGTGCTGACGTGCACGACGCGCTTGACCCCGTGCAGCCGCATCGCCTCGAAGAGGTTGATCGACCCCTCGACGTTGACGCGCAGCGCCTTGAGGGGAATGTCGGCGGCCTGAACGACACCGACGATCGCGGCCGCGTGGATCACCGCATCCACCCGATGCTGCTCGAACAGCCGCAGCACCTGCGGCCACTCGCCAAGGTCGGCCGCTGCCGCGGCGAGCCGCGGCTCCCGGGCGAGAAGCGCCGACAGGGCGGGCGAGATCGCGAGATCGGTCGCCACAACGGAATCGCCACGGGCGAGCAGCGTCCGGACGATCTCGCTGCCCAGCCAGCCGCAGCCGCCCGTGACCAGAATTGTCTTCGACATCCGATTGCTCCTGGTCACCGCGGCTGCGGCTCCTCGTCGGTCGGCGGGCTCGTGATCACCAAAAAGACGAGCGGATCGGTCCCGGTGCAGTGGAACTCGTGGATGACGCCCGGCGGGATGTAGGTGACGTCGTTGGCCCGGACGAGCCGACGCTCGCCATCAACGATCAGGACGCCCTCGCCTGCGAGCACATGGTAGATCTGCTCCTGCACCGCGTGGGAGTGGCTCTCCACGTGGGCACCGGGCTCATAGGACGAGATGCGGTGGTCGAAGAACCGGCTGCCGACGGTCTCAGGCGTGACGATCGCCTTGGACAGGGCCTGGTTGAAGTGCCCCGGGTACTGCACCCACGGCAGTTCGGCGAGGTTGCGGGTCACGGCGTGCTTCTCCGCGGTGGCGTGCGCGAAGGCGTTCGGTTCCTTGATGACGGTTGCCATGGGAGGCTCCTCAGGATCATTGGGGAAGATCAGTGACGAGGTGGCGCTGGTCGTGCTCGGCCAGGAAGCCGAGCCGGTCGGCGGCATGGGTCAGGTCGTAGAGGGGAGCGAAGGGCTGCCGCTCGTAGATCTCGGGCTGACGGATCTCGACGTCGTTGCCGTGCAGGCGGCGCAGCCGGTCCAGGGTCGGCTCCGGCGACAGCGTCACCTGGGCCGAGAGGTAGAAGCGCTCGAAGGCGCCGGGCTCCAGCGGCAGCTCCAGGGCGAGCCGGAAGGCGCGGGCGAGGTCACGTGGGTCGATGTGGTGGTGGAGCGGGCCGCCGCCGGCCGATGAGGGGCCGCCGACCGCAGGGCCGCGATAGTTCTCCGGGTCCCTTGCTCGAGCGATGATCTCGCCCGCCATCTCCGGATAGGCGACGAAGACGGTCCTGAGCGCCACGACCGCCATGCCGCGATAGGCATGGGCGCGGGCGAGATCCTCGCCGAGCACCTTGCTGACCCCGTAGGGATCGGTTGCGCGCAAGGGATGGTCGAGGTCGAGGGGCGCGTAGAGCGGGGCCAGCATGCGGCCCTCGCGCACGGTGTAGCCGGCCACGGAGTCGCTCGAGCAGAACACGAACCGCTTGAGGCCCGCTGCCTCGGCCGCATCCAGCAGCGTGTAGGTGCCCAGCGTGTTCACCCGCATGATGGTCTGGCCGTCGCCGGACCAGATGTTGGGCACCGCCGCGATGTGCAGGACGGCGTCCGTCCCGGTAACCGCCTTCGCCACGGCTTGTGGATCGGTGACGTCGGCGACGTGCCACTCGATCGGAGCCGTACCGGCCCGGCGGTCGAGGCCGCGCACCAAGGCGCCGTGAGCAAGCAGTTCGTCGACGACGAAGCGCCCGAGGAGACCGGCCGCGCCGGTCACGAGAACGCGCCGGGTCATGCCTGGGCTTCCTTCTGCCACGCTTCGCAGCCGAGGGCGGCCAGGATGTCGTGGCTGCGCAGGATCGCGGCCTCCGGCTCTGGATCGATGATTTCCAGCATACAGGGCCCCGTGAAGTTGATGGAGGTCACGGCCCGCGCCACCTCCGCGAACGGGACGGTGCCGGTCCCGACCGGATCGTGCCGCCAGACGGTGCGCCCGGTGTCGGAGAGGTGCAGGATGCGGAGGCAGTCGGACAGGCTGTGCATTCCGGCGACCGGATCCTCGCCGATGAAGTGCGCATTGGCCGCGTCGTAGCAGGCGGCCACCTTGGGCGAGGCGAAGCTGCGCACGAAATCGCCGAGGGAGGCGGCGTCGGGGAATGCGGCGATCGGGATGTTCTCCACCGCCAGCCCCACGCCTCGCGCCTCGGCATGGGGCAGGAGCGCCTCGATGCTCTCCCGCATCCAGGCGGTGCGTTCAGAGATCCCCGGTGGAAACAGCGGGCTCATGCGCCCCGGGACCGTGACGAGCCAGCCGATGCCGAGGTCGGAGGCAAGGTCGATCGCATCGCGGAACATCTGCACCGAGGCGGCCCGCACCCGTGGGGTGGAGCTCGCCAGGTTGTGGTCGAGGCTCGGCAAGTTGAGGGCGCAGTCTGTCGCGCCGACCTCGTCCAGCACGGCGACAAGGTGCCGGCGATCGGCCGTGGAGAACCCGTCGAGGGGCAGGTGGCCCGGATGGATCACCAGCTCGAAGGTGCGATAGCCCAGGTCCGCGAGGCGCCGGACGCTCTCCGCGGCCGGAACCGTCCAGATGTAGCTGTAGGTGTTGATCCCGATGGCACCGGCCATCATGCGGCTCCTTCGATCATCAGGCCGTCGCGCGGCGCGACGCTTTCCGAAACCTGGGCAACGCCGAGCAGCCGCTCCTGCAGGGCAGTATCGGCTGCGAGTTCTCCGGCACTGCCGCCGAAGGCCACCCGCCCGTTCACGAGGACGTACGCCCGGTCCGCCATGGCCAGCACGCTCTCGGCATGATGCTCGACGATCATGAGGCTCGCCCGGGCAGTGAGCTTGGCCACCGCCTCGCGCACCTCCTGCACCACCGCGGGGGCCAGCCCCTCGAAGGGCTCGTCGAGGAGGATGAGCCGGCTCGGCATCATCAGGGCACGCGAGATGGCCACCATCTGACGCTCGCCGCCGGACAGGTTCTCGGCGCGGGCGCGCATCAGCACGCGGAGCTTCGGGAAGAGGTCACAGATCTCCTCCTGCGAGGTGCCGCCCGGCCGCATCGCGAGCTTCAGGTTTTCCTGCACGGTCAGGTTCGGGAACAGCCGGCGCCCCTCGGGCACCAGCGCGATGCCGTGCCGGTTGATCTGATCCGGGCGCAGCGCGCCGATCTCCCGACCGTCCAGCAGGATCCGGCCGGCGCTCGCCGGCAGCGTGCCGGTGATGGTGCGCAAGAGCGTGGTCTTGCCGACGCCGTTGCGGCCCAGCAGTGCCACCACTTCACCGGCCTGGACGGTCAGGCTCACGCCGTCCAGAACCGTACCCCCGCCATAGCCGGCGCTGACGCCCTCCAGCTGCAGAAGCGGAGCAGCGGCCGGGCGGGGCACAGGCGGGGTGGCCATCTGGCCGACCCGGCGCGGCGGCGCACCATGGGCTCGCCCGAGATACGCCGTGACGACGTCCGGGTTGCGGGCAACCTCGGCGGGCTTTCCGTCGGCGATCAGGCGGCCCTGGTGCAGCACCGTGATGCGGTCGGACATCGCCAGCACGCGGTCGATGTCGTGCTCGATCAGCAGGATCGCGTGCGACTGCGCCAGCCGCCGGATCAGCGCGCTGACGACCTTGCGGTCCGATTCCGCCAGGCCTGCGAGAGGCTCGTCGAGCAGCAGGAGCTTGGCGTTGGTGGCGAGCGACACGGCGATCTCCAGCAGACGCTTCTCGCCATGGGAGAGGGAGGCGCAGAGCTCGTCCGCGCGCCCGGCCAGCCCGACGGCGTCGAGGAGCGACCACACCCGGCCGTTGGCGACCTCGTCGTCGTAGGCGTCGCGCCAGAACCCGTACCAGTGCCCTTCCGCCGCCTGCACGGCAATGCGCACGTTCTCGAAGGCGGTGAGGTGGGGGAAGACGCTGAGGATCTGGAAGGAGCGGGCGAGGCCGAGCCGCGCGCGGCGGTGCGGCGGCAGCCGGCCGATCTCCTGGCCCTCGAATTGGATGCTGCCGGCGTCGGCCCGGATGATTCCGGTCAGCAGGTTGAAGAAGGTCGTTTTTCCAGCGCCGTTGGGGCCGATGAGGCTGTGCAGGCCGGTCCGGCTTACCTCGAGCGAGACGTCGTTCTGGGTCACGATGGAGCCGAAGCGCTTGGACAGGCCCCGGACCACGAGGATCGGCGTGCCGCCGTCCCGCCCCGTCACGGCGCCACCTGGCGCGTATGGGACGATCCGGGCCGGCCGCTCGGGAATTCCGTCGCGGGTGAGCGTCCAGCGATTGCGGCCCACTAACCGTTGGAAGATGCCCTGGATGCCCTCCGGCGACAGCAGCGCGAACACGATGATCAGCGGCGCGAAGATCAGCCACCAGTTCTCGGTGATCGCGCTCAGGCGATCTTCGAGGACGATGAAGACGATCGCGCCCCACAGCGGTCCGAGGAAGTGGTGGACGCCGCCAAGCGCCGCCATCAGCACGGCGTCGCCGGCATGCTGCCAGTCGAGGTTGTTGGCGTAGACACCCTGCAGCAGCAGCGCCATGAGTCCACCGCCGACGCCGATGACACCACCCGCAATGGTGAGCGCGATGAGCTTTGTCCGGTAGGTGTCGTAGCCGAGGCTGACGACGCGCTGCTCATTGTCGCGCAAGGCCTGCATCAGGCGGCCGAAGGGCGCGTGGGCGAGACGCCACAGCCCCCAGAGCAGCCCCAGCACAACGGCGACCGTAAAGGCGTGGAACGCCAGGGCGCTCGGGAACAGCGGCCGGAGGACGTTCTGCAGGCCATTCTCGCCTCCGGTGACCGATGTCCATTTGAAGGCGACCTCGAACGCGATCTGCGAGCAGGCGAGCGTCAGGAGCGAGAAGTACAGCCCCCGGCGGCGAAGGATCACCGACCCGACGAGGGCGGCGAGGATCAGAGCGAAACCCGCCGCGATGACGAGGCCGCTGATCTCGCTGCCGCCAAGCGCGCCTGAGGTGATCGCCAGCGCATATCCGGCACAGCCGAAGAAGAACGACGCGCCGAACGGGACTAGGCCGAGATAGCCGATGAGGAAGTTCACCCCGGCGCCGTAGAGCGTGTAGATGGCGATCTGCGTGATGCGCTGGATCGGCATGCCCCAGGCGAGGGCGAGGCCGGAGGCCGCGAGCAGGACCGCCGTCAGGACGACAATCGGATGCTCCCAGAGCCGGCGGGATGCGGATGGTCCGGTTCTCATTCGAAACGCTCCCAACGCTCGCCGAACAGGCCGCGGGGGCGCAGGAGCATCACCGCGAACATGAGGGCGTACATCGATGCGGCGGCCGCCTCCGCCTTGAACTGGATGGTCAGGGACATCACGACCCCGACGGCGAGGCCGGCCACCACGGCACCGCGGAACGAGCCGAGGCCCCCGATCGCCACGACCACGAAAGCCGGCATGACGGCGCTGGCGGCCATGGACGGCGAGACGGTCCAGAGCGGGGCCGCCAGCACCCCGGCGATCGCTGCGAGCCCACAGCCGAGGCCGAAGACCGCGGTCAGCACCCGCGGCAGGTTGATGCCGAGGAGTTCCACCATCTCGGGATCTCGGCTGCCCGCCCGCAGGATGCGGCCGTAGGGCGTGAAGGCGAGGAACACCCACAGCCCTAGCAGGGTCGCGGTCGTGGCGACGAGCACGGCCACACGGTAGGTCGTAATGAGCAGAGGACCCGCCTCGACGATGCCGACGAGGACCGGCGGCGGGTTGAACGGCTTGCCGTCGGCGCCCCAGACGAAGCGGATAAGTGCCTCGATCAGGAGTGCCAGCGCGAAGGTGACGATCAGGCTGAGGAGCGGCTCCTTACCGTAGAGGCGCCGGATGATCGTGACCTCGACCGCCATGCCGACGAGGCCGACGATCGGCGGCGCGAGCACCACCGCGGGCCAGCCGAATACCTGGTACATCTGCCACGCGACGTAGGCGCCGAGCGCGAAAAATGCGCCGTGGGCGAAGTTGATCACCCCGAGCAACCCAAAGGTGATCGACAGGCCGACAGCGATCAGTACGTAGATGAAGCCCAGAACCAGCCCGTTGGCGGTCTGTGAGACGAGAGCGTCGAGCATGACCTACTCCGGTCGGGAGAGGGCCGGCGGCTGGCCGGCCCGTCGCGAGTTGTGGCGCAAGTCAGAGCGGTGGCATCGCGCAACCGATCTCGTCCTTGGTGCCGAACGCCTTGAGCGTTTCCGCTTCGCTGTCGGAGGTCTTCTTCACGACGTCGAAAAAGTCCCACTTGTCAGTGATCTGCTTTTTCACACGCACGATCACGGCTGGTCGGACCAGCTGGTGGTCCCACTCGCGGAAGAAGGCAGGGATGTCGCCGTCCGTGTTCTTCCACTTTTCGAGCGCGGTGACGATCGCCTTGGCGTCGGTCGACTTCGCAGCCTCGATCGATTCGAGCAGGGCGCGCATGCCGATCCAGCCCGACCAAGTCTTGTCGGAGGGCGGCTGGTTGTACTTCTTCTCGAAATCGGCGACCATCTTCTTCTCGGCCGCCGTGTTGGTCGGGTCGTTGTAGTACCATGGCTTGACGTAGATGCCGGTCGAGGCCGCCGGCCCGACATCCCAGAAATCGGTGTCGGTCACCGCGATCGCTGCGAAGCGGGCGCGATCCTTCATCCCCATCTCATTCGCCTGCTTGAGATAGTTGGAGAAGTCGCCGCCGACGAGGCCGCCCACGATGACGTCCGGACGTGCTTGCCGAATCTTGAGGATGTACGAGCTGTAGTCGGCCGTGTTGACCGGAACCTCGTCTACGCCGACCTCGGTCGCGCCGACCTCCTTGAGCAGGCCACGCCCCGAGCGCAGGATATCCTGGCCGAAGGCATAGGAGGCGGTCAGGAAGTAAACCTTCTTGCCGATCTGCGACACGAACGGCATTAGCCCGCGCATCTGCACCGGCACCGTCGCTTGGGTGCGGAAGGTATAGCGATTGCAATTCTTTCCGGTGATCTCGCTCGCCGCCGCCCCGGTCAGGATCAGCGGGATCTTCTCGCGGTTGGCGACGCTCATCATAGCCAGCGCCGACGAGCTGTAGTTGCCGCCGACGACCGCCACGACCTTGTTCTCGTCGATGAGCCGCTGCATGTTCTGTTGCGAGACCTGCGGGTTCGGCTCATCGAGCCAGACCAGCTCGATCGGCCGACCCAGGACCTTGCGGCCGGCCTGCTCCACCGCGAGCGTGCTGCCGCGCTGGAGGTACTCGCCGATCGAGGCGCCAGGGCCCTGCTTCGCGTAGATCATGCCGATTCGGACCGGCTCCGCGTCCTGCTGCGCGAGCGCCGCCCGGCCGGAAACCGACAGCATCAGGGCAGCCGAAATCGCGGCGAGTGCACGCCGTTGCGTCATGCTGGGCTTTTTCATTGAGCGTTTCCTTGGATTTTTTCTGGTTGTCGGGTCCGAGACCCGGTCCGGGCGTCAGGACGGGCGATACGGTGCGCCGAAAACCGGCTCCTTGAACGGAATCGGCGGGAGCTGCCAGGTGCCGGTGGAGGGCGGCCGGACCTCGGCGTCGACGTGCACGTCGATGACGCAGGGGCGCCGGTTCCGAACGGCAGCCTCCACGGCCCCCGCCAGGTCCTGGCTTCGTGTCACGGTGACGCCATCGGCGCCGCAGGCGCGCGCCCAGGCAGCGAAATCGGGATTGTAGCGCTCGCCGCCGGGTCCCTGGTTCCCCTTGTAGAAGGCGGTGCCGTGCTCGCGGCCCTCGAACAGCCCGTATTGCAGGTCGCGGATCGCGCCCCAGGCGAAATTGTTCCAGACGATCCAGACGCAGGGCAGGTTGTACTCGACAGCCGTCGCGACGACGTAAGGCGCCATCATGAACCCGCCGTCGCCCACCACCGCGACGCAGGGGCGGTCCGGCGCCGCGAGCTGGGCGCCCAGCACACCGCAGACGCCGAACCCCATCGACGAGTAGCCCCAGCTGTTGAGCATGCTTCTGGGCCGGCGCGGCCTCCAGAACTGCATGAACCAGTTGTGGTGGACGCCGGAATCGAGCGACAGGATCACGTCGTCCGGCAGTGCAGCCTGCAGCGTGCCAACGACGTATTCGGGGCGGATCGGTGTCGTGATGGCACTGAAGTTCGGGCGCACGAAGGCGTCCCATTCCGCCTGCCAGCCGGCGATCTCGGCCCGCCAGGTCGCCCAGGTCTCGGGGGAGAGATCGCTCCGGCTCACGAGCGCGTCGTTGAGCTGGCCGGCGAAGGCCTTCGCGTCGGCGATGATGCCGAGGGTCGGCGGATAGTTGCGCCCCAGCTCCGCCGGATCGATGTCGACCTGGATCAGCTTCGTCGTGGGGAAGTTCCAGGAATAGCCCGGATGCCAAGTCGAGGAGGAGCGGTCGTCGAAGCGCGTGCCGATGCACAGGACGAGGTCGGCATGCCGGCCGGCCTGGTTGGCCGGATAGGCACCGTTGCGGCCGATGAAGCCGAGGGTGAGGGGATCGTCCGCTGGCACGCAGCCCATGCCGTTGGGCGAGGTGATGACCGGGATTCCCAGTCGCTGCTGGAGCGCGCTGATCTCCGGGCCGGCATCGGCCAGGGTCGTTCCCTGCCCGATGAAGAAGACCGGCTTCCTGGCCGCCGCCAGCAGCTCCAGCGCCCGGGCGACGTCGGCCTCGCTCGCCGCCGGCCGGTGCGCGCCGTGGACATGCGAGAGCGGCGGCACCTCCGTCTCAGCCTCCTCCTGGAAGACGTTGTAGGGAATGTCGAGGTTCACCGGCCCGGGCCGGCCCGTGACCATCGTGTCGAAGGCTTGCCGCAGGGCCAGCGGCAGCATGTCGACGCGGCTCGGCTGGAAGCTGCGCTTGACCACCGGCCGCAGCACCTGGGCGAAGTCGGCCTGGTTGTGGGCGTAGAGTTCCTGGAATGGCGCGCGGTTGGCCTGGGAGGTCGGTACGTTGGCCGTGATGGCGAGGAAGGCCGAGGAGTCCGACAGGGCGGTCGCCAGCGACATCACCATGTTGGCCGAGCCCGGCCCCGTCGAAGTCAGGGTGGCGACCGGCTGATGCCTGATGCGGAAATACGCGTCCGCCATGTGGCCGGCGCACTGCTCGTGGCGCGGCGAGACAAGCGTCACCTCGTCGCGAACTGCATGCATTGCATCGAGGATGCCGACATTGCCGTGGCCGCAGATACCGAACACGTACGGCACCTTCTGCTTGACCAGATATTCGGCGATGACCTCGCCGCCCTTCATCCGTGGCATTGCCAAAACCTTTTCGTGATTGTCTCTCGCTCAGGGGAAGAGCGTGATCATGCGCTCTTCGCTCATCTCGCGAACGGCATAGCGCGGTCCCTCGCGGCCGAAACCGCTGTCCTTCGTGCCGCCGTAAGGCATCACATCCACGCGGGAGCTCGGCGTCTCGTTGATGTGGACGCCTCCCACCTCGAGCCGGCGCGCCGCCGTCAGCGCCGCGTCAAGACGGTTGGTGAACAGCCCCGTCGCGAGGCCGAACGGGGTCGCGTTCACTCGCGCGATCGCCTCGTCGAGCGTATCGAAGGGCGCGATGCACAGGACCGGCCCGAAGACCTCGCGGCAGCCAATGGGCGTGCCAGGATCGACGTCGCCGAGTAGCGTCGGCGGGACTACCGCGCCGACACGCTCGCCCCCGGCCAGCCGCCGAGCACCACCCTCCAGGGCCTGCCCGATCCAGGACTCGATGCGCCTCGCCGATTCCTCACTGATGACCGGGCCCACGACCGTGTCGGGGCGCCCTGGATCACCATAGGGGAGAGCAGTCACCAAGGCCGCGAGCCGGGTCTCGACCTCGTCGAGGCGGGAGCGCTCGACGAGCAGCACCTGGATCGAGGTGCAGACCTGACCGGCCTTGCGGAAGCTCGCGTTGACCACCTTCGGCAGCGCGACGTGGAGATTGGCGTCGGCGCAGAGGATACAGTGGGCGATCGAGCCGAGCTCCATCTGGGTGCGGCGCAGGCCCACCCGCTCCTGGATGGCTCGACCGACCTCCGTGCTGCCCGTGAAGGCGTAGAAGCGCACGACGGGCTCGTCGAGGAGCCACTGCGCCACCTCCGCGCCTCCATGCAGCACCGAGATCAGCCCTGGCGGGAGGCCCGCCGCGATCAGCACCTCCGCCATGAGGCAGGACGAGAGCGGCGTGTGCATCGAGGGCTTGAGCACGACCGCATTCCCCGCGGCGAGCGCCGGGCCGACCTTGTGCGCGACTGTGTTGAGGGGAGCGTTGAACGGCGTGATCGCGCACACGACGCCCAGCGGCACGCGCAGGGTGAAGCCAATGCGCCCGGTCTGCCCACCGGCGCCTTCAATCGGCACAATCTCGCCGCCGAAGTCCCGCGCCTCCTCGGCGGACAGGCGGAACGTCGCCGCACAGCGACGGACCTCGCCGGCAGCATCGCTTCGCGGGAAGCCGGCCTCCTGGCGCAGGATATCGACCAGTTCCTCGCTGCGCTGCTCGATCAGCGCGGCCGCGCGGTCGAGCACGGCACCGCGCGCATGGTTGTCGAGCGTGCTTGCGCGGAACGCTGCGTCAGCCCGGGCAATGCATCGGCGCACCTGCTCGCGCCCCGGCAGGCACACTTCCGCGAAGGGCTGCAGGCGATACTTGTCCAGGACGGGCGCGCTCGCCTCGCCTGTCGTCCACTCACCGGCGATCAGCAGCCGACCCGTGGCTTGGCGTTGGCCCGGTGACCCGTGTGGCGCGCTATCCGCCATCGTCGAACGTCCCCTCGCGGTTGTTCTCGTTCCAGGAGCAGACTAGGTGAAGGACCGGCTCTAACCGAAATACCGATTTCCGTTGTGGGCCATAAGCGGATCCTATAGCGTCGGTATCCCGCATCGGTTCCGGCCCATGGATTTTCGACAGCTTCGCTACTTTGCCCAGATCGTCGAGAGCGGGAGCCTCTCAAAGGCATCGCGCAACCTCTACGTGGCGCAGCCGGCGCTGAGCCAGCAGTTGGCCAAGCTCGAGGACGAGGTCGGTAAGCCGCTGCTGCACCGCTCGACGCGCGGCGTGACACCCACAGAGAATGGTCTCGCACTGTACCATCATGCGCGCTTCATGCTGCGCCAACTCGATCAAGCACTCTCGATCGCGCGACAAGAGTCAGGCCAAATCGAAGGAATGGTGTCGATTGGTTTGCCTGCCACCACTGTTCTGGCCATCGGTACGCCACTGGTGCGACGCATCCGAACCAAGTACCCGGGCATCATGCTGAATGTCGTGGAGGGGATGAGCGGCCATCTCACCCACATGATACGACTTTGCCAGTTGGATTTGGCAATTCTGTTCAACAGTGATGTGGCGTCTGATTTACCGTCAACCGTTCTATTGGATGAGGAGCTGTTCGTTATCTTGCCCAGCAACAGCCCGTTGGTGCCGCACGATCGAACCAGCATCACGATTGCCGAAGCCGCGGCGCTGCCACTCATCCTGCCAACTGGCACGCATGGTCTGCGCCGCCGCATTTCCGCAGAATTCGAGGAGCGCAACCTCACAGCGCATGTGGTGGCTGAGATCGACTCGCTGTCGCTCGTGATGAGCTGCGTTTACGACGGGATTGGCGCGACCATTAAGCCGATCTCATCACTGCAACTGGGCGGAAAGCGGCGAAAGGAATGGCGTGCTCTCTCGATCTCGGACGCGCGTCTCAGTCGGCGGAATTACCTCTACTCGATTAATGCGGATCTGCTCTCGCCGGCAGCCTCCGTCGTCGCGAACGAAGTTCGCGAGACAGCCCGGCACCTCGTTACCACGGGGCAATGGCAAGGCGTGAGCCTTATAGATAACAGCTCGGATTGAAATTGCCCGCCTTCCGCAAGGCGAGTCTGCCCAAGCTCATCTGGATGCCGCAGCCCACCAGGGCGGCCTGAGGAGATCGCAACAGCCTCAATACAGCCGATGCGACGCTGCTCACGCCAACCCTGCTCGCAGCCGTAGCGAGTTTTCAGTGGAATAGGCGTTGAGCAGAAGGATCCGGTTCCGAGCAGGATGGGCCTCTACGCAACCAGTATCAGCTGGCGAGCATAGGCCCCCTCCCCTGCTCTTTGACAGCTTCGCTTCTCGCTGTTGTATCAGGCCTGTTCGCCGCTCCAAGCGTTACCAAGAGCAGTTGGCGCATCTCCGCCCTTCACGGGCCTGCGATCGCGCCTCAACCTCTCCAGCCATCTTAGAGTCCGTTGGGAAAGGGTGGCCAAGAGAAAATGCGGGATGATAGAGCATGTCTGCTCGTCTCGAATGGATGAATGGCCCCTCCTTGGTCTGGACCGCTGCAAATCGGCCGCGCTATGATCGTCGCAGCCAGAGATACCCGAGTGATATGACGAACGACGAGTGGCTCACCCTGGAGCCACTGCTTCCTGTCGCGGAGGGGATCGGGCGG
Organism: Methylobacterium nodulans ORS 2060; assembly: GCF_000022085.1. Lineage (NCBI taxonomy): Bacteria > Pseudomonadati > Pseudomonadota > Alphaproteobacteria > Hyphomicrobiales > Methylobacteriaceae > Methylobacterium > Methylobacterium nodulans. The sequence goes on from NC_011892.1 coordinate 312,670, forward strand.
CCCCGGACCTATCCTATTCGGGACATCATGAACGGCATCCGCTACGTGCAGCGGTACGGCATTCCCTGGGATGCCATGCCAAAGGATCTGCCGCCCGCCAGTCTCTGCTACGATTACTGGCGGTTGCTCACCGATGGCGGCCACATGGACCGGATCAACCATCATCTCGTGATGAGGGATCGTGAGAAGTCCGGGAAAGAAGCCAGTCCAACGCTGGCGATTGTGGATGCCCAGGCGGTGAAGTGTGACGCCCCGCAAGGCGAGCGCGGGTACGATGCGGCGAAACAAGTGCTGGGGCGCAAGCGGCATCTGGCGGTCGACAGCGACGGACGCCTGCTTGCGGTGATGATCACTCCGGCCAACGTTCAGGATCAAGAGGGCGGGATCCCGCTCGTCAAGCGCTTGGTTCGTCTCTGTCCCTGGATCAAGACAATCGTGGTGGACGGTGGGTACAAGGCCCGTTTCATTGAGGCGGTTCAGGCTGGCACGAGCCGTGTCGTGGAAGTGGTCGTACGGCCGCAATTTGGGAAGGGCTTTGTGCTTCTGCCGAAACGATGGCGGATTGAGCAAAGCATCGGCGCTCTCACGGTGTCGCGCCGTCTCAAGCTGGATTACGATACGCTGCTTCACATCTCGGCGGCGGCTATGCTTTTCGCCTCTATAACTCGGCTTCTCGCGTCAATCACTATGAAATGACCCTTTCCCAACGGACTCTCAGACCTGGGGGTCCCTTTAGATAAGTACCATCACGAGAGCTTCAACTTCGATAATCTTCTGGCGGTCGAACCGGACGTTGCGCAGACTGTGGCGCAAGCGGAGACCGCGTCCGAGGTTCAGGAGGTTGCATCCTTTGCCGTCAGCTTCGCCAAATCAAATCGAACAGTGCGAGTTCGCGGTGACGAGTTTGTTCTCAAATCTGCTCGTGAAGCAGGACTTCGGCTGCCAGCATCTTGCACCACCGGCCTCTGCGGAACATGCAAATCCAAACTTCTCTCAGGGACTGTTGATATGAAACACCAGGGTGGAATTCGTCAACGCGAGATAGACGCAGGATTTTTTCTACCTTGCTGCTCAAAACCTCTGAGCGATCTCGTGCTCGATCGCTGATCATATTTGCTCCAGAGCTGAGGGAACGACTCTAACATTGTCGCAGCAATCATCTGGTTGGATAATCCTACTGCGGTTGCGGCGCCGGATGAGTGAGCTGAATGATAGAAAAGAAGGCACTGGGCCGCTTCATCCGGTTGACTCAGGTTAGTGTTGGCAACGAGACAGTCATGCCTCGTCAATGTCCAGACAGCCAAATAGAATGCTCAGTTTCGTACGTTATGTAGACCAGACTCGTGAAGGTTTGAGAAAATGGCATTAGGCCACATCCGGATGCATTCGAGTCTTCTTCCCATCCTTGCTCTTCTGGGTAGCATGATCGCACAACTGAGTGCAGGTGCCCTCTCAAAAAGCCTCTTTCCTTCGGTAGGAGCGTCTGGCGTCACGACACTAAGGACAGCATTCGCCGCTGGCATCCTTCTCGCAATCTGGCGTCCCTGGCGACTTCCTCTCACTGTGCGTGAGGCTTGGATTATCGGTATTTACGGTGCTGCGTTGGGATTGATGAATCTTCTATTCTTCCTATCGATCGAGAGCATTCCGGTCGGTATCTCCGTCTCTATCCAGTTTCTTGGACCTCTTGGCGTTGCGCTTCTGACATCGAGACGTATTACTGATTTCGTTTGGATATTTCTTGCGGTGTCTGGTCTGTTTCTGCTCCTACCTGTGCAGGGTACTATAGCTTTGGATTTGAACGGCGTTGCCTACGCTTGTGCGGGTGGATTGTGTTGGGCCTTATATATCCTTTTTGGTCGACGAGCTGGATTAATCAATGGCGGTCAAGCTGTATCTCTAGGGATGGTTGCTGCAACGATCGTCGTTGCACCATTTGGAGTGGCAAGCGCAGGTGCCGGACTCTTCGCCGCTCCCATCGTGATCGCTTGCCTAGGTATCGCTGTCATCTCGAGCGTCTTGCCGTATTCGCTGGAAATGTTTGCTCTTCGTCGTACCACTGGGCAAGTGTTTGGCATTCTCATGAGCCTACAGCCTGCCGTGGGAGCCTTGGTTGCCTTCCTGCTGCTCCAAGAAGTCATAACAATTATACAATGTTTAGCGATTTCATTAATCATAATGGCTTCTGTAGGGATCATGTTCACAGAAAATCGTGTCGGCACCTCTTATGCCGCCGCGTCTATGAAGCGATCTTCCAGATCCAGTGGTCTGAGTTAGAACTCTATTTGCATTTGCGGGCTGCGGGAACAGGCTGGCGCGCGCCGAGCCCGGAGGTGCGCCATGGCGCGCGGACCCAAAGCTGTGGTGCTGAACCTTCGTGAGAATGAACGCACCGAACTGCACCGCCTGCTGCGGGGCACGGCACGGGTCAGGCGCTCGCCCAACGCGTGCGCATCGTCCTCGCCTGTGCCGAGCCAGGCGCGACCAATCTGGGCCGCGGCCACGGCGCTGGGTGTGAGCCGGCAGACCGTGGCGCTGTGGCGCCAGCGCTTCGCCGTGCACCGGCTGGAGGGCCTCGTCGATGCGCCGCGCTCCGGCGCGCTCTCACAGCCGACAACTTCAGCTTCAGTTGATGTCTGAAGGCCGGTCTTGCTGGACGCTGGAAGGGATGTGACGGCGAATGCCCGGCTTCGCCGTCACGAGCTCTGTCGCGCTCGGCTCCTAGACTGCGCATGCCGTGAAGCTTGGCGCATTTGCGCAGCATCGGAGGCTGCTGATCGGGTATCGGATGGGCATGCCCCTCCGAGACGCAGGCGTGAGACACCCCTCGGCACGTCTCATACCAACAGGCCTTGTCAATGACCGGTGGTTCCGTTCTCGAATTTTCGCCAAGCCTCTCCACAAAGCCTTTGGCTTGGCATCGACACTTCGAAATGGGTCAACGGCCCGATGCGGCAGCACCCGCTGCGTCGGCAGCCCGGGCCGTTGGGATCATAAGGTCGAGCTACGCGTTTTGCTACGCCCCGTAACAGAGGTCTAGAACCAGGCGAGACGCTCCAGGGTGTATATACAGCGCCGTCGAGCAGCTATAGACCCTGCATGCGATCAGGAAGTATACTTCGTCGCGCGAAGCCAAACCGCTAAGTACAGGTCCGTATGATGGTGTTTTAGTGCTCCGTCATGGCCGTCTGGTCGATCTTTGCTGCCAAGATGAAATCATTCTCGTGGAGCCCATTGATCTTATGAGTCTGCAACGAGATGGTCGCGTACCCCCACCCGAAGGTGATATCTGGGTGGTGGCCTTCAGTCTCAGCTAGCTCGGCAACGCGCTGCACGAATTTGAACGCGTCCGCAAAACTGTCGAACGCGAATCTGCGCTCGATGCGGTGTGCGTCGTCGAGCAAAGCCCAATCCGGGGTCTGATGACGATGCGTCTCGGCCTCGTCAGGCTTGAGCGGTGGAATGCCGCCGCGGCACGGCGTGCAAGACTTCGCGATGAGCTGTTCAGCTTGAGCGGACATGGAGAGACCCTCCAAGACTGAATCAATTTTAACATATCCGACCCTGCTTGCCAGGCGCTTCCTCATCCGCGGCCGGTCCGAAGCGTGGTTTGTTATCTACAATACGGCGCAGCTTGAGTTTGTCGGCGGCAGCTGCAAGTAACGCTGCTGAGCTTCCTATGAGAATTGCCTCATGCTCTCCGTCAGAAGCATCGCTTCACGCGCACCATCGGCAGCCGTCATGCTCATCCGATGCGCCCGACCGGTATTGTCACGCAATGTGGTGGCAGGCGGGCTCGGGGGCCCGGGAGGGGGCTTGTCGCAAACTCAGGTACGGGGCCGCAGAAGCGGCTCGGCTACCCCGTTTTCACGCTTTGTTCGTGACGGGAAGGCCGAAGCAGGAGGCGAGCAGCTGGTTCTGCTGCCGCACGGTCCGTGGGCCGGCGCATCCAAACCCCTTGCCTAGCCACAGTGCGGAAGATGTTTCTCCGCAGTGCGAACCTGCTGGCGAGGCCCGCATAGGAAGCCATCACTCGGCCGCGTCCCGCCGCTCGCCGCGCGCCACCTCCATCATCCGGTCGTCCGGCAGGCGACGCTGCAGCTGCAAGGCCTCATCGGCCGGCGCCTCGAGCCAGGTGCGCCACTCCTCCTCGCTCGTGAGCAGCACCGGCATGGCCTTGGGATGCACCGGAGCAACCACCCCGTTCGCCTCGGTCGTGAGAAAGGCATACAGCCGATGCTCCTCCGCGACCGGCTCCTCCCGTTTCGGCCCGCGCACGCCCGTCCAGGGCCGCCAGATCCCCGCAAACGCGAACAGCGGCCGCTCCTGCGAGAGCGCGAACCAGACCGGCGTCTTGCGCGGCTTGGTGTCGGCGTACTCGCTGAAGGAGGCCGGCACGAGGCAGCGGAACCCCGCCTTCAGGGCCGCCAGTAGGGCGAGGTCACGTTGCGGAGGTTGGTGACCGGCTGAGTGCCGAGCTTCGGCGGGGGCGGGAAGCCCCAGCGCATCATCGTCAGCTCGCGCGCGCCGTCCGCCATCCGGACCACCGCTGCCATCTGGTCGGGGAAAATGCCGGGCAGCGGCGGCAGGTTGCCGGTCTCGTCGCGCACGACCCCGAAGCTGCGGCGGATCTCGTCGAGCGACCGGGAGAGGCTGTAGAGATCGCACATGGGGCGGATCGTAGCCGTCCGGCTCCTGCCAGTCCGTTGCTGTGCTTCTGGCTCGTTCGGCCGTGAGCGCAGCCTCGGCTCGGGAAATCAAGTTCCCGGGCCCTGATCGGCATCCTCGGTCGGGATGGGGTGCTCGCTGCACAAGCGTACCCTCCACATCATCCACCCCTGGGTGGGCTACAAACCAACTCGGCCAACGGTACCAAGAGGAGAGGGGGCTCCTCCGAAAGCCTAAACCCACTCGTCGGTAACAGTCAGCTTGATCCCGAACTCGGCGGCACGCTCAAGGACACGGCGCAGACTGGCGCGATGACTCGCTAGTTGCCTGCGGTCCCATTCGGTCAGCGGGTCAGTCCGATCCGGGTCCTCCAGCCGATCCATTTCCTCAAGGTGATGGTCGGCACAGGCCATCAAGGCACGCACGCGTTCGCCGAACGGCATGCTCTGCAGCTCTCGCTTGAGCGGCATGCGCACGTAGTTCGGCGCATTTCCGTGGGAGGCATGCTCCTCAAGGGCTGGAGCCGCACGACCAAGCGCATGCGAGGAGGCCGAACTGCGATCATGAGTTGGTGTGATGTCGGTCAGCATCGATAGCAATTTCAAAGAGGTGTTGCCCTGACCCGCGCAGGCCAGGATGGCTGGTGAGCAACTCTGATGAATTCTCGATATGGTGCTGGCATCAGTGCGGTGCCAGGCTGAGCATGGCGGATGATCCTGAGATTGTGCTACTGGAGGCGGAAAGGAGCCCTACGGTGAGCACTAGGTGCTGATTTAGCTCGATGAGGTGCCGCACTGCAACCCTCAGGCCGAGATGATGAATGTACGGATCCGTGGGCGCCAGCTGCCGCCCGAGCACGAGCCGGGCGAGACGGATCTCGTCGTTGAACGCTGGAAGCAGAAGGTGGCTGCCGAAGGCGTCCCTGTGACCATCTTCGTCCGAGAGCCCAGACCTCGATCCTTCACTCTCCAGGTTAGATGGGCAGGTATTTCGGCTCGCCGGTATGACAACCTGGCGCTTAGTGCAGTCCGGGATTTGCGTGCTTCTGGAGGTCGCGACCCTTGTCTATGAGGCGAAGACTGAATCTGTTCTGCCCAAAGTCACTGGTGTCCTGCTCTGACTTCCGCACCAAAGCTTATAGCCGCGCCTGCGGTCGAGAACAGGAGACAGCCTCGTCGCGCAAGCCCACCCTTCAAGAAAGGAAAGAGGACCTCGCCACCATGTTCATTGTCACACCGGATAAGATTGAGATCACGATCCGGGCCTGAACTCTCTTCTGCGGGCGCACAGGCCAGCTGACAGCCGCCTGAGGCGAAGCGGTTGTCGAAGTACCCATGGCAGAAGGCCTGGTGGCCGTCTCATTCACCAGGTGTAAGGAGCAGTATGGAAGCCGTTATCATATCCGGTGTCTGGCACGGTCTTGCTCTACGGCCGAGGGTCAGGACTTCCGCTCGGCGGTATCACTCGGCAGCATAGCATGCAACTCGACGGCTAGAATCGGTGCTCAGCACGTCGCCACCGCAAGATACATATAAGGTGTTGTAATAGACAAATTATTGGCCGCAGAGGTCAGTAATAGCTCTTGAGATTCTCCGATGCCGGGAGCATGATAGTTTCTGGACAAGCGGCGCTGTGGTGTCCAACCCGCACGCCGTGCCGGCGAGTCCCCTATCCAGGCCGCAACCGCCGGCAGGCCCAATTACACGTGTGCGGCTGGGGGGACTTCTGTCAGGCGGAAGAAATCACCGCTCCAAGGCGGTGAAGGGCGCCGTCTTTGTGAAGAAAGGAGGCAGGTATGGACGTCGTTGCCATTACCTACCTTCTCATCGCAGCCGGCTACGTCGTGCTTGCGGTGATGCACCTCATGCACTGATTACGCTGCGCTTGTGATCCGAGCGAAGCGGACCAAGTACTTGGTCCGCTTCGTGAGGTTTGGGACCGGACGCGCCTGATCTCGCGGCGCGCCAACCGAAGAGCGTTGCTCCTGTCGTCACGGTTTGCGGTCGAGATCGATGACGAAGCGGCTGCGACCAGCCTCTCCATCCTCGCACGCGGCGCGCCCGCCGTGCCGTTCCGCGATCTGCCGCACGAGTGCGAGGCCAAGCCCCCAGCCACCGGTTGCCTCGGCACGGCCGCGCGGACGGTAGAACGGCTCGAACACCCGCTCCCGTTCCTCCGGCGGAATGCCAGGACCATGGTCGCTCACCACGATGCGGGCCTTCTCGCCGCGCGGCTCGACGTGCACACGGACCGGCGGCACACCATGGGTAAAGCCATTCTCCAGCAGGTTGCGCAGGAGGCGCCCGAGCAGGACCGCGTCGCCGAAGACGCTCACTGGCTCGCCCTCGGCCTCTGCTCCGACCCGGGCGGCTTCTTCCGCGGCCAGCCCGAGCAGGTCGACGCTCTCGCTCCGATCGAGGTCGGCATGGGCGTGCTCGAGGCGGCTCGACAGCAGAATCTCGTCAACCAGGGCACCGAGTTCGGCGAGGTTGCGCACGATCTCGGCTCGGGCTGATCCCTCGGGGCGAGCCGACCAGAGATCGACCGCCATCCGCAGGCGCGCCAGCGGCGAGCGCAGCTCGTGGCTGGCATTGGCGAGCAGCGTCCGCTGCGCTGCGAGCAGAGCATCGACGCGCCCCGCGGCGAGGTTGAACGTGCGCGCGACCGCGGCGACCTCATCGCCACCGCTCTCGTCCACGCGGACGCGCAGGTCGCCCTCACCCCACCGTGCCACCCCGGAGCGCAGCCGTTCGAGTCGCTGGGTCAGCCGCGCCGTCACCGGGAAGGCAGCCAGTCCGACGAACGCCGCGACCAGGAGGGTCAGGGAGACGATGCGGGCAATCCGCGTGCCCGGAGATGGACGGATGCTGACCAGGAGCGTCCGTCCGTCCGGCAGTGCGGATCGGAGCACCCATCGCACGGGCGGCCCGGTGGATTCCCCGCCCAGGAGGACAGCACGGGTCCCGCGGGCGGCGAGGAGGCCGCCGCTGCGGTCATAGAGCGCCACGTCCGCGCCAAAGGCCTCGCTGAGGCGCTGGACTGCCGGATCTGCCAGGGCGGAGGGCCCGCTGAGGGCTGAGGCCTCACTCGCAATCCGGGCCTCCAGCATCTCCCAGCGCTTGTGGGGCGACTCGCCGAGGGCCCACCACAGACCGGCCATGGCGAAGGCTGCCCCGAGCAGGCTCGCCAGCAGGGTCAGGTAGACCTTCCAGAACAGCCGGCGCCGCACTTGCCTCATCGCTCGGCGTCCTGCTGGCGGGCGAAGACGTAGCCGGCGCCCCGAATGGTGATGAGCCGCCGCGGATGCCGGGGATCATCCTCGATCACTGCCCGCAGGCGGGACACATGGACGTCGATGGACCGGTCCAAGGCGTCCAACTCTTCGCCCTTGACCAGATCCATCAGCCGCTCGCGGCTCAGTACGCGCCCAGCATTGGTCGCAAAGGCGAGCAGGAGGTCGAACTGATGGCTGGTGAGCCGGCGCTCCACCCCGTCGAGCCGCACGACGCGCGAACTCGGATCGATCTGCAGACGCCCGAAATCGAGCAGCGCGGCCTCTTGCGGGGCGCGCTGCCGACGCAGCAGCGCGCGGATGCGCGCCAGGAGTTCACGCGGGTTGAACGGCTTGGGCAGGTAGTCGTCGGCGCCGATCTCCAGCCCGATGATGCGGTCGGTGTCGTCGCCTTTGGCGGTCAGCATCAGGATCGGGACGCCGGAGTGCGTTCGGATCTGCCGACACAGCTCGAACCCGTCGCAATCCGGCAGCATGACATCGAGGATCACGGCATCGAACCGCTCGCGCCGGAGGGCATCGTGGCCCTCCCGCGCAGTGAACCGGCTGGCGACCGCATAGCCCTCAGCCGAAAGATACTCCGATACCATCGCCGCCAAGCGCCGATCGTCGTCGATGATGAGGAGTCGTTCGGCCATCGCGGTCGCACCTTAGATCTCAGTTCCTCTCCGGTCTGGCGCCAGGTCCGGCCTCGCCGGGCATACGGTCGCGATGCTCGTTATCCTCGTCCCAGTGATGCCGCCACCGGCCGAAGCCGCGATGCTGCTCCATCATAGTGGTGAAGCGGTCGACGAGCTTCGTACGCTGTTCGGCGCTGATCTGCCCCGAGGCGTCGACCAGCGCACCAGCGACGATCTTGGAGCGCGCGTCGACACTGCGGACCATCTCGGCCCGTAGCGCCTCGATCGCGGCGGGGTCAACCGTCGGGGCCTTCAGCAGGTCGATGAGCCGCTTGCGCATGTCGGCGGTCGGCGCGCCCTCCTTCACCAGCGCAGTGGACGCGGAGGCGATGATGTCATGGATCCGGTTCTCCTGGTCCGAGGTCGCGCCCACCGCGTCCAAGGCGTGCTTCGCCATGAACTGCAGGCGTGCGAGCCTTTGGCCCGGATCCCAGGAGGCGAACCCTTCATGGAAGGGACCGCCCCTGGCGAGGGCAAGGCCGCCTGCCCCGCCACCGATCAAGATACCGAGTGCCAGCACGGTTCGGCGGAGATAACGCCGCCGCGGGACCGGCGCGGGCGCCTGCGCATCCATGGGCTCGCTTGTAATCGCACCGTTGCTCATCGTCGTGTCTTCCTCGACGCTCAGCGCGTCATCAGGACCGGACTATGAGGGCGGCACGTTTCGCCTCTCGCGGCCGCATGTAAAGTTTTGTGAAGCGACCGACGATGCTCCGACCCTGCTGGTCCCTCGCCGCGACGAAGCTGGGCTGGGACAAATTGGACCCGCTTCCCGCAGAGGCGGCGATGATGGACGACGATCGCCCGCCACGCCGAGGCCGCATCCTCGGCACGCTTCTGGCGCTACTCGGGATCGTGGTCCTCCTGGCGCTCGCAATGACCTGCTGCGCGAGGCCGGCCCAGGCGCAGTTCTGCTCCGGCTGCGGCTGCAAGGGCGGGCCGGGCTATCGCGGGCCCAACGGCCAGTGCGTGTCTTGGCGGATGCTGGATAAGGTCTGCGGCTCCCCGCCGACCACCCACTGCAAGGCCGAGTTGGTCAACGCACGCCCGGGCGCCAAGCCAGGGGAGCGGACCGCCAGGCCGACGCGCCCGCGGGCGCCGCGCGAGCGAGTGGCCCGGCAGACCGTCCCCAACCCGTTCTGACCCGTCAGCCGCCTTGTAAGGACTGCAACCCTGGCCCCGTCCGCCGCCGCTCGGCAAGCTCGCCCATCAAGGTGCGCGAGAGCTGCGCCGCGGAGTGGCCGATGTCTGCCAACGTGTCCGCCGTCTCCGACGGGACGTTGGTCGCCCGGCAAGCCAGCAGCAAACCCCTGATACTAAGAGTCCGTTGGGAAAGGGTGACCAAGAGAAAATCCGAGATGCTAGAGGATGTCTGCCCTTCTTGAATGAATCGATGGCTCTTCCGTGGTCTGGACCACTGAAAATAGGCCGCAATATGACCGCCGCGATCAAAGTTATCCCTGCGTATGACGAATGAAGAGTGGCTGACATTGGCGCCACTGCTTCCAGTTGCAGCGGGGACTGGGCGACCACGGCCCTATCCCATTCGGGAAGTTCACTATGAAATAGCTCTTTCCCAACGGGCTCTCAGACGCTCGACCAAAGCAAACCATGCCTTTCTCTGACGCCGGATAGAGAAAAGATTAAGCAAGGAAATAAGAAACCGGCTTATCGAACAATAGGGGGAGAAGTTGCGCATTTCCTACATGCCGCTAACCGCTCGTGCGGCTGTAATTGTATTGTCTCTAGGATCTCTGACGCCAGCGAGGGCACAAGAGGTCGAGGTCGATGCAGAGCCGAACCGGCTCAATCGAGAGCAGCCGGTCACTGTCGCGGACCCGACGCCCCCGCTACCGGAAAGATCCGACAGCATTGGAAAGTGGACATTCGGGGGAACGTTCCGTCTGCGTTACGATGCCCGGTTTGACGATGCGCGTCCTGGCGGCGATCGGCGAACCTCCAGCCATCTCTCGTGGGACACGCTTGGTCTCAAGCTCGCGTATGATTCCGACACCGTTTTTGGAGCTGCGCAATATCGTTTCTATGGCGCAAGCTTCCTGTACAGCCGGCGATCAGGATACGAAGGTTATCCTGGCGAGGTCAATTTCCCAATGTACGCTTACGTTGGCTACAAGTTAAGCCCTTTCGACAGCATCACTTTCGGCCTGAACCAGGTTCCGTTCGGCTTGGTGCCTTACTTCTCGACGACATGGCTTGAGACGCTTGGCTTCGCGATGGGAATTGAGGAGGTCTATAATTTTGGCGTTAAATACTCCCATGTCGAGCCGGAGTACAACTATCAATTGGGCTTCTATCCTGGAGCAAACCCGAACGCATTCGGTATCAGCAGAGACAGTGCACGTTATTCGACAAACATCGTGCGTGCGGACAGTTATGTGCCGTTCGGCTCCGACAATGCCGAGCAAAATATGATCGTCGGCCGTGCGGAGTACTTCTTTATAAAGAACGATTTTGCATCCCTCGCTGCCGGAGTTTCCATCTGGCATTCCGATATTTATAATTTTACCACGCGCCAAACTGGTACAAAGCAGTTGGAGGCCATTCATGTCAATGCGACCCGCGGTCAATGGGGTTTTAAAAGCATCTTTGCGCGTCAGGACATCAATCCGAAAAACCCGATCCGTAACGATTTGATCACAATCGGCGGCTACGACGGATCCTACAACATGGCGACCCACGGAAATTTCATCGCCGCCGAGGTCAGCTATAAACTTCAAGATGATGTTGGACCATTCAACCTTGTCCCATACTTCAGTTATAGCAGATATATTAAAGATCAGAAAAACTTTCGTGACTCTCAGCGTTTCGTTGTGGGCGGAGCTTGGACTCTCAAGGCTGATCCGGGCCTGATTATTTATACTGAACTCGTAACAGGAAAAAATGACCCCTACGTTGGTGCGGGTCAATACGTAAGCGGCCTTGCCCAGGGCGGCGACAACAAATGGAAAAGTTCAATCTATATAAATATCGGATACTACTTTTAGTATTTACGCGCAATACTTGAAATCGAAGACGTATGCGGATGATCCGCATACGTCCTGGTCAGGGGGGCGCGCTCATCCGCCGAAAGGCGTCCGGGGTCGTCCCCTCCACCGCCCGGAACACCCGGATGAGGTGCGGCAGGTCGCAGAAGCCGGTATCTGCCGCGATCTGCGTCGACGACCGCCCTGTGGTCTTCAGCAGGTGTTTCGCCTGCTCGACCCGGATCAACCGGTCCGCCTCGAGCGGCGTCATGCCGAGCGCCTCGCGGAAATGCCGCTCGAGCTTGCGCCGGCTCACCCCGAGCTGCGTCACGACCCGCCCGATCGAAAGCGGCGCGTCCATCGATTGCTGCATCAGGAGCAGCGCCTTCCGCACCAGCGCATCGTCGGTGGCGAGCGCCAGCGGCATGCCCGGCTGCGGCTCCTCGGCCGCCATCGCCTCGTCGATGATCATGATGTGCAGGCTCTTCGCCGCCCGCGCCCGCCCGAGGTGCCGCTCGACGATGAAAGCCGCGAGATGCGCGGAGCTGATCCCGCCCGAGCAGGTCAGCCGGTCGCGGTCGACGACGAAGATCTGATCCGAGACCGGCTTGAGCCCGTCGAACCGCTCGAGGAAGTCATCGTGGTGGAACCAGCTGACGCAGGCGCGATATCCCTGCATCAGTCCCGCCCGGTGCAGGATGAACGTGCCGGTGCAGACCCCGACGAGCGGCACTCCTGCGGCCGCCGCACGCCCCAGGAACCGCACCGTGTCGGGATGCAGGTTCTCGATCTCATCGACCAAGCCGCCGACGACCACGAGATAGTCGAACCGCGCCGGGTCGCCCAAACGCTCCTCCGGCTGGACCACGATGCCGCAGCTCGACGCGATCGGGTCCATCGTCGGCGACAGGACGCGCCACGTGCAGAGAATCGGCCGCGACCGGTCGCCCTCGTCCGCCGACAGCCGCAGCACGTCGACGAAGTTCGCGAAGGCGCAGAGCGTGAACCGTCGAGCAAGGATGAATCCGACGCTCAGCTTTGCCATCCCGACCTCACTGTCGCCAGCATACAGCATTTCTGACGGATCCGTTCAGCCCCGATTCGTCCGGATCCGGCATGCAGCACCCAGAAACTTCGGGGGGCCGCATGACGCATTTCTCCTTCGCGCAGGTCATCAGGGGCGCGCTGACCGGCCAGAAGCACTGGACGCCCCAGTGGCCGGACGCGCAGCCGAAAGCCGCCTACGACGTGGTGATCGTCGGCGCCGGCGGGCACGGCCTCGGCGCGGCCTACTACCTCGCGAAGGAGCACGGCATCACCAACGTCGCGGTGATCGACAAGGGCTGGCTCGGCGGGGGCAACACGGGCCGCAACACCACGATCATCCGCTCGAACTACCTCTACGACGAGAGCGCGCGCCTCTACGACCACGCCCTCGACCTCTGGGAGACTCTGTCCCAGGATCTGAACTACAACGTCATGTATTCCAAGCGCGGCGTGATGATGCTCGCGCACAACGTCCACGACGTGCAGTCCTTCCAGCGCCACGTTCACTCGAACCGCCTGAACGGTGTCGACAACCAGTGGCTCAGCGCCAAGGAGGCGAAGCGCTTCTGCCCGCCGCTCGACATCTCGCCCTCGGCCCGCTACCCGGTCATGGGCGCGGCGCTGCAGCGCCGTGCCGGCACCGCCCGGCACGACGCCGTCGCCTGGGGCTATGCCCGCGCCGCGGCCGCACGCGGCGTCCACATCATCCAGAACTGCCCGGTGACGGCGATCCGCCGCGGCCCCGACGGACGGGTGATCGGCGTCGAGACGGCCAAGGGCTTCATCGGCGCGAAGAAGGTCGCGGTCTCCGCCGCCGGCCATACCTCGGTCGTCATGGAAACCGCGGGCGTCCGGCTGCCGCTCGAATCCTACCCGCTGCAGGCGCTCGTCTCCGAGCCGGTGAAGCCGATCTTCCCCTGCGTCGTCATGTCGAACTCGGTGCACGCCTATATCAGCCAGTCCGACAAGGGCGAGCTCGTCATCGGCTCCGGCACCGACCAGTATGTGAGCTACTCCCAGCGCGGCGGCCTGCCGCTGATCGAGCACACGCTCGCAGCGATCTGCGAGATTTTTCCGATCTTCCGGCGCATGCGCATGCTGCGCAAGTGGGGCGGCATCGTCGACGTGACGCCCGACCGCTCGCCGATCATCGGGAAGACCCCGGTGCCCGGCCTCTACGTCAATTGCGGCTGGGGCACCGGCGGCTTCAAGGCGACGCCGGGCGCGGCCCATGTCCTCGCCCACACGGTCGCTAAGGACGAGCCGCATCCGATCAACGCCCCGTTCACCCTCGAGCGCTTCACCACCGGCCGGCTGATCGACGAGGCGGCCGCGGCCGCCGTCGCTCACTGAGGACCCGCCCCATGCTGCTGATCCGTTGCCCCTATTGCGGCGAAGACCGCCCGGAACTCGAATTCGCCTACGCAGGTGAAGCCCACATCGCGCGGCCGCAGGACCCCTCGAAGCTCACCGACGAGGAGTGGCGCGACTTCCTGTTCATCCGCTCGAACCCGCGCGGCCACCACTTCGAGCGCTGGCGCCACGTCAATGGCTGCGGCCGCTTCTTCAACGCGGTGCGCGAGACCGTCTCCGACCGCTTCCTTCTCACCTACAAGGCGGGTGAGCCCCGCCCCGACCTCGCGAGCCTCACGGGAGGGACCGAATGACCAGCCACCGCCTCCCGAACCGCGGCCGCGTCGATCATCGGCGCCCGATCCGCTTCAGCTTCGACGGCAAGGACTACCAGGGACTTGCCGGCGACACCCTCGCCTCGGCGCTGCTCGCGAACGGCGTCCACCTGATCGGCCGGTCCTTCAAGTACCACCGGCCCCGCGGCGTGGTCTCCGCCGGCTCGGACGAGCCGAACGCGCTCTTGGGCACCCACCGCGGCCCTGGCCGGTTCGAGCCGAACACCCGCGCCACGATCCAGGAACTCCGCGACGGCCTCGTGGCGACGAGCCAGAACCGCTGGCCCTCGCTCGCCTTCGACGTCGGGTCCATCAATGACCGGCTGGGCTCGCTGTTCTCGGCCGGCTTCTATTACAAGACGTTCATGTGGCCCCGCGCCTTCTGGGACCGCGTCTACGAGCCGGTGATCCGCAACGCCGCCGGCCTCGGCGTCTCGCCCACCGAGCCCGATGCCGACCGCTATGCCAGCCGCTTCGCCCATACCGACGTGCTTATCGTCGGCGCCGGCCCCGCCGGCCTCGCTGCGGCGCTCGCCGCCGGCCGCTCCGGCGCGTCCGTCATGCTTGTCGACGAGACCGCCGAGCCGGGCGGCAGCCTCCTGTCCGAACCCGCCGTCGCCATCGACGGCAAGCCGGCCTGGGACTGGCTCGCCGCCACCCTCGCCGAACTGGCCGCGCTGCCGAACGTCACCGTCATGACTCGGACGACGGCGATCGGCTACTACCACCAGAACCTCGTCGGCCTCGCCCAGCGGCTCACCGACCACCTCGCCGCCCCACCCGCCGACGCCCCGCGCGAGCGGCTCTGGAAGGTCCGCGCCGGCCAGGTCGTGCTCGCCCAGGGCGCGCTGGAGAAGCCGCTGGTCTTCGACGGCAACGACCGCCCGGGCGTCATGCTGGCCGGCGCCGCGCAGACCTACCTCAACCGCTACGGCGTGAGGGTCGGCGACCGGACCGCGATCGTCACCGCCCACGACAGCGCATGGTACGCCGCCTTCGACCTCGCCGAGGCCGGTGCGAAACCCGTGGCCATCGTCGACATCCGCCCGATCGTGGATCTGGCCCTGACCGACAAAGCCCGCGCCTTGGGGATCGAGCTCCTGCTCGGCCACACCGTCACCGGGACCGAGGGCCGCCTGCGGGTGAAGTCCCTCCGCGTCAACCCGGTCCGGAACGGCAAGGCCGGCGCCGCCCGCCGCATCGCCTGCGACGCGGTGCTGATGTGCGGCGGCTGGACCCCGTGCCTGCACCTCTTCTCCCATACCAAGGGCAGCCTCGCCTGGGACGAGACGCTGCAGGCGTTCCTGGCGGACAAGAAGTCCGAGGCCGTCCACATCGCCGGTGCCGGCCGCGGCCTCTGGGGCATCGCCGCCGCGCTCACCGACGGCGCCGCCGCCGGAGCGCGGGCCGCCCGCGACGCCGGCCGCGCGGCCGAGGCGCAGGCCCACCGCGTCACCGCCGACCGCACCGGTTCGGGCATCACGCTCAAGGAGCTCCCGACCGACCGCAACCCGGCCGCCGCCAAGGCCTTCATCGATTTCCAGAACGACGTCACCGCCAAGGACATCCGCCTCGCCGTCCGCGAGGGCATGCGCTCGATCGAGCACGTGAAGCGCTACACCACCAACGGCATGGCGACCGATCAGGGCAAGATGTCGAACATCAACGGCCTGATGATCGCTGCCGACGCGCTCGGCAAACAGCCGCCGCAGGTCGGCCTGACCACCTTCCGGCCGCCCTACACGCCGACGACCTTCGGCACCTTCGCCGGCTACCACCAGGGCGCCACTTTCGAGGTCACGCGCAAGACGCCCATCGACCCCTGGGCCGAGGCCAACGGCGCGGTCTTCGAGCCGGTCTCCCTCTGGCGCCGCGCCTGGTACTTCCCGAAGGCGGACGAGGACATGCATGCGGCGGTCGCCCGCGAGTGCCGTGCCACCCGCGCCTCGCTCGGCATCTTCGACGCCTCGACGCTCGGCAAGATCGAGGTCGTCGGCCCGGACGCCGTCACCTTCATGGAGCGGATGTACACGAACCCCTGGGCGAAGCTCGGAATCGGCCGCTGCCGCTATGGCCTGCTGCTGGGCGAGGACGGCTTCATCCGTGACGACGGCGTCATCGGCCGCCTCGCCGCCGACCGCTTCCACGTCACGACGACGACCGGTGGCGCGGCGCGCGTCCTCACCATGATGGAGGACTACCTCCAGACCGAGTGGCCCGACCTCAAGGTCTGGCTCACCTCCACCACCGAGCAATGGGCGACCGTCGCGCTGAACGGCCCGAACGCCCGTAAACTGCTCGAGCCGCTGGTGAAGGGTCTCGACCTCTCCGACGCCGCCTTCCCGCATATGTCGGTGGCGAAATGCACGGTCGCCGGCTTCCCGGCCCGGCTCTTCCGCGTCTCCTTCACCGGCGAGCTCGGCTTCGAGGTCAACGTCCCCGCCCGCCACGGCCGCGCCCTCTGGGAGAAGCTGATGGCTGCCGGGCGGCAGTACGACATCTGTCCCTACGGGACCGAGACCATGCACGTGCTGCGCGCCGAGAAGGGCTACATCATCGTCGGCCAGGACACCGACGGCACGCTGACCCCGGACGACGCTGGCCTCTCCTGGGCGATCGGCAAGGCCAAGCATGATTTCGTCGGCAAGCGCTCGCTCGTCCGCCCCGACATGGTGGCGAAGGGCCGCAAGCAGCTCGTCGGTCTCCTGACCGAGGACCCGAAGACAATCCTCCAGGAAGGCGCCCAGATCGTCGCCGACCCGAACCAGCCGAAGCCGATGACCATGCTCGGCCACGTGACCTCCTCCTACTGGAGCGAGGCGCTCGGCCGCTCGATCGCCATGGCCGTCATCGCCGACGGCCGCGCCCGCGACGGGGAGATGCTGCACATCCCGATGCCGGACCGGATTCTCAAGGCCCGCGTCGTCAAGAGCACCGTGTTCTACGACCCCGAAGGCACCCGCCTCAGCGTCTGAGAGGAAGCGCCCGTGAACGTCATGAATGCCCAGTTCGCCCCGGTGGCGATCGCCGAGTTGCCGCCCGCCACCCGGATCTCGCTGCGCCTCGCCGATCCCGGCGCCGCGCCCGCCCTCGCTCTCCCGGCGAAGATCGGCGCCCGCACGGCCACGGGCAACCGTAGCGCCCTCTGCCTCGGCCCCGACGAGTGGCTGATCGAAGCGCCCGGAGCCGAGGCCGGCGCGCTTACGGCCACCCTGGCCGACCTCGCGACGCGCATTGCGATGAGCGCCGTCGAGGTCTCGGACCGCGAGGTCACCTATCGGCTCGAAGGCCCCGCGGTCCTCGACCTGCTCGCCACCGGCTGCCCGCTCGACCTCGCGCGGATGCCGACAGGCTCCGGCACCCGCACCGTCTTCGACACTGTGCAGATCGTCCTTACCCGCGAGGCCGGCGACCGCTTCCACCTGACTGTCTGGCGCTCCTTCGCGCCGCACGTCCGCGCCCTCCTCGATCTCGCCGCCCGCGAACTCGCGGTCGGACTCTGAGACCTTAGGGAAACGCCCATGCTCGACACCGCCCGCCTCTCTGACAACGCCGTCGCCGCCGCCATCGGCCGCGAGCTGGGCCGCCAGCAGAACCAGATCGAGCTGATCGCCTCGGAGAACATCGTCTCCCGCGACGTGCTCATCGCCCAGGGCTCCGTCCTGACCAACAAATACGCCGAGGGCTACCCCGGCAAACGCTACTACGGCGGCTGCGAATACGTGGACGAGGTCGAAACCCTCGCCATCGACCGGGTGAAGCGGCTGTTCGGCGCCGCCTACGCCAATGTCCAGCCCCATTCCGGCGCCCAGGCCAACCAGGCCGTGTTTCTCGCGCTCCTCCAGCCCGGCGACCGCATCATGGGCCTGTCCCTCGCCCATGGCGGCCACCTCACCCATGGCTCGTCCGTCACCATGTCAGGCAAATGGTTCGACGTCGTCGACTACCAAGTCCGCGAGTCCGACCAGCTGATCGACATGGAGGCCGTCCGCGCCCGTGCGCTCGAGACCCGGCCGAAGCTCATCGTCGCCGGTGCCTCGGCCTACCCGCGCGAGATCGACTTCGCCGGCTTCCGCGCCATTGCCGACGAGGTCGGCGCGTACCTCATGGTCGACATGGCGCATTATGCCGGCCTGATCGCCGCCGGGCTCTACCCGAACCCGGTGCCGCATGCCCACATCACCACCTCGACCACCCACAAGACGCTGCGCGGGCCCCGCGGCGGCATCATCCTGACGAACGACGAAGCGCTCGCGAAAAAACTCAACTCCGCGGTCTTCCCCGGCAACCAGGGCGGCCCGCTGATGCATGTCATCGCCGCCAAGGCCGTCGCCTTCGGCGAGGCGCTGCAGCCGTCCTTCCGCGACTACGCCGCCCGCGTCATCGCCAACGCCCGGGCCTTGGCCGCGACGCTGAAGGCTGGCGGCCTCGACATCGTCTCCGGCGGCACCGACTGCCACATGGTGCTCGTGGACCTGCGTCCGAAGGGGGTGAAGGGCCGCGACGCCGAGCGGGCGCTGGAGCGGGCTGGTCTCACCTGCAACAAGAACGCCATCCCCTTCGACCCGGAGAAGCCGTTCGTCACCTCCGGCATCCGCCTCGGCACCTCCGCCGGCACCACCCGCGGCCTCAGTGAGGCTGAATTCATCCGCGTCGGTCAGCTGGTCCTGAAAGTCGTCGAGGCCCTCGCGGTCAGCGGCCCCGAGGGCGACGCAGCCGTCGAGGCCGAGGTGTTGGCCGAGGTCCGCCGCGTCTGCGCCGCCCATCCGATCTACGCCGGCTGAGGGGTCGACCTTCCCTTGCGGGCCGTTGATGGCCCTTGGAAAATCAATCCATATCAATAGCTTGACGGGAGCCGCAGGCTTGCGGCTCCCGCACATCGCCCACCCTTGGAAGCCCGATGTTCCTGAGCGTCTTCGACATCTTCAAGATCGGCGTCGGTCCCTCGAGCTCGCACACGATGGGCCCGATGCTCGCCGCTGCCCGCTTCCTCGATGCTCTCCGCGAGGGCCGGGACAGCGTGCCCGGCTCCGGCGCTCCCGCCCGGCTTGAGGCGTCGCTGCACGGCAGTCTCGCCTTCACCGGCAAGGGCCACGCCACCGACCGCGCCGTCATCCTCGGCCTTCTCGGCTTCCGCCCCGAGACCCTCGACCCCGACGACGCCGAGCGCCGCGAGGCCGCCCTCAGGGCCACGGGCCACATCGACGTCCCCGGTCTCGGCCTCATCGCCTTCGATCCCGACAAGGGCGTCGTCTTCGACTACGGCCCGCCGCTGCCCGGCCATGCCAACGGCATGGTCCTGCGTGCCTTCGACGCCGTCGGCAACCTCCACCTCGCCGAGACCTACTACTCGATCGGCGGCGGCTTCGTCCTGACCGAGCGCGAGCTCGAGCACCGCGACGCCGCCCCCGACCCCACCCCGCGCCCCTACCCCTTCGCCACCGCCGCCGAGATGCTCGCCATGGGCGAAACCTCCGGCCTGCCCATCGCCGCGATGAAGCGCGCCAACGAAGGCCCCGGTCTCGACGCCGGTCTCGATCGCATCTGGTCGGTCATGGACGCCTGCATCGACCGTGGCCTCGCCACCGAGGGCACGCTTCCCGGCGGCCTCAACGTCCGCCGCCGCGCCCGCGCCATCCACCAGGCGCTCCTTGCCGAGCGTGGCACCAACGCCGCCCAGCCTCACACCGTCAACGACTGGCTCTCGGTCTACGCGATGGCGGTGAACGAGGAGAACGCCGCCGGCGGCCGCGTCGTCACCGCTCCCACCAACGGCGCCGCCGGGGTGGTGCCGGCAGTGATCCGCTACTACCGCGATCACGTCGTCGGCGCGTCCCACGAGGGCGTCCGCGATTTCCTGCTGACCGCCGCCGCCATCGGCGGAATCATCAAGACCAACGCCTCGATCTCCGGCGCCGAGGTCGGCTGCCAGGGCGAGATCGGCTCCGCCGCCGCCATGGCCGCCGCCGGCCTCTGCGCCGCCCTCGGAGGGACGAACGCCCAGATCGAGAACGCCGCCGAGATCGCGCTGGAGCATCACCTCGGCATGACCTGCGATCCGGCGCGTGGCCTCGTCCAGGTTCCCTGTATCGAGCGCAACGGTCTCGGCGCCATCAAGGCCGTCGCCGCCGCCTCGCTCGCACTCCGGAGCAACGGCATCCACATCGTGCCCCTCGATGCCTGCATCGAGACCATGCGCCAGACTGGCCTCGATATGAGCGTGAAGTACAAGGAAACCTCGACCGGCGGTCTCGCCGTCAACCTCCCGGAGTGCTGACCCATGCGCCTTGACAGGTGACGCGACCGGCCGTGTCCCAGCACCTGCGCGTGCTGAAGGACGCTGGCCTCGTGACCGACACCGTTCGGGGCACGCGGCGCATCTACCGCCTCGAGGAGCGCGGGATCCGGGCCATCCACGCGTGGCTCGACGAGCTGTGGGCGGACGCCCTCCGCGTCTCCGGCCGTGCTTCAGATCCGGAGTTCTGACGCAGACGATGTCCGCCAAGATAGTTTCATGAGACGATTTTTCGGGCAGTATATTTTCTGAAGTATTTTCTTTACACTCAAGTGATCGCTACGATAAATTGTGAGTGAGCAGTCAGGTTTGTAAAGAAAACGGTCGGATACTGTTGCGAATTCGGGTGGCTCTTCGGCCGGGCGTCTGGCGCAGCCATTGCACGGTCGTGAGGCTGGTCCCGTCACGGGCTCCGCGGCGGGCCTGATCGGAATTCGCCAACAGTATCCGATCGTTTTCTAGTGCGTTTTCTGTTCAAGTAGCAATGGCAGAGGCTCATGGTCAATCGGCGTCATAGCCGGCCGCTGCGATGGAGCGGCGGCATTCCTTGGGCATGAAGCAGCGCAGGATGCGCTGGATCGCCGTCTGCAGGGCCGCCTCGCTGCGGGCCGCTGCCTTGCGCAGCAAAGCCTTGAGCTTGGCGAACACCTTCTCGATCGGAGTGAAGTCCGGCGAGTAGGCCGGCAGGTAGAGCAGCTGCGCACCCACCGCCTCGACCGCTTCGCGCACGCCCGCCACCTTGTGAGCCGGTAGGTTGTCGAGGATCACCGCATCGCCCGGACGCAGCACCGGAGCGAGAACCTGCTGCACATAAGCCCGGACGGCCGTCCCGGTCATCGCCCCGCGGCGCGTCTGCGGCGCGACCAAGCCGCTGGCGCGCAGCCCCATCACCAGGGGGGGTGGTCGCCCAGTGCCCGAGCGGCACCGCCATCCGGCAGCGCTCGCCCCGTGCGGCGCGGCCGCGCAGGCGCGCCATCTTGGTGGGGGCGGCGGTCTCGTCCAGGAAGACCAGATGCTCCGGGTCGAGATCGAGCTGGCCCGCGAACCACGCCTCCCGCGCGGCGCCTACGTCCTCGCGCTGCTGCTCCTCAGCAGGCGCCGTCTTTTTTTATAGGTCAGCTTGTGGCGGGACAGCAGGCGCCAGATCGTGCCGAGCGCCGCCGTCACCCCGCGCTCGCGCAGCTTGGCCTGAAGGTCAGCCAGGGTGAGATCGGGCTTCTGGGCGACCTGGTCGAGCAGGAAGGGCGCGTGCTCGTCCAGGCGGGCGGACCGCCGATCACCGCCCATGGGATGAGGAGCCGGCGAGCCGGTGCGCTGCGCCTTGGCGCGCCAGCGGCTGGCGCTGGCCGCGCTCACGCCGAACCGCGCCGCGACCTGCGAGCAGGACAAGCCCTCCTCCAGGGCGGCGACCACGCGGGCACGCAGGTCGGCAGACAGGGCGGCGGGCATCGCTTCTCCCTCCAGCGCGTCACTCCTGAGCACAGCTGGGAAGCCAGCAGTGCAATTGCAAGCTGAACAGAAAATGCTCTAGGTGGTGAACCGCTTGGGCAGGATCGTGATATGGCCGACAAGAAGACCGAGGTTGCAGATGCAACGGCCGCCAAGGATGCGAAGACTGCATCTCAGCTGATTGACGTCAAGATTACGGAGCTGGCCGATTGGCGCGGCGAGATGCTCGCGCGCATCCGCAATCTCATCCGCGAGGCCGACCTCGATGTCATCGAGGAGGTGAAATGGCGCAAGCCATCTAATCCAGCCGGTGTCCCGGTCTGGTCGCACGCGGGGATCATCTGCACCGGCGAGATTTACAAAGATAAAGTGAAGCTGACGTTCGCGAAGGGCGCTTTGCTTGATGATCCGTCAGGCCTCTTCAACTCCAGCCTTGAAAGCAACATCAGACGCGCGATTGATATCGAAAAAGGTGTCCAGATCGACGAAACGGCGTTGAAGGCGCTCATCCGCGCGGCCGTGGCGCTGAATACAAACAGTCGCTGACATCCGATTCCACCCGCAGCCGATATGCGTGATCAGCATAGAAAAGCGGATGTTCGAGCATAGGCCTCATCCGAAGAGCCGCATAGGAGCAGAGCGGAAAGCCGTGTCTCAGATGTCTCACAGAAGCTCTTACGAGACACTTGCGTCTGATAGGGTATACCCTATTGCGCGAGGAGGCTGAGCTATCTCCTCGCGCGAGGCACTTTCTTCGGCCGTTCACATGGAAGGTTGAAGCAAGCTAGCCCGATTTCCCTCGGTATCGAGAAACGACACATACTCTCCGACGCCGGGAATCTGCATAGGATCTCCTAGGATCTTGCCACCGGCACGCAGAATTTTCTCCATTGTGCCCCTAATGTCGCCCACACCGATGACAATAGCAGGAACCTGTGCCGGCCAATCGGCTCTCTTCTCCCAAAATCCTCCGTTGATAGAACCCCGTGGGGCATCTGGCTTGACGTCAGCGTTGGCTGTCGTGACGATGACATAATTGCCCATTTCTGGGCCAAGTTTCTGTGCCTTCCAGCCGAATGCGCTTTCGTAGAACTGGACCATACGGTCACGGTCCTCATAGGGCATTTCGAAATGAACAACCGGATCCATGTTGCATGCTCCGTTTCGTGAGGATCTTATTTCAAAATCTGTCGGCGTTGTAACTGCTTACTGGTTCCCGCGCACCTTGTCCGGCGGCGGATATGAACAGTCGGCCACGATGCCCTCCAGCACCCGCTCCAGGGGCGTGTCAGCGCCGAACGTCTCCGCGAGCCGGGCGAGGCGATACGAGCCCCGCCGGGAGGCGCAGATCCCGCAAGCCACGCGCACGATCACGAAGGGGTAGTGGGCGAGGCAAGTGACCCGCGCGCCGCCGACTGCCCTTATGAGAACAAATAGTAAACATACTGTTCCAGGTAGCCGGTCAAGGAAGCCGTTCAGGTCCGTGCTGCTAGGGTCGGCCTTCTATCAAGGCCTGTACCCATGCGCCTGACCACACTCTCTCTGACCGTCGTCGCTGCGCTCACCGGCCCGGCTCTTGCGCAACCGGGCGCCACCGTTGGCCTGCCAATCGGAGCCGGGCTCGCCCCAAAGCCGGCCCCTGCTCAGAAGCCAGTCACGGCCGCGCCTGGCGGCGCGATCTTCCCCACCGCGATCTCGCCCAAGTACGCTCATGAGTCCGCCGGCAAGGCCCGGCAGAAGACGTGCCTGGATCAGGACAACGCCAACAAGGCCGCGGGCGGCGCCGGCAACGGCGGCCTGAACTGGATCCAGAAGGGCGGCGGCTACTACTCGGAGTGCAACAAGCGCCTGAAGGGCTGAAGGTCCTCTGAAGTGACGCGCGAGGTACCGTCACAGGAGGATCACACCTCCATCTTCGGCCGCCGTGCAACCCTCCGGTATGCGGTCGAGCATGTCCGGGCTCATGTGCGTGAGCAGGATGGACTTCGCGGCCATGGCAGGCAGGTGCTTCCGCAGCGTGGCCCAGTCGAGATGATATCGAACGGGCCGCTCGGCCGTGTAGGCTTCCGCGATCAGGAGGTCGACTCACGACCAGCGGGGTAGAGCGCGTCCACCCATTCCGTGTCGCCCGTCATCGTCGCCTACGAGTCCGGCGGGAGCGGCTTCTGGCTTGCGCGCTGGCTGCGGCAGCATGGTATTGAGGTGCACGTCATGCAACCCTCCAGCGTGCCGGTGGACCGCCGCATGCGCCGGGCCAAGTCCGACCGCATCGACGCGGACATGCTGCTGCGCACCCTCCTGGCTTGGCTGCGCGGCGAGCCGCGGGTTTGATCCATGGTGCCGGGGCCGGACGAGGTCACCGGGGAGGCCCGCCGCCCCAGGCGCGAGCGCGAGGCGTTGAGCCGCGCGCGGGTGGCCATCGTTAACCGGATCGAGGCGGGGCTGACCGTGCTCGGCGCGGGCGAGTACAACCCGCTCCGGCGCGACGGCCGCGAGCGGCTGGAGCAGGTGCGCACCGCCCTCGGCCAGCCTCTTCCTCCCCACGCTCGGGCGCAGATCGAGCGCCTCCTCGATCGCCTCAACCTGATCCAACGCCCGCGCGCTCGGCTCCTACGCTGGGCTGACCGGGACGCCCTACAGCAGCGGCGGCATGCAACGCGAGCAGGGGATCGGCAAGGACGGCAACAGGCGGCTGCGCGCGAGGCGCGTTGAACGCGCCTGGATGTGGTTGCGCTACCAGCCAGGCTGCGCGCGCGCTGGTTCTACGATCGCCTGGGCGGCTGTCGCGGCCGGCTGCGCAAGGTCATGATCGTCGCACTGGCCGGAAAGCTCCTGATCGCGCTCTGGCGATACCTCCAGGACGGCGCCGGGCCGCAGGGGATGGAGCTGAAGCCGGCCTGACGGTGGGAATCCCCAGAGCGGCACGGTGGGAGGGAAACGGGCCGGCGGAGCCCCGGCGAATGCGGATCGACGGATCGGGCCAGACCCGCCGGGCGGAACTGGCTCGGTGGGACCGAGGGAGCGGCGGCCGGGACGAAGCGTGGGCTGCCTGACAGCGCCGATGCTGGAGAGTGGCGCCACTCGCCTCGGAACTCCTCCGACCCGAATGAGGGATCGTGGCGCGGACACCGTCCCGCCGGATACGAGGTTGGCGAGGGCACCCTCGCCGCGCGGAGCTCCACCTCGGCACCCCGGAATGCCAACACGAGGGGGGACCGGGACGATGACGACCAGCACTCAATAGAACAGGCTTGACGCAGCGGTCCTCAGAGGTTTCGTTGACGCGCCCGGACCCGCAGGGCGGCATGCGAAACATGCGAGTGCCGAGCCTTGAAGTCGCCGCGGGCTTGGCGCTTCAGCGTGAGGGCGAGGGCGGTGAGGATCATGGGCCGGCTCCGGAGCGGAGACGGCAAGCTCGGTGGGTATGCCTAACGACCCGTGAATGCCGGCGCGATCGCGTTTGCGACAGGCCCGTTTTCCGCAGGCAGCGCACCCACCCTTGTTCGTCGGGATAGACGGTTATCCCACCCCGCCGGCCGCAGCTCGTGCAGCGCATCCGGTGCCCGACCTGATTCATGTCCAGATCGTTCCGCAGGCGCAGCTGCATCGTCGGGATGTTGGCGGTGTGCTTGCAAATCGGGCAGCAGACGAAGAGCGTCAGCTGAGCCTTGCGGACCTCACGGAGCAGAATTGGGGGGCGTGGTGGTCGAGGCATGCAGGTTCGCTACGTGCCATCCGGCCGTGCGGAGGCACCATCGGAGCAGAAGGCAGTAATGACATTCCTGTGCCCAGTCACCTCTTTCCGTACTCCGTAAAAACGTAATCCCTTGTCTCCACGATCGTGTGGCATGCGAACCCGCACTTGGCGTCGTTCGCCTGCGGCGGCTGATCGGCCTCGGTGCTGGGCGCGAACGTGTCGGACGCGGCGTCATACTTGAACGCGGCCCATCCCCAGCCACCGCTATCCGCAAACCTCTTGCTGTCCTTCACCATGAAGTCCACGTCATGCTGGGTGCCCGGCACCGTCGTATCCGGGAAGTACTGGTTCTTCTTCGGGGTCCAATGGATCTTCGCCATCTTGGCGCCGTCTGGGAAAGGCTTGCCGTTGTCCGGAATGCCGGCCCGGTAGGCCTCAATCATCTCGGGATTGGCGAGGATCACAGCGACGAGCTTGTCGTTCTGACTGGTGGAAACAACCGGCCAGCCTCCGTATCCCTTGAACTCGGAGAACGCGAGCCCACCCGGCACTTTCAAGGTGTACTTGTCCTGCTGGGCAAGGGCGATCCCACCCAAGACGGCGAGCACCAATCCAAATGCGGCGGCTGAAACGGCTCGTAAACCGCGGGAAGGCGAAGAAGGCCTGTTGGTCATGGCTCCCTCCTGATGAAGGCGCTTTGGAACTTGCGCGGGATGCGGCAGGTCGTTGAGCGATGGCGGAGCGACCGTGCGGCTGTCCATGTGCTCCTCCCTCGGGGTTACGCGAGCACGCGGTACAGGAGCGACGTCGACAAATCGTCGGGAGCCTGAGTCCGACGCAGGACTTTAACTCAGGTGAATAGGATATACCTTTCCGCCGCGGCGCGAAAGTGGCGTGGCGTCGAACTCCAGCTTCAGGCGGGATCGAACGTGACCCGGAGAGCGGCATCGTTTTCTTCACCCGCTGCACCGTCCATCTCCAGTTCCGCTGAGCCCGACTACTCCCTTTAGGATAACCAAAATTCGGTCCTCCAGGTCACCCCACGGCGTGCGCATTTGGGAAATGCGGGCTTATTTGACCATGGGAGCCCACCAGGGCTTGATCAGCCCCCACGAGGTGTCTCATCGGCAGATTTCGTGGCGGCCGGCGTAGCGATACGCTACATCTGAGCGGACACGGCCATGTTGCACCAGCGCACCAGTTCGCACGCCCCGGAGGCGCCCCCGCTCGGGATCGGTTATTACACCGTCCCGGAGGCCGCGCGCCTGCTGCGCATGCCGGCGCGCAACATCAACCGTTGGCTTGGCGGGTACTCCTTCAAGTCCGGCGGCAAGCCTGGGCAGATGCCGCCCCTCTGGACACCAGAGCTCCCAGTGACTGAGGATGATCGCCTCGAGCTTGGCTTCCGGGATTTGATCGAGCTCCGCTTCGTGAACGCCTTCGTGAAGGAGGGGCTCGACCTCCGCGTGATCCGGAGCTGCCTGGATTACGCACGGAAGTGCGTCCAGGACGACCGGCCTTTCTCGACCCCGCGGTTTCGGACTGATGGTCGAACAATCTTCCTTGAGAGCCTGAAGGCCTCGGAGGCGAGCGAGTTCCTCGACCTGAAGCAGGGTCAATACGTCATCAAGGCCGTGATGGAGCGAACCTTCAGGGATCTCGACATCGACGATGACGTCGTTGCCCGTTGGCGACCGTTCCACGGGAAGGACTCGATCGTCATCGATCCGCAGCGCGCCTTCGGCCAGCCGATTGCTGCTGATTACGGCGTTTCGACGATCGCTCTCGCGGAAGCCGTGAAGGCCGAAGGCTCCGTCGATCGGGTGGCGCGCCTCTATGAGGTCGCGCCCTCAGTCGTCCGCGGTGCCGTGAAGTTCGAAGAGTCCCTGTTGGCAGCGTGAAGGTCCTCATCGACGAGAACCTTCCTAAGGCGCTCGCGTGCGGCCTGAATGGCTTGTTCGCCGGAGAACACGAGATCGTCCACATTCGAGACCTCTATGGTCCCGCGGTGAAGGACATCGACTGGATCCCGGACCTGAGCAAACAAGGACGATGGGTCGTCATCTCTGGTGGTCGAGCCATTAAGAAGAAGAAAGCGGAGTATCACGTTTTTAGATCCTCACGTTCTGTAGGTTTCTTCCTCGCACCAGGTTTATTGAAGGCTCCTCTTATTAAGCAAGCGGAGCGGATCCTCGCGAATTGGGAGGGGATCGAAACCTTCGCCGCAGGCAGTGCGCCGGGGGCGATGTACGAGATTCATATGTCGAGCATGAAGATCGCACCGCTGTAGCAATGCGGCTCCGCGTCGTCCTCGGTCTCTCGCATGCCCGCTGCCGGGAGCTCGAGGCATCGAGATCGCGGGTCAGTCCGGGAGCCGAGCACGGTACGCCGGTTACTGGTAGCCAAGACGGCGACGAGCGCTGAAACCCCCATCCGTCAGATCAGCCCCCAACCGGCAAGCCTTGGCAGATCATGGACATGAGCTTCCGCCGTCCGATTGTCCGGATGAACGCCTTGCCTCGGCGCTCGTAGCAGGCGTGCATGACTGACACCTCCACCGTCGGCACCCTGATCGCCCGCAACATCGTCCCGCTCGAGCAACTCGACGCCGCCGTGTCGGCCTACATGGCCGACCCAGCGCTCGGGCCACGCGAGACCGCCAATGGCGTCTCGAGAGGACTTCAAGATGAGGCGCAACGACTCCTGGTATGGACGGCGATCCTACTCACGCTTGCGGCCTTAGGAGAGGCCGAATAGCTTGGTCCACATGAATGCAGATCAAAACCCCCGTCTCGCCATCCTCAACTGAGACGCAGAAGAGCATCTTCTCAAGCCTTTGCGGCGGCACGGCTGGACTGCTTCTGTCGATCGTCAGGTTGAGGGAGATGATCGCGGCACGGCTGGACTGCTTCTGTCGATCGTCAGGTTGAGGGAGATGATCATTTGGTGATTTCCGCTGAAAGAGCAGGACACCAACGTACTCTTGTGTTACTGTATTCTTGTTCCTCTTCTAATACCAACCCTCGTTGAGCAGGCCTCACGCTGGGTAGCGGCGGGCAACGGGTCGTGATTCTGTCCTCTGGCTTGACGCCAAAGGAGGATGGCATGGCCGCTCCTGTCCCGCTGCGGCCGGATTTTGACGCCGAGGCCCTGCGGCGTTTGGCCAAAGCGTCGCGCGATCCGGCCCAGACCCGCCGGCTGCTGGTGCTGTCGGCGATCTACGCGGGCGGGTCACGCACAGAGGCAGCTGCGCTGGGCGGCGTCGTGCTGCAGACGGTGCGGGACTGGGGCCTGGCCTTCAGCTGATCGACGGCAAGGCCCCCGGTGCGCGCCCACGCCTGAACGCACAGCAGCGGGAGGCGCTGCGCACCTTGGTCGAGCAGGGGCCGATGCCGGCCGCCCACGGGGTGATGCGCTGGCGGCTGGTCGATCTGGTCCAGATCCTGTTCGAGGACCACGGCGTCGCGGTCTCCGCGCCGACGCTGAGCTGCGTGCTGCGGGCGATGGGCTATCGCAAACTCTCGGCCCGTCCCCGCCATCACGCCCAGGATCCGGCCGCCGCCGACGCGTTGAAAAAGCCTTTCCCGCCCGCTTGGCGCAGATCGCACAGGCCACGGGCGGCAAGCCGATAGAGGTCTGGTTCGCCGACGAGGCTCGGGTTGTCCAGACGAACACGATCACCCGCCGCGGGGCGCGCCGGGGCACGCGCCCCGCGGCCCCGAAGGACCAGCGCACCGCGTCCGCCTCCCTCTTCGGGGCGATCTGCCCGGCCCGCGGCACGGGAGCCGGGCTCGTCATGCCCCGCTGCACCACCGAGGCGATGAACCGGCACCTGGCCGAGATCGCCACGGCCGTCGCGCCCGGCGCGCACGCCGTGCTTGTGCTCGATCAGGCCGGCTGGCACACGACCAGAAAACTCGCGGTCCCAGGCAACATCACCCTGCGGCCGCTGCCGGCGCGCTCGCCCGAGCTGAACCCGGTCGAGACCCTCTGGCAGTTCATGCGCGAGAACTGGCTCGGCAACCGGATCTACGTCTCCTACGAGACCATTCTCGACCACTGCTGCCATGCCTGGAACAACCTGATCGACCAGCCCTGGCGCATCATCTCCATCGGACTGCGCGCCTGAGCCCATGGGTTCTGATCAATGAGAGTTGGTATAAGTGTCTCATACTCCCGCTGATGCGCATGGCCCGGCCTCACGCGCGCGAGGGCCGTCCAGCCTCACGATAGGCGGCGACTACCTACGCGCGCCGCTGATGCGGCTATCCTGCCGACCATCGGGGTAATCCGAATGGTTCCTTGTCTGCAGTGTTCGGCCAAGTACAGTCCTACCCACGCGGGTGAAGCAGGCGACGATTGGATCCCCCGATCAGCGGCGGGGCAGCGCTGTCCCATCCGCTCTACAGGGCAGACGTGATTGTTTCTGCC
The DNA here is from genome assembly GCF_000022085.1 of Methylobacterium nodulans ORS 2060. Taxonomy (NCBI): domain Bacteria; kingdom Pseudomonadati; phylum Pseudomonadota; class Alphaproteobacteria; order Hyphomicrobiales; family Methylobacteriaceae; genus Methylobacterium; species Methylobacterium nodulans. The sequence continues at coordinate 342,901 of NC_011892.1, forward strand.
CACGTCATTCTGAGCTTACCTCACCCGTCCGGCCACTCTCGCCGTGGCGGGCCTTCTACACACCATACCGGGCTTATGCGAACGGGGCCGGCCTCACGCGTGCAGGCGCACTTCCGGCGACGACGGGCGCTCACGTCCAGCGTGCCGTGAGTTGGGTGGATGAGCTGGGGCCGTGCAACATGCAAACCGCACTGGCCTAATCCAAACGGCAGGATTGTCTAGCCGCCTGAAGCGTGTACTTCTAGTGCCAATCGTCTACGAGCTGACTTCGTCCGCCCGGTTTACTGTGGCGGGCTTTTCTTGTTTTCAGCCTCTCATAGCAATTCTGCTCATCATCATTATCGGGAGCATTATGGCTCACTGTGCTCAAGCTTGTCAATCGCTTATTGAGGAGCGAAATCCCCCCGGCCGCCACTTCATGTGCTTTGTCCTTCAGCTTGAAGCTTGTTGTCTGACAGCTGCTTCAGTATGCAATGGATTTCACTGCGCTATCATCCAATCTTAACAATCAGTGACAGTGGGCATCATTCGTCTGATTTGTACCACTAGCGTGGACCATCCCGTCAATGGCCGATGGACAGCATCTTGCTGGCACCCCAGTAACCCAAGCCCGCGGCGATAATGATGAAGGGCATGGCGACAATGACGACCCCGAGCACCTCCGATCCTATAAGCCACACCAAGAACTTGACGGCGGCTACGAGGAACAGGAAGGCGCCACAGCACAGAAGCGCCACACCGCCTCCGAAGAAAGAGCATAAGATCGCGACCGTGCGGCTAATCTTGTCGAGCTCAACCTTCATCAGTGCGAATTCCCTGACCGCCAAATCAGACGCTTGCTGTGCAGCATCCAATATCAGCCTACCGCTGCTTTTCCGGGGTTCTGCCTCGGCTTGATCCGCCTGCTCCATCGCCCCGCCGCCAAAACTTACCGAGTTCCGGCATGACAATCATTTTGGGTTCATGCTGTTCCGGTGCTGCGGCTTCCTTTTCAGTTACCGGCGCACGTGGGCTGCGCGGACATGCCTGGGCCCCCTATCCCGAGCCGGCGTTTTTCGTGCTGCCGTGCGCCTGCGTCGGTGCCGTATGGGTATACCTCAGTCGACATCCCGCTTGGATCAGGGGCAGGCCACCACAGACATTACTCCTCCGGAGAGCCGGGTCACGGACCCGGTACAAACAGGATCCCGACCTCGCCCCCAGATTGCCGTACCTGAAAGAGGCTGATCGCCTCGCGTGCCAGGCTGTCGTCTAATCGCCTCGCATAAAGCAAGTCCTTTTTGGATTGTCGGGCCGTCGTTTGCCGGGAGCACGGTCGTCTTCGCGGTCGGCATGAGCCGCCGCATGATGGGGCTTCGCAGGATGAACCTTCCGATGTGTGAAGCGCACTCGATGGACCGGTCTGGATCTCACGGTGCAACAGCCTAGGCGGAATGGTTCGCCCACGTCCCGGCAGGGACGCCTCGACGCGCCTTCGGGACGCGACAAGCTGGGGTGTTCTGGGATCAGGCCATGGCAGCCTTCGCACGGTAGGAGTGGCCGGACTTCAGCATGGCGTGCATGACGACGGCCAGCTTGCGCGCGACCGCCACGGCGGCGCGCTTGAAGCCGAGCCGCTCGCGCAGCTTCAGTCCCCAGGCTCGCAGGTCGCTGTCCACCTGGCTACGCGTCAGGAGAACGGTCGCCGCCTCGTAGAGAAGCCCTCGCATATGGGCGTCTCCTCTCCGGGAGATATGCCCGTCATAGTCGACCTCGCCCGACTGATAGCGCCGCGTCGTCAACCCGAACCAGGCGGCGACGGAGCGGGACGATCGGAAGTTGGCGGGATCCTCGATCGCGGTCACGAAGGCGGTCGCGGTGATCGCCCCGATCCCGGGAATCGCCATCAGCCGCTGGCAGGCTTGGCTCTGCCGTGCACCGGCCAGAAGCTGGCGTCCGAGCTCCGCTGCTCGACGGCGAACCGCGTTCCAGGCCTCAAGCAGCGGAAGGATGACGCGAGCCAGACCGTGATCGCCCGACAGGAGACGTCGAACCTCCGCCTCGAACGATCCGCCCTTTGCGCCCGGCACGATCAAGCCGAACGTCTTCATCAGGCCGCGGATCTGATTGGATAGCTCGGTCGTCACCTGCACGAGCTTGCTGCGCGCGGCGACAAGCGTTCGCACGAGCAGGCTGTCGTATCCCTTCACCCGCACTTCGCGGAAGAAGCCGACCTCGGCCAGATGGGCCAGCCCGTCGGCATCGTTGGCGTCGGTTTTGTTGGCGGCCATGTCGAGCGCGGCCTTGGCATGGCGCGCGTCGATGCAGATCGCTGGCAAGCCTTCGGCGCGCAGCGCGTGGTAGAACCAAACTGACAAAGGACCCGTCTCAAATACGATCCGTTGGGCTTCGGGCGCATGCTTGCGCAGCACCCTGGCAATGACGGCAGGATCGGAAGCGCACCTGCCGCGCCAAACACGCTTGCCGTCCCGCCGCACGCTGAGCGCCGTCTCTTTCAGGGACACGTCGAGACCGATATACTCACCCATGGTTGTTCTCCGCTCGATGCATGGGCCCGGCGTCCAGTCGTGAGCCCGCAACTTCATCCTGCCGGGGAACAACCACCGCTTCCATTGTAGGCCGCGTCACTCCGGCCCGAGGGGGAACGCTCCCGCGATTACCCCATGTGTGAGAACGCGGGTTTTGTCGACGTGGCTCATGGGTGAGCCTTGGCGGCGGGCTCGCGCGTACGGGGCTTAGGCCCGGATCGCCGTGATCAGCGCTCCGACCCCGAAGATCTGGATCATCCGCTTCATGTTGTAGGCGAGAACCTGGAGGCTCATCTCGGTTCTGACCTTCGCTAGCGTTCGGGTCAGGAAGTGCGTAGCCCCCATCCAGGCCTTCAGCGTGCCGAATGGGTGCTCCACGGTCTGGCGGCGGACCTTCATCGCGTCCGGCATCCCATCAAGCCTCGCCTGCATCGCATCGAGCACGCCCTCGTGCACCCACCGCTTGATCCGCCGCGCCGCCTCCGTCGTGCAGCGAGGCTTGAGCGCGCAGGCCGGGCACGCCGTCCGGTTGCGATAATGGTCGATCTCGTCCCGACGATCGGATCGGGCGGGGGCCTTCGTCAGATGCTGACCGGCAGGACAGGTGTAGTGGTCCTTCTGAGCGTCGTAGATGAAGTCCTGCCCGGTGAAGAGCCCGCGTTTGACGTTGCCCGAAGTCAAGGTTTTGGGCACGCACGGCAGCACTCCGGTGCCCTCGCAGACCAGCACCTGATCGCCGTTGAGGTAGCCCCGGTCGGCCAGCACCGTAATCGGCTCGCAGCCGGTCGCCTCCTGCGCCAGGACCCCCATCGGGGCGAGCTGGGCCCGATCGCTGCCGACGTTGGTCACGGCGTGAGCCACGATCAGGTGGTGCTCGACATCGACCGCCGCCTGAACGTTGTAGCCGACGAGACCGGTTCCCTTGCCGCGGGTGGCCAGCGAGCGCGCGTCGGGATCGGTCAGCGCGACCTGCTGGTCGGGCGCCTCCTCGACCCGCTGCCGCATCGCCTGCAGATCCTGCATCTGCTCGCGCAGGGCTGCGATCTTCTCGGTGAGCCGTGCGGTCCGAGCCTCGGCCACATCGCTTGGCTCGCGGTCGGCCCGGTCCAGGGCGGCGAGGTAGCGGGCGACGCTCGCCTCGACCTGGGCCACACGGGCCTCGAGCTTGGCCACCGTGAAGTTCTTGTCGCGGTTGTTGACGGCCTTGAACTTGCTGCCATCGACCGCGACGATGGCCTTGCTGAACAGGTTCAGCCGACGGCACAGGACGACGAATTGCGCGCAGGTGGCCTGGATCGCGGGTCCATTGTTCTTGCGGAAGTCGGCCAGGGTCTTGAAGTCCGGCATCAGCCGGCCGGTCAGCCAGATCAGCTCGAGGTTGCGCGGGCTCTCGCGTTCCAAGCGGCGGCTCGACGGGATGCGGTTGAGGTAGCCGTACAGGTAGAGCTTGAGCAGCGTCGCCGGATCGTAGGCCGGACGGCCGGTCGCCTCCGGCACAGCTCCCGCACAGCCGAGAGCGGCGAGGTCGAGTTCGTCAACGAACGCCTCGGCGAGGCGGACCGGATTGTCCGCGGCGACGTAGTCGTCCAGGCAATCGGGAAGGAGCGTGACCTGCTGACGATCCTCACCTGCGATGAAGCGGGTCATCCCGACCTCCTCAGAGCGGTGACAAGCTTAGCAGATCAGGCGTTCTCACACAGCCTCGGTCGGTTTACGAATTTCCGAGACATCTCTCGCGAGAGGTCCAGACCCAAACGAGACACCCGGTGGGTTTGGGGAGCCGGTAACGATCCGTTAACTCTTCGGGTCGACGGTGCCTCCGACGGATAGCCCCGCAGATCGGCGGCTGATCCTGCCGGCCGGCGGGGTCAGCGACCGGGACGCCACATCAAAGGGAAACGGGTGCGGCCGGTGACTGCCACTCCGGATCGCGTGCGGGGCGCGGGACGCTGCTGCGTCATGCCCCCTGCCCCGACAAGCTCAAAGAAGGGGCGCAGGCGGAGCCGATCCGCAACCTGGAGAACCGGAATGGATGAGAAGCCGCGCATCTCGGTCGAAGCGATCGAATTTGCCCCCATAGGGCAGGATCAGCTTTCAGCCGACATCACGGTGCAGTTCGGCGGTCCGCAGCAGGGCTTCACCATGCATGGTGTGGTGATCTCCGACTCCGGCGAGGAGAGCCTCAATTGGAAGCTGGCGGTCGTCGAGGCCAAGAGGCTTGCTCGTTTCTTTGGGACGGAGACCACGCTCACCGAGCTTGATGACGAGCGCGAGGCGCCGGAATTCGCATAACCTCGTGCGCGCCAGTGGAGTTACGGGAACGGGCAGCTTCGAGAGATAGGGTCACCGACCGCAACGCCCCCTGAGCGCATTGAGGCGAGCGCGATCGGTCTCCGGCCCCTGGGCCGCGTATAGAGCGCACGATGATGCCGCGTCCTGCGGTCGGCGCTGACAGTCTGTTGATACTCATGCGAGGGACGGGCCTGGGGCCGGTCGGCGACCCGCGCACCTCGGCTGAGGTGCGTGAGGAGGTCGAGGTCTTGCGGACCAACCTCGATCCGGTGCGCCTGTTGGCGGACAACCTCGCCCACGAACGTCCTGCCGCAGGTGGAGCGACACGAGCGCTGCGCTTGATCACCGTTGAGCTACCAGCCGTGCAATTTCGGCCTCGGCAACCGCTCGGGCCTCCGCCTCGGACGGGTACGGCCAGTCCGATCGCCGGTACAGCTTGCCGTGGTCGCGGATGGCCCAGGTGTAGTGGCCTGCCACGTCTCGGCTAGGCCGGACTTCCAGCGTGAAGTGATGCCGCCCGTGTGCGCTCATGCCCCCCATGTCGGAGGCGGACACAGCCGCTCCGATGCGGCGTGATGCCATAACGGATCGGGCCGCATTGGAGCCGATAGGCGCGATCTATCGCCGGGAATAGGTGGATTGTTAAGGATCGTACGGCTACGCTGCGGCCATGGAGTTCGACCCCGCCGATCCCGCCCCCGCGCCGCCCCACGGCTCATCCTTCGCCCTCCCCGTCCCGCTCGCCGCGGCCCTGCCGCCCGGACCCGCGCTGCTGGAGCGGCTCGAGGCCTACGCCCGCGCCGCCCAGGGCGCCTTCGCCCCCAACACGCTGCGGGCGCTTGCCGCCGACAGCCGCATCTTTGCCGCGTCGCGCGGAAATCCCGCGCCACCGTCGAGCGCTACCGCTCCTCGATCGCCATGCTCCACCGCGCGGCCGGTCTGCCCAACCCGTGCACGGACGAGCGCGTGCGACTGGCAGTCAAGCGGATGAGCCGGGCCAAGGGCCGCCGCCAGAAGCAGGCCGAGCCGCTCAACCGGCCCAGCATCGACCGCATGCTCGCCGTGAAGACCCCCGAGCGGCTGCACCGGCGCGTGGCCGAGGGCGATCGGGAGGTGCCATTGATCGCGCTGCGCAATGCCGCGCTGATGGCCGTGGCCTACGATACGCTGCTGCGGCGCTCGGAACTGGTCTCGCTGCTCATCGAGGATCTCGAGCGCGTGGAGGACGGCTCGGGCACGATCCTGGTGCGGCGGACCAAGACCGACCAGGAGGGCGAAGGCGCGGTCAAGTACCTGGCGCCGGACACGGTCGGGCATGTGTCCGCGTGGCTGGAGGCAGCCGGGCTGACGAGCGGGCCGCTGTTCCGGCCGGTGACGAAGGGTGGTCGGGTCGGGGCCGCGGCGCTGGGCGACGCGGAGGTGTACCGGCTCTACCGCGAGATCGCGCTGGCCGCGGGCGTGAAGCTCGCGCGTCCCCCATCGGGGCACTCGACCCGGGTCGGGGCGACCCAGGACATGTTCGCGGCCGGGTTCGAGCTGCTCGAGGTCATGCAGGCGGGCTCGTGGAAGACGCCCGCCATGCCGGCCCGCTACGGCGAGCGGCTGAGAGCCCAGCGCGGCGCGGCGCGGAAACTGGCGACCCTGCAGAATAGAGCCTAGCAGCTCTACCGATCATCCCCGGCGTATAGTCGAGTGCAAGGCATCATGCAGATCTGAGAGCAAAATCTCAAAATCTAGGGGGGGTAGCAACGCAACCTGAAATTCCCCGAGGAGCGGCGCTAACTCTGCAACGTCGATCAACCGGCGCACTCGGACTGCTTTCAGCTTTGAGACCGCTCGACCATAGATGGCTAGGTTGATCTGCCCATTCAAACGGGACGGATAGATGATCCCGTCGGGTGTGGCCGGATGCTCGTGAAACGCCAACGACCACACCCGTCCCAGCGTGTGTCGTGTTCCGCGCAGCACATCAGTCGGCACCCCCATCGCGACCGCTGCGTTCTCCCTCAGGTCGACCAGCCGGAGGGAGGTTGCAGCCTCGATCTCGGCATATCGTCGATCCTCAAGTTCTGTCTCTTCCACGCCGAGGACGCCGACTTTCCCGTCCCGCCTGTCTCGAAGCGCGGCCTCGAGGAAGCAAACTGTCAACGTCTCACCGAGATAGAGCACACCAAAGCGGCTCTGCTCCTTGCGCCGCCTCGGATCGCTGAACCTGCTCTTCGCTTTCCCGTAGCCGATCGGATCCGGGTATTTGGCCATATAGATGCGGCCGTAGCGTTCGCCGGGCGCCACTGTATGAAGGCGCAGGCGTGCGTCCGCGAAGTTGGCTGGTGGATAGGTGCCAGCCACTTCAGGTGAAGTCCCCGCGCGCGACTCCCTCAGCCGCCGCCACCACCTCGGCACCCTTGCCGTGCTCCAGGGCTTCGCGACCGGTAAGTCCGTCCAATGACCCGTGCCGCTGGATCAGAAAGCGGTAGACAGCCCATGGTGCTCCAAGGCGCTCTCGGAGCGCCGCCAGCTCCGGATAGGGTTTGCCGTTCGGATCAAGCTGCCAAACCGGAAAGCGGAAGCCTCGCTTCGCACCATCAAGCCCAAGCAGCTGCCCACTCTGCCGCTTCGCGTTCACCGTAACGCGGGTCGTGCCCAGCAGCTCCGCAAAGGCCTCGGCACTCAACATGTCGTCGCCAGCGAGGACCTCCGCGGCCCTGATGCGGCCCCGCTCCCGCGCGGTGGCCAGCGCTCGCTCAAGCTCGGGACTGCGCTCGTGCACCTCTTCGACTGAAATGGCTTCGGCGTCCGGCGCTCTCTCCTCGACAGGTGTTACCGTCGCGCCGCCGGTCGGGTCCACCTCGACGCGAAAGCTGACGGGACGTCCAGCCTTCTGACTTTTCGCAAACGCTTCACTATAACTCTGGAGCAGCGGCTTGATCTTGAATGGGTTGCCCGCGAGGACCTGGGCCGCCTTATTCGGGGCCTTGAAGGTGAACCCAGCCGCACCTTTCGGAACCACGCCAGCGTCGACCGAGAAGGTCGTCATCAAAGTCGCACGCCCTGCGCGACGCCCCTCGCCGGCGCCGGCAGATCGTCCGGTTGATCGTGCCTTGGCGTTCGTCATCGCTCACCTCCGGACCAGCATGTAGTGAGGATAGATAAGTTCGTCAAGTTTGTAAAGCTACTCCCGAGGGGGCCGGCTTCTCGGAAGCAGGTTGCCGCTTCGGGCCGAACCGTAAGCCCTTAGCTCGCGCGATGGGCTTGTCACGTTGCCGAGCATCGCGGCTTGCGGCGGCTGATGGGGCGGCGTAGCCGGTCGGCATGACCCCGCCCTCCTACGCCGGCTACTGCTTCCCGCCTAGCGTCATCCAGCGTGCCGTCTGGATGTATCTCCGGTTCGCTCTCAGCTATCGCGACGTGGAGGAACTCCTCGCTGAGCGCGGCATCATCGTCGCCTCCGAGAGCATCCGACGCGGGGTGCTCACCTTCGGTCCGGTCATCGCGCGCCGGCTGCGCGCCTCTCGCCCGACGCCGCACGGCCGCTGGCACCTTGATGAGATGCTCGTGCAGATCGCCGGTCGGCAGATGGACCTGTGGCGAGCCGTCGATGCCGAAGGCGAGGGGCTGGACCGGCTGGTCCAGTCCAGACGGGACAGGCGCTCGGCCCAGACGCTGATGCGCCAGCGGCTGAAGAAGCCGGGCATAGCACCCGACGCATGGGTCACCGGCAAACGCCCGGCCTACGGCGCTGCGCTTCGTGAGATGACGCTGAGCCGGGTGGATCACGCCCAGCGACAGCGGGCGAACAACCGCGCCGAGAGTTCGCAGGTACCGGTGCGACGACGGCAGCGGAAGCTGCAGGGCTTCAAGTTGCCCCGCTCAGCTCAACAGTTCTTGTCCTTGCACGCGGCCACCGACAACGTTTTCACCGTTCCCTGTCACCTCGTCTCGGCTCGCACGCACCGGCTCTTCCGAGCCGAGGCGTTTCAGACGTGGCGCAGTGCGGCTGGCGTGGCGGCCTGAAAGGGCCAGCGCAGGTTTTCTTGCGGCTACGTCCAACGACGTGACAAGCCCCGGCCCAGGGCCGCCAGGAACGGCGCCAGCCAGACATCGAGGTGCAGATTCTGACGAAGCCGGCCATGGATTCCGATTTCATTCCGGCCGGTGTTCCAATTTGAAGCCGGCCACTTTCTGGGTCTGATCCTGGGTCGTTGGGGATGATGGGTTCGGGTTCAGGATGAGGTCAAGCCGTCGCCGCAGGAAAACGGGTCATAGGGCTATCCAGGTGCGTCTGCACGGCCGGCGCGATGCCGGTCCTTGATGCCCGGCTCTATGGCGGCACGCACCAGCAGCGCTGACACCCGCAGGTCCTGTACTCCGTAAATCCGGAAATACAATTTTGCAGCGGCGGCCGGTTTGCCGTCCCGGTTCTGTGCTCAGGCGAGAGGCCAGCCGTCCGTGCCGGCCTCAAGGCACGCTCCGCTCTCCGGCCTTGACCCCGTCCCGGCCAGCCGGCGCCGGGCTGCCATCGCCTTCGACGCCCCAGAGGGCGCCGAAGGCCGCCTCTTTCGACAACCTGTGTCCGGATCCTCCAGCGCCACGCCCTCGGCGGTGCCGTCCATGGGCTTTCGGGTGCTGCTGCCCGTGGGTGTGGTTGCGCGGGTCTGACCGGCCGTCGCCGCCCATCCATGCCCTGCCCGCACCAGCAACCGTGTTGGGCAGGATCGGCAGCTCTGTCCGGCCTGTCGGTCTGTCCGCGCCCCACGGGGCGCAGCAACCAACGAAAGACAGAACCATGGACCTCATCACCACCGAACAGCGCGCCAAGATGCTGGAGAACGGACAGCGGTCCGCCCAAGGCGAAACCATCGATCCCCCACCGGTCGTGAAGCTCTTCTGGGATTGCCCCGGATTGGTGGTTCTTCCGCACTTTGCGTGGATCAGGCAGCGATGAGGATGCGGCTACGGAGGAGTGCGAAGCTGGCGCGACCGTACATGGTGCGCTTGAGCATCTTCAGCCGACTGATCTGCCCTTCCGCCTGAGCATTGCTCCAGGACGTCGTCAGCGCCGCCCGAACGGCCGCCCCATCCTGCGCCAAACCGGCCGCGAAGGTCTCCAGCGCAGCGACACCGCAGTTCCGGGTTTCGAGCAGCCATCTGTCGAGCTCGCTGGCAGGGTCCGCCGGCCGGTCGCCGCCCAGGCCACAGGCACGCACGAGCATCGTGAACCGCCGCGCCAGATCGGCGATCCGTGCGGCTTCAGGATCCTGCCGGATGCGGGCGAGGTCAGCCGCGGCGCGGGGCTGCAGTGTCGCGAGGGGCTGCACCAGGATCCAGGCCAGTTGCTTGGGTGAGGCGATGGGTGAGGGTCTGATCGCCTCAGTGCTCGTCGAGGCGGGCTGCGACAGCCATTTGCGAGCCGTGCGCCGCTCGGCGACGAAGCGGTGCACCTGCCGATGGGTTCCCGCGAAGCCCTGGCGGCGGATCTCGCGCCAGAGCGCCATAGCGTTCTCGCAGCCCTCGGCCATGCGCTGCTCCAGATGGGCGAGGTAGGGATCGAGGCGAGAGGGATTGGGTCTGCGGATCGCGCGCTCCGGGAAGCTCTCGGCCTGGGCGTACTTGCGCACGGTCGCTCGCGCCAGACCCGTGGCGCGGCCGATCGCCAGGAGGGTCTCGCCAGCGAGATGGCGTCGGCGCACGTCCTCATAGGCCGCCAGCCGGCGGGCGCGGCTGTCGAGGCTGACGGCAATCTCGGCTGCGCTGCGGCGATAGGCGCGCGGGCGCTCCCCTGGCTGTCGTCCGTCACCACTCGCAAGAGGAGGGAGCTGTCGCAGCCGGCCATGGACGCGGCCAAGCCAGCGTTCGAGAACCTGGCGCAGGTTGAGGAGCAGGTGCCATCGGTCGGCGACCTGGAGGGCGGCCGGCGCGCCCGCGGTGGCCGCTCGGGCGTACTCGGTCGAGCGGTCGCGGGCGACGATCTGGATGCTGGGATGGCGACGCAGCCATGCGGCAACGGTCGCCCCTGAGCGGTCGGGCAGCAGGTCGATCGGGCATCGCCGTTCGAGGTCGACGAGAAGCGTGCCGTAGCTCCGACCTTTGCGGATGGCCCAGTCGTCGATGCCCACGGCGCGCGGCGCGTTCGCTCTCGGCAACGGGAGGCGGTGCACGAGGCGCAGGATCGTGTCGGGGCTGGTTTGCATCCCCAGGTGGCCGGTCAGGCGCGCGCCGGCCTCGCCGCCGACTGCAAGCCCGATCCGGGTCTGGGCCTGAGCGAGGCGGCGGGTCCGGCGCGCTCGCGGCGGTATCAGCCGCGGAAGAGGCTCGGCGAACGTGCGGCGGCGGCAAGCGGGATGATGGCAGTAGAAGCGTCGGATACGCAGGCGCAGCGTCACAGGCTGGCCCATGCTCGGCAGATCGGCCGGACGGCGATCATAGCGGCTGTGAACGGCGGAACTGGGCGTGCCACAGGTCGGACATCGACCATGACAACGGCGGCCATGGGCGATGACGACAAGGTGATCGGTGTGGCGAAAGACCCGCTCGATCGTGCAGCCCGGCAGGGATGAGGACAGGATCATCCGCCTCGTGAATCAGCCTGCGCTTCCCGCGTCACCGCGACCGTTCCACGCAAAGTGCGGAAGAACCACGAAAACCGGGCAATCCCACTGCTCCAGATCATCGCAAACCAGGCTCATGCGTGAACCCTGGAGACGGACCGGCTCATGGCCGCGACCTCTTGCGGGCCAAAGGGCCCGGGCCGCGCGCCTCCAGGGCGGCGATCTTGGCCTCCAGCAACTCGCGCTCGAGCAGCATCTCGCCGAGCTTGGCCTTCATACCAACTCTCATTGATCAGAACCCATTGGCCCAGGCGCGCAAGCCGATGGAGATGATGCGCCAGGGCTGGTCGATGAGCCTGTTCCAGGCGTAGCAGCAGTGATCGAGGATGGCATCGGAGGAGGCGAAGATCCGGTTGCCGAGCCAATTGTCGCGCATGACCTGCCAGAGGTTCTCGACCGGGTTGAGCTCGGGTGAGCGGGCCGGCAGCGGCATCAGGGTGATGGTGGCGGGCACGATGAGCTTCTTGGTAGTGTGCCATCCGGCCTGATCGAGCAGCAGGACGGCGTGCGCGCCCGGCGCGACGGCCTTGGCGATCTCGGCCAGGGGCAGGTTCATCGCTTCGGTGGTGCAGCGGGACCAGACCCGCCCCCGTGCCGCGGGCCGGGCAGATCGCCCCGAAGAGGTAGGCGGAGGCCGTGCGCTGGTCCTTCGGAGCCGAGGGGCGCGTGCCTCGGCGCGCCCAGCGCCGCGTGATCGTGTTCTTCTGGCCGACGCGGGCCTCGTCGGCGAACCAGATCTCTATCGGCTTGCCGCCTGTGGCCTGCGCGATCTGCGCCCAGCGGGCGGGGAAGGCTTTTTAAAAGCGGCGGCGGCCTGCGGATCCTGGGCGTGCTGGCGGGGACGGGCCGAGAGCTTCCGATAGCCCATGCCGCGCAGAACCCGGCTCAGCGTCTGTTGGGAGACCGAGACGCCGTGGTCCTCACACAGGATCTGGGCCAGATCGACCAGCCGCCAGCGCACCACGCCGTGGATGGCGGGCATCGGCCCCTGCTCGACCAAGGCGCGCAGCGCCGCGCGCTGGTCGGCGTTCAGACGTGGGCGCGCACCGGGGGCCTTGGCGTCGATCAGCCCGTCCGGGCCGTCTGCGTTGAAGGCCAGCACCCAGTCGCGCACCGTCTGCAGCCCGACCCCACCGAGCGCGGCTGCTTCCGAGCGCGAACTGCCCGCGTCGATCGCCGACAGCGCCAGCAGACGGCGGGTCTGAGCCGGATCGCGCGAACCCTTGGCTAGGGTACGCAGGGTCTCGGCATCAAAGTCCGACCGCAACGGCACAGGAGCGGCCATACCATCCTCCTCAGGCTCCCAACCCGAGGATAGAATCACGACGCGGCCCTTGCCGCCACCCCGCCTGAGTCTCGCTCACCGAGAGCTGGTATCAGACGCCCGCTCTCCAGGGCTTCGCCATCGGTAGGCCGGGTGGACAGGCTGGCTTCGCCCGCCGCCAGGAAGGCGTCGCGCCAGCCCGACAGGGTCGCGGCCGTCACGCCCAGGCTGCGCGAGACGCTCTCCAGGTCCTCGCCACGCAGCAGTCGCAGCACCGCATCGCGCTTGCGTTGCCGGGACATGCGCCCGCCGCGGCCGGGACCGACCGTGCCCGCATCCACCCTCATGTCCGTGCTCATCGTCCTCACCCCTGTCGCGGAGACCGTCCGCTAACGGGGTGTCTCAGGCAACCGGGAGGCGGAGGATTTGGAACCAGTGAAGAATGAAAGAGCACCATCTGTGATGTATGCGGCCTGGAAGGCCACATACATCCTTGGCTGCCAGATCAAGCGTAGAGATCAGCCGGATTGTCGACCAAGATGTACTTGCGTGCGTTCTCGTCCGGGATCCATCGGTCGGCATTCTCTACCGACGAAGAAGGATACGTTGAAGGCGACGCGATGATCCGGCAGCGTCAGGACGCCGTCATTGCGCCGACAATCTGGTTAATGGCCTCTTTGTAGTTGCCGGGTTCGACGCCGTTCAGTCGTTCCTTGAGTCCGAGGCTCTCCTTCCAACGAAGGCGCGCCGCGACGGCCCGTGCCATCACCGGTTCGATGCCGGCATCAGCCACCGCTTCGGCCGACATTTCCAGCTCCTCCGCCCGGCGCTTGGCGTGGATCACGCCCGATGGGGTGAGCGACTCCACCGTGTCCATCCACGGCCGCGCTAAGGTCTTGCAGGCCGAGGCGAGCACGATTTCGTCGATGCCGTAGTGACGCGCAGCGAGCAGCATCTCGTCGGTCAATGCCTCAATGCCCTTGATCAGCACCGAGCGCAGGATCTTGATCCCGGATGCCGTGCCAAGCGTATCGCCGACGTAGCTGATCTGCATCCCCCAGGGATTGAGTAGATCGCGTACACGCTCGCCTGAGGGTCCGCTAACGAGGATCGGCATGGCGTAGCCGTTCTTCGGCGTGCCCTCGATCGAGCCGTCGCCGACGAGGGCCCCGCCGCCAGCCAAACGTTCGGCAACCCCGAGCTTGATCTTCGGCGTGGCAGAGGCGAAATCCATGAAGATATGCCGCTCGCTAAGGCAGCCTACAAAGGCCGCGGCGCTATCCAGCGAGGCCGAACCCGGTGTCACGCTGACGATCAGGTCCGCGGCGTCGGCAAGTTCCTGGTTCGAGCGCACGAGGGTGACCCCCGCGTCCTGGGCCCGGCTCTGGATCAGACCGGCATAGGGACCGTCGAAGGCATACTTGTCGTAGGCTGTGACGTGCTCTAGGCCCGCGCCGCGCAGGCCGCGCCCCAGAGTGCTCCCGATCTCACCGTAGCCGACGAGGCCGAGTCGGAATTGCTGCTTCTGTGCTGACATGGATCTTTTCCTCCACTGAACGGATCTCAAGCAATTTCTTCGTGGCGCTTGAGGGGGTACTTACGCGGCAAGCCGCGCTGTTTGGCCGCCCGAACGAAGGGCCGCGAGGAGAGCTTCGATCGGGTGGGACAGCTGGATGCTGTCGACCAACTTGACCTGCGACCGGCACGAGTAGCCGTCCGCCAAGAGGCGATCTGATCGGCCGGCGCGGTCCACATGCCCCGCCCAACTCAGGTCGTAGATGCGCTCGGACGTCGCCCGGTGCTCGCTCTCGTGCCTGTAGGTGCCCGCCATGCCGCAGCAGCCCGCGGGCAGGATCGTGAGGCGGTGCCCGAGGCGGGCGAACACCGTCTGCCAGTCGCGAAGTCCGGCGGCGGCAGTCGTCCGCTCGGTGCAGTGAGGCAGCAACAGGTACTCGGCCTGTGCTCCGGATGACGACCGCTCGCCGAGACGCGTGGCCAACCACTCCTGCACCAGGTGAACCCGCGGCACTTGCTCCGGCCCGAGCGCGCCCACGTACTCCGACCTGTAGGTCAGTGTCATGGAAGGGTCGATGCCTACGAGGTCGACCCCCGTCTCGGCGAGCGCGCGCAGCGCCGCCGCGTTGCGCCGTGCCCGACGCTCGAAGGCGCCCAGGAAACCGTGCACGTGCAGCGGCTTGCCGTTCGGCAAGTAGGGCGCCAGCCAGGGCTTGAACCCGAGTTCGATCAGGAGATCGACGAGATCCAGGACGAGCGACGTCTCGTAGTGACTGGTGAAGGCGTCCTGTACGATCAAGACGCTGCGCGCCCGCTCCGTCGGCGACAGGACGCGTAGCGCCCCGGCACTCGCCACCGTGACGCCCCGGCGCTCGGCCTCCCGGACGAGATCGATCCCGGACAGGCGAGGCGTGGCGGTCAGTCCGACGACACGCATCAACCAAACCCCAGGTTTCGAGGTGGACAGAACATTGGCGAGCCGCGGTGCACGGGCGGCCAGGGGCAGCAGGATCTCGATCAGGCCAACGACGTGGTCGCGCGGCCGCCGCAGGTAGCGGCCATGATAGAGTTCGAGGAACTTCGCCCGGAAGGTCGGCACATCGACCTTGATCGGACATTGCCCGACGCAGGACTTACATGCCAGGCAGCCATCCATCGCCTCCTTTACCGCGTGGGAGAAGTCGCGGTCGCGCGATAGACTGGCCCACAGTCGCGCCGGAAACGCGCGCCAGCCGCTTCGCCCACGCAGACGGCGGCTCTCCGCCATTGGGTCGATACCTTGGCCCACAAGCAGGCGCAGCCATTCCCGCATCAGCTGAGCCCGCCCCTTCGGGGAGTGCCGCCGCTCGCGAGTGCCCTTCCAGGACGGGCACATCGCGTCGTCCGGGTCGTAGTTGAAGCAGGCGCCGTTGCCGTTGCAGTGGAGCGCCTCGTCGAAGTTCACGCGCACGGAAGCGGGGATCGTGCGGTCGAAGCCGCCCTTCGTCGGCACGCCGTCCACGGTGAGGAGCCGCCCGCCCTCGGGCGCGGCGATCTTGCCGGGATTGAGTTGGTCGCGCGGATCGAAGGCGGCTTTGATGCGCTGGAGAGCGGGATAGAGCGGTCCGAATACTTGCGGAGAGAATTCCGAGCGGACGCCCTTGCCGTGCTCACCCCACAGGACGCCGCCGTACTTGCCCGTGAGGGCGACGACCTCCTCGGTGATCTCCCGGATGAGCCGGTCTTGCGCAGGGTCCTTGGTGTCGATGGCGGGGCGCACGTGCAGCACGCCAGCATCCACGTGCCCAAACATGCCGTAGACGAGGCCGCGGCGGTCGAGAGCGGCCCGGAACTCGGCGATGTAGTCGGCGAGGTTCTCGGGCGGGACGGCCGTATCCTCGACGAAGGCAATCGGACGGGCGTCGCCCTTCATGTTGCCCAGAAGGCCCACCGCCTTCTTGCGCATGCTCCAGATCCGCGTGACCGCGTCGACGGCTTCGGGAGGCGCGACCCGGACGCCGTCGCCCTCCGCCTCGTCGCCGTCCTCCGCGAGCCGCATGCTTCCTTGCACACCCGCTCCAATCGTGCGGACCGCCTCATCGTTGGGCGCGCCCGCTGTCTCGCGCGCGACCGTGAAGCCGCGTCGGCCGCGGGTCCGCCCCTCGTGCTCCAGCCGCTGCGTCACGCGCGTGAGCTGGGCTTCGAGATCTCCCGCCGTCTCCGCCAGCACCTCGACCAGGTTCACACCTTCGGCCGGTCCCTCGGGATCGTCCGGGAAGAAGGCGCTGACCTCGTGCCAGACGATGTCGCCCCGCGCCAAGGCGAGCACGCGAGAGTCGATGGTCTCAATCGAAGCCGGGCCCAGCTCGACGAGGGCCCGCGCATCGCGCAGGGCAGCGTCGAAGCTGTCGTAGCGCAGGCTGATCAGTGCGGCGTGCTGCGGGATGGGCAGCACGGAGAGCGTGGCTTCCACAATCAGCCCGAGGGTGCCCTCTGACCCGCACAGCACCGCGTTCAGGTCGAAGCGGCCCTGTCTGTCCCGGACATGGGCGAGGTCGTAGCCGGTGAGGCAACGGTTGAGCTTGGGAAAGCGCTCCTCGATAAGGGCGGCATCGCGCGTGACGATCTCGTTCACGACACGGTGGATCTCGCCCACGCGATCCGGGCGCGCGCAGACGGCGGCCAGGTCCTCGTCCCCGAGCGGGCGTGACGTCCAGACCGAACCGTCGGTCAGGACGGTCGTCAGTTCGCGCACGTGGTCGCGGGTCTTGCCGTACAGGCACGAGCCCTGGCCGCACGCGTCGGTGGAGATCATGCCGCCGATGGTGGCCCGATTCGACGTAGACAGTTCGGGAGCGAAGAACAGACCATGCCGGGCCAACTCCCGGTTGAGCTGGTCCTTCACGACGCCCGGCTCGACGCGCACCACCCGGTTCTCGACGTCGATCTCCAGGATGCGGTTCATGTGGCGGGAGACATCGACCACGAGGCCGCCGGTCAGGGACTGGCCGTTGGTGCCGGTTCCACCCCCGCGCGGCGAGACCCGGACCTCGGCAAATCGCGGGTCGCCGAGTAGCGCCCCGATCCGGACGAGATCGTCCCGGTCGCGCGGGAAGGCCACGGCCTCGGGCCGGATCTGATAGATCGAATTGTCGGTGGCCAGCACCGTTCGATCTGCGATCCCATCCGACAGTTCGCCCACGAAGCCCCGCACCCGGAGCTCGGCGAGGAAGGCCGCATAAAGCGACGTGGGAATTGGGAGACTGGTCAGGGCGGGGATCATGGCACTCGCTTCGGCGTCGGCCATTCTTCCGGACGACGCGGTTCCCTGAGGAGCTTCAGGCCGCCGTGACTATGACGGCGGCTGAGACGAGCGACCGGCAGGAGCCGGCTTACTGGATCGCAGCTCCGGGTTCGGTCTCGATCGGCTCGACGACCAGCAGCATGACGGCCAGCGCCACCAGGGACGAGGCGCCCAGGAACAGGAACACGGCATCCCAGCTATAGGCGTCGAGCAGCAGCCCCGTGAGGAACGGGAACAGTGCGCCACCGGCTTGGCCGCCGGTATTCACCACCGAGACGGCGAGCGGATAGGCGTCCTTGGTGGTCAGCCCGGCTGGATACACGGTGAAGGACGAGTAGCCGACGTTCAGCAGGAAGCCTGTGAGAAACAGCAGGGTCGCGAGCGTCACCGGCTCGTTGGGCGCCTGGATCAACGCGACCATCATGAACACGGTCGAGATCGCGCTGATGAGGATGGTCGGCTTGCGCCGCTTGCCCACGATCCTATCCGAGAACCAGCCACCGATGATGTTGCCGAGGACGCCACCGACGAATGGCGCGGAGGCCACGAACCCGACATTCATCAACGAGAAATGTTTGACGTTGGTCAGGTAGGTCGGCAACCAGGCCAGGATAACGTTGATGATACCGGTCATCATCAGGTAGCCGAGAGCCAGCCCCCAAATGTTGCCGGATCGGAAGGTCTCCTTGGCCGTCGCGATCAGACGGACGCGGCGGCCGCGGATCACCCGATCCAGGCGCGAAAACCGGCCCTTGGACGGTTCAGCGGCAATCGTTACCGGCATAGAGTTCGCTGCGGCGGCCGACTGTATCGGCGCCTCGTCACGGATGTGGGCGACCTCTGCCGCGGACACAAAGCGGCTGCGAGCCGGATCGTCGACCACGAGGAAGTACCACAGCACGGCGAAGATCAACCCTGGCATGGCACAGACGAAGAACACGTATTGCCAGCCGAGCGTAGCGATAATCAGCGCGCCGAGCGGAGGTACGATCACGGGACCGAACTTCGCAGCAGCGAGGAACAGGCCGACCGCCGTGCCCTTCTCCCGCGCGGGGAACCAACGGTTCATCGTCGAGAGCATGGAGACGGGGAGCGGTGCCTCAGCGAACCCGAGGGCCAGTCGGTTCAGCTTCATCGCCAGAGCAGAGCCGGCGGTGCCCAGAAGCCCAGTGAACAACGAGGTCAGCAGCATGAAGATCGGAAACACAGTCCGCGTGCCGAGCTTCCGGACGAGAAAGCCCGCGGGAATCTGCATGACGGAGTAGCCGATGAAGAACAGGCTGACGACCGCACCGGCTTCGGTGTTTGACATCGCGAATTCCTTCTTCACGAAGGGAAGCACGATGCCGATATTGGCCCGATCAGCGGCCGCCAACGTATAAACAACAAAGATTAAGTTCATCACGACCCAACGAAACCGGGTCGCGGCTTTCGGTGATAGAATCGGGTCCGCGTTAGCAGTGGCATTATACATGCTGCTTCCTCCGGCGAATGGCCTGCATGTCTTAGAGCGTGTATAACCGCTCCTTAGATCCCGTACGCGGGACGTATTGTCAGATGCAGGCTGGCTTCTCGCGTGAATTAACTGCGATGTTGTTGAGGAGCAGAGAGCTCGGTGACATGCGGCTTAATGCCGAAGCTTTCGATCATCCCGTGTAGCCATTCCTGACGCGGTGCTCCGGCCTCAATTTCGGCCATAATGGCCTGCTCTTGACGCAGCTTGGCGTTGGCTTTCTCCACGACGTAGCGGACTTGCTCAGGCGCGAAGACGACCAGCCCATCCTCGTCGCCCACGACGACGTCTCCCGGGTTGACAACCTGGCCGCCGATGCAAACGGGCACGTTGATGTGGGCCGGACCCGACTTGTAGGGTCCGCGGTGCACGACTCCGCGGGCGTAGCAGGGAAAATCGCCGGCGGCGAAGGTGGTGACATCGCGGATCGCTCCATCGATCACGAAGCCGGCGCAGCCGCGCGCGACCGCGTAGGCCCGCATCAGGTCACCACACAGGGCATTGTTGAGGTCACCTCCACCATCGACGACGAGGACGTGGCCAGGCTGCATCATGGTCATAGCCTGGTACATGCCGAGATTGTCACCGGGGCGGGTCTTAATTGTGATGGCTGTACCGACGATTTTACCCTTGCCGTTATATCGATTAAGCCCGACTATTCCAGCAAGACGGTCCAGATTATCGCTGATGAGGGGTGTGACCAAAGCGCGAAGCTCTTGCTCTTCGGCTGCGGGAAGCGTAGAGGGCACGGGCCCTGCGGTCACGATTTGCACTGCCATGTTACAATCTCCTCTTTAAAAAGGATCATTGTTCGGAGCACGCCTGATCGGCAAACCCTTGGCTCGTCGTCAGAAGCCATAGAGCAATGCGGGATTCTGAATGAGCGCTTTGCGAATACGCCCCTCGTCCTTGAGGCTCGCGGCCAGAAATGTGCTAAGAGGACCTGCCTCCGGCTTCTCTGGCTCGGTGACGTGGGGCCAGTCCGATCCCCAGACGAGGCGATCCTCGTTCTCGCTGGCCAGCCGACGTCCGACCTCGACGGCATCCTCGTAGCCTGGCGGGCCTCTCCGGCTGTCCTGGTAAGGCGCCGAGAGCTTCACCCAAGTCCGCCCGCCAGCGAGCAGCCGTAGGATGGTATCGAAGCCCGGACGGGCCATGTCGGCGTGCTCGACACGCCCAACGTGGTCGAGGACCAGCGGAACGGGGAGCGCGCGCAACATTGCCTCGTGCTCGGCGAGTGCGCTTGCTTTGATGTGGAGCTGAATGTGCCAGCCAAGATCGGCAATCCGCTGCGCGACGGCAGGCATCATGGCCATCGTGGTCGCGCCCGCCTGGACCTGGTTGAAGCGGACGCCTCGAACGCCGACCCGGTCCCATGCACGGAGCGTCGCCATCGGCACGCTCTCATCAATCACCACGACGGCCCGATAGCCGGCGCCGAGAGCTCGCAGGGCCTCGAGTGTGTGACTGTTGTTCGTTCCATAAAGCGAGGGTTGCACGACTACGCCCCGCGTCGTGCCGACTTCAGCCGCAAAGGCGCGATACTGAGCAACGTCAGCCGTACGGTTTCGAACTGCCGGATTTGGCACGGTGGGAAACGCCTCATCCATGATGTGAAAATGGCAGTCCGCCGCTCCATGAAAGTCTGCGAACGTCATCACCTGCTCCGCCGTCGAGAGAATTTCACGCATGCCGCATTTTTTGGCAGAAATCGAGATGTCATTCAGCGTCCAAATACATGCAACAGTGCCAATGAGAAGAATGGAACCGCCGATACTGCGAGAATACCAAACAGAAGCGCGAGCAGATATGGAAGGATCGCCTTCGACGTCTGTTCGACGCTCGTACCCATGACTGAGCAGGCCACGTAGAAGCCGATGCCCAAGGGTGGCATGAAGATGCCAACACCCATCGAGAGCAGCAGCACCATGGCGTAGTGCACACCATCGATGCCGAGTTGCGTCGCCATCGGATAGAGGATGGGCCCGAGAATGATCAGGGCCGGCAGCCCCTCAAGAAGCGAGCCGACTACGATGAGGATCAGGATCGAGCCGGCCAGGAACAGATAGCGGTTGTCGCCGGCGGCGTGGAGGAGCGTCACGAGGTGCTGAGGAAGGTTGCCGGCCGCCATGATCCAGGCGAAGGAGCCCGCGGCAGCGATGATGAACAGCACCATGCCCGAGGTTATCGCGCACTCGACAGCGATCTTGATGAAACTACCCCACCCGATCGATCGGTAGACGAGGGCGCACAGCAAAATACCGTAGAGAACGGCAACGGAGGACACCTCGGTCGGCGTCGCAAGGCCAAATTTGATCCCCACGACAAGGATCGCTGGCATCAGCAACGGGAGGATCGCACCGAGAGTGGCCTCGACAACGACGGCCCTGCTCGCCTTCTCGACATGGATGGTCGGGTTGCGGACCGCCATGACGTACACCAACGCCATGAGGATCAGAGCCAGCACTGCGGCCGGTAACAGGCCCGCGATGAACATGGCCCCGATCGAGACCGGAACAACCGAGCCCAAGACCAGCATGGCGATACTGGGCGGGATCGTCTCCGACATGGCTGCAGAGGCCGACAGGACGGCGGCACCATCCTTCGGGTGGTATCCCTTGCGCTCCAGCTCGTCGCGCATGACTGAGCCGACTGCGACGACATCGGCGATTTTTGATCCCGAGACCCCTGAAACCAAGTACGTTGTCATGATGACAACTTGCAGCAAGCCGCCACGGAAATGGCCGACCAGCGCCATTGCCAATCCGACCAGCCGGCGACTGATGCCGCCCTTTTCCATGATCATGCCGGCCCAGATGAAGAACGGCAGTGTGAGGAGAATAAAATGCCCTGAGCCGTCGATTGTATTCTGAGCGACCGCGACAGTCGGTGCGAGGTCAGTCGCCAGCAAAAAGAGGATTGACCCGAGCAGCATCGCGAATGCAACCGGCAGACCAAGCAAGATGATGGCGAAAAATACGACCAACATCGCGACGAGTGCCGAACCCGTTTCCAGGCGGATCTCGGGAATAAGGCTCATCGTGTAAACGATTCCACCGATGATCCCGGCGGCAATCGCGGCTTGCACAACCGGAACCAACCGATGCACGATGAGCAGACGCTCAATTGCAAAGAGCCCAATTAGCAGCATGCCGGCAATGAATGGCACAACCGTGAGGCCGAGATTCCATTGCAGCATCGGCATGATCGACTGAGCGTTGATCTGAAGCAGATCGGTCGCAGCCAGGAATGCCACGGCGGCAATCATGAGGATGGTGACGTCTATCATCGCCATCACCATCCGGCGGAGTGGCGCGGAGAGTGCGTCGGTGACGAGCGCGACCGTGGTGTGCTGGTGACTCCTATAGGCGAGCGCCCCGCCGATGAAGGCGATCGTGAGAAGCGCCAGGCGCGAGATCTCCTCGGCCCAGAGGAAGGAGTGGCCGAAGAAAATGCGCTGGCTAACCTCGACAAGGATAAGGCAAAGCTCTCCGACGAGCACGACGAACAAGACAGCCCGGGCAAGCCAGCCGATCATCTCCATGACACGCTGGTAGGCGCGTGCGAGGGCTCCGCGCTCGGGCAGAGCTTCTGGGGCCGGAGCCGATCCGAGATGGACTGCCTCCGGCGCACCGTTGGCCAGAATGTTCACCACGTCACACCTCCCAAGGGTCAGGCCACTTGGCTCAGGACTTCGTCCATCAGATCGGCACCGATGATGGGCCGGAACTGATCGTAGACGGGCTGCATTGCGGTCCTGTAGGCGGCACGATCAGCAGGCTGGATCGTGATTCCTTGCGACGCAAAACGGCCTTCGACCTCTTGGCTTGCCTTGGAAATTGTGGAGCGCGCGTCCTTAGTCATCTCGAACGACGCTTCTCGAATTACTTGCTGGTATTTGGATGCAAGGCTATCAAGCTTGCGCTTGCTTGCCATCATAATTCCTGGATTGTAGACGTGATTAGTCTTTGTAATAACCTTGATCACCTCGTCGTGTTTCGACGCTGCCATCGAAATCATCGGGGTCTCGATGGCTTCGATCGCGCTCTGAGACAAGGCGAGATAAATCTCAGACAGGTCAATTTGGATAGGGTTGGCGCCGAGCGTGTTGAACATCGCGGCGTAAATTGCGCCGGGTTGAACACGGATTTTCATCCCCTTGGCTTCGCTTGGCACCTTGACCGAGCGGCCTATCGTTGAGACCACCCGCCAGCCGAAATGGCCATAGGATAAACCATAGATACCCTTGCTCGGCAGATCTTGCAGCAGTTTCGGCCCGATGGGGCCATCCAGCATGCGTTCGGCAGTCTCCGCGTCCTTGAAGAGGAAGGGCAGGTCGACGACCATGAATTTCGGGTAGAGCGTTTGGACGAAGCCCGACGTATGACAGCAGAGGTCAATGATGCCGGTCTGCATGCCGGTGAGCATGTTACCTTGGGAACCGAGCTGCCCTGTCGTGAAGACCTGCACCTCAACTGCGCCCTCAGTCCTTGATTTGACGCTGTCGGCGAAGCGTCGGGCGACCTGCATGAACGGGTGCGAGGGTGTATCTGGGTAGACGAATTTCAGTGTGTGCTGCGCCGCTTGGGCGAAATTTGACTGAGCAATGAAAGGCGCAGACAGGCCAGCGGCGATCAAGCCACGACGAGACAGTACCATAACTTCCTCCCTTAGAAGCGTTGGTTTTTGATCGATAGTCCGCTCTGCCATCCGCCGAATGAGCATTCGCCCATATACAACCAACAATCGGCGTCTTGAGCGTTTTTTGCCATTCAAAGTTTTTCCCGTTCTGAAAACATCAGAACGGGCCGTGATTGACTACGCCGCATCTTCCTTCGCAGCGCAGCTCCTTGCGGCGTGGAAAGGTGCTGTGACTTATGCGTCCGGCGAACGCGCAAGGCGATGGGGCGCGGCGAAACGCAAAAACTCGTCGCCCGCGAGGCATGCGTTCAAGATCATCGCCGATGATAACCGTCGCCGTTGATCTAAGCATCGCGGGACGGCCTACCCGCCGCTACCGCCTCCCCGACGCGCGTTCCTCCGTTTGGTGCGATACGCCATACAGGAAAAATACAAACTGTCAACAGGCGACGCCAAAGCGCGCAAATGTCCGCTACGTTTATACAAAATATGTACAAACGTAGGGTCGGAGCTGGTTGCCCGCGGCGCCTGCAGGGCGTTAGAGTTCAGCAGCTTCGAGGGCACGGGGGTCGCCCGAATGGGACGGGGACAAGACAGAGCGTATGGCGTCCTGCGGCAGAGACTCGTGGGTGGCCATTATCGGCCGGGTTTCCATCTCCGTGAGGAACCGCTCGCCCAAGAGTTTGGTCTCAGTCGCACGCCGATCCGGGCTGCACTGAAAAGGCTCGTGGAGGACGGGCTCGCGACAGATGCCGGTCATGGCATCCACGTGGCAGAGTGGAGCGAGGCGGACATCGAGGAGACGTTTCGGCTTCGCATGCTGCTCGAACCGCATGCAACAGAGCTCGCCGTTCAGCGAGGGGGAGGTGCGCTGGTTGAGCATCTTGAGTCGTGCAATTGTATCATGGCAGACGCTATTGCCAAAAATGACGATGATGCCATTGGGATCATACAAGAAGTAAATCGAAAATTTCACCACACGCTGATAATTTTTGCTGGATCGCCCCGTCTTCGATCTATTCTTGAGACTATGATCGACATGCCGGTTGTCGTGCGGTCTTTCTTTCTATACTCCTATGAAGAATTGAATCAAAGCCTTCATCATCACCGAGATATCGCCTTCGCGGCCCGTATTCGTGACGGTGAGCTCGGGCGGCGGGCTATGCAACTTCACCTGCGCATGTCTTACGCTCGCGTACTGCAGCACCGCGGATCGCGAGATCGGTTGCCCGTATTGGACAGTTTATAGATGCTCTTAAATTTAAGAGTCCATTGAGAATGCTTATAGTTATGATATACGGCACAGAAGTCAGAACCATACATAGCCCTCATATGAGCATCGCTGGGGTGACATGCGGGCGATCGTCGGCCTGCTGCTCGACAGCAGCTGGGGCTCGACGTTCCTGCTCACGGGTCTCGCTTGCTGATGAACGTCACGGTGGTGACGACTATCGTCGAGTCTCTCGCGCGGCTGGAGCGGGTCAATTGAGTCCAGGCCTCTGCTGAGGAAGTGACAGACATGGCACCTATATTCAGCGCTGGCGGGCGCTCGGTGACGGGTGAACCGGATGCACAGCCGGCTCGCGGCATCTTCCCGGCCGAGATGAAGGGCCTGCCGCGTAGACTTCGTGGGATTCTTTGCCTCGACGACTTCGAGGAATCTGCGCGCCGTATCCGGGCCTGTCGCAAACGCGGATGGGCCCACGTTCACCGGTCGTTAGCCACAGCCGCCCAGCTTGCCGCCTCCCTCCGGAGCCGGCCCATGATCCTCCACGCCCTCGTCCTCAAGCTGAAGCGACAGGCCCGCGGTGACTTCAGGGGCCGGCACTTCGAAGCCACGCTGATCGTCCAGGTCGTCTCCTGGTACTTGCGCTACGCGCTCAGCTATCGCGATATCGAGGAGATGCTGCTGGAACGCGGCCTGGAGGTCGACCACTCCACCATCAATCGCTGGGTGCTCGCCTATGCCCCCGCCATCGAGCGCCGGCTGCGCATGTTTCGCAAGCCGCACTGCGGCTCGGTGCGCGTCGACGAAACGTACATCAAGATCCGCGGCCAGTGGCGCTATCTGTACCGGGCCATCGACAAGCACGGCGAAGCGGTCGACTTCCTCCTCACCGCGAACCGCGATCTTGACGCCGCCAAGCGCTTCTTCCGCAAGATGCTGCGGGAGGAACCGCTGCTCGCCCCGGACCGGATCGGCACGGACGGCGCTGGTCCTTATCCGCCGGCCCTCGCCGAGAGCCGGCAGGACGGTCTGCTGCCGCGCACGCCCACCCACCACGTCACCAAGCACCTGCAGCAGGGGATCGAGAGCGACCACTTCCGGGTGAAGAGGCCGATGCCGCGGGTGGGCGGGTTCCCTCCTTCACCACGGCCCGGCGGACGATCCAGGGCTTCGAGGCCATGCTGTGGCTGCGCAAGGGCTTCGGGTTTGCGGGGGCCTGGACCGTGCGGGAGCAGAACCAGCTGCTGGCGTACTGCTTCGGACTTCCCGTCGCGAACAAAGCGTGAAAGCGGGGCCGAGCAGGCCCTCCTGCGGCCTGAACCCGAGTTTGCGACAAGCCCGCATCGAGCACGGGATCAGGCATGCGGTTCGTCCTGTCCCTCGGCCGCCTCACGGGCCGCCTCAGCGTGCCGCTCCGCGATGAACTCGTCGACCACAGATCCGCGCCCCTGGAGGAAAGGGGCGGCGAGTGCACGCACCCGCTTGAGGGCCTGATCGGCCGTTGTGATGCGGATACCGTCCTCATCCTGAGTGAGGATAACGCGGCCCGGGCCGGTCAAGCCCAGAACGCGGCGCATGTCGGCAGGAAGGTTCATCCTCCCATTTCCCGCAACTTGCACTGTGCGGCGCAGAGGCTCTGGCATCGATGTGGGCCCATTTCAACAAAAGGGAGCGAATCAGCTTCACTCCTCATCGGCGACACTGGCACCAAGCGGCGGCTCTGTCACGGCAGACACGGCATAAAAGGGTATACCGTTCCGGTCCAGACGGCTGGTACGCAGCCAGGCCGTGCCAAAAGGGCCGGTTTCGGTTTATGGTACGCCCTGCCGGCGCAAGCCACTCTTTTGGTACGGTTTCGAGCCCCGCATGCCCCGTTTCGGCTACGCCCGGGTCTCCTCGACCGATCAGGACCTCACCATCCAGCTCGCGAAGCTGAAGGCGGCGGGCTGCTCGGTGATCCGCTCGGAGACGATGTCGGGCAAGTCGGCCGACGACCGGCCGGAGCTGGCGACGGTGATGCAGTTCCTGCGCGAGGGCGACGAGCTGGTGGTGGTGCGCCTCGACCGGCTCGGCCGCTCGACGCGCGACGTCCTCAACCTCGTCCATGAGCTCGATCAGAAGGGCGCCTCGCTGCGCATCCTCGATCCGGAGCTGACGACGGGCGGCGAGGTCGGCCGGATCGTGGTGACCGTGCTGGGCATGGTGGCGGAGATGGAGCGCAAGTTCATCCTGGAGCGGCAGCGGGCTGGGATCGAGGCGGCGAAGGCGGCTGGCGTCTATGCGGGGAAGGGGAGGGCGAAGACCGTGCCCGACGCGGAGATCCGCCGGCGCCATGCGGCCGGGACGGGCCCGACGGCCATTGCTCGCCAGCTCGGGATCTCGCGCACGAGCGTCTACCGTGCGCTCCGAGCCAGGGTTCCCGCATGATCTCGGGTTGGGCTGTGATTGAGGCTCGCGCTGGCTGTTTCCCGTTGGGACGGGCGGCATGCCGGGCGCTTGGTGCCCGTCTTGCCGGACTTCTTCTCCTCAAAGATGCGTTCGCAGCCAGCCTTGGTCAGCGCGTCGCGCTGGAGGTCGAGGTTCCGGTCCTGGGTGGAGACGCGGGCGTATCCGACGAGCATGTCAGGACAATGCCACATGAGCGTATTCCTGACAGTTGTTTTCCCTACACGGTTTCCTGACATCCGCCGGCGCGTGGCGCTCTCGCGTCAAATGCGTCAGTGGAGGCGGTTCTCAGCGCTGTCAGGAAAACGGTCGTTTTTCTTACATACCGTTTGGACCGGTCCACTGGAGCATATATAT
Source organism: Methylobacterium nodulans ORS 2060 (assembly GCF_000022085.1). Lineage (NCBI taxonomy): Bacteria > Pseudomonadati > Pseudomonadota > Alphaproteobacteria > Hyphomicrobiales > Methylobacteriaceae > Methylobacterium > Methylobacterium nodulans. Next base: position 370,575 of record NC_011892.1, read on the forward strand.
CTGACCAGTTCAAATAGATGTGTCGTGTTCATTTTTTATCAAAAAATCATCAAGTTTTCCTATATTTATTATTTCTCTTATGAATTTATCGAACAAATTCACATCAAATTTCATTCTTAGAGGCGTCGCCACTGCCTGTTCAATAGCCATGAAGCGACTAGGCAAAACACGTATGCCTTCACATTGATTTGCAAAGTCCTCGACCGCCTGTCTCACTCCCGCCGCCACATCACAGGCGCCCTCGCCAAGACGCCGGAGAGCATCGCCTGGCGTGGGCACTGTCACCAACTCGGCGTGCTGCAGAGCCAGGGTCAGATGGCTATGGTAGGCAGCACCGGCAGCCGACGCGATCCGTACACGAGGTCGGTCGACATCGCCCACATCTCGCATTGGGCTCGCCTCGCGCACCGCAAAGACCCCTTCGATGAGCAGGTAGGGGCGCGTGTACGCGACGCGGTCGGCACGCGCCGGATCAATGGCGAGGAACGCAACATCCGATTCATCCTCGTCAACGGCCTTCATGACGGCGCCAGCTGATGGAAAGATTACGAGACGGATCGATGAGCCAAGCCAATCCCCGAGGGCGAAAGCAAGATCGACTGCAATTCCTCGCAATTGTCCGTCACAATCCTCACGCGCGAGCGCCGAGTTTCCGAGATTGATGGCGACGCGTAAGGGGTTGTCTGTTGGCCAACCGAGAGTTTTCACGTCGTGCCCGCCCATCGTTCCTGTCTCCATGCCCACGAAAGATGCCCGTCCAGGCCTGCTGCTCAGCCGTGACCGAGTTGCAGGCCTGCCGTTTGCTGGCCGCCTCCGATCTCGCGCCCCCGCCATCGTCCCTTGAACCAGATGGCTGCCGCAGCCCCGAGGGCTGGTACTGCGAGGGCAGTCAGGATCGCCTGGAAATCCCAGCCGAGACCCAGGAGCACGCCACCCGACAGAGCGCCGAGGATGCCGCCGAAGCGGCCCATGCCGAGCATCCAGGCCACGCCCGTCGCGCGAGCGTGGGTCGGATAGAAGGCGGCTGCGAGCGGAGAGAGCGACGTTTGCGAGCCGCTGAGAAAGAAGCCCGCCATGAAGATCGCCGGAGCGAGCAGAAGAGGAGCGGCGACGAGGTACGCGACCACGCAGACCGTCACGGCACCCAGAAGGTACGAGAGCGCGATGGCACGATGCGCACCGAAGCGGTCCATGCACCAGGCGACCAGGAGTGCGCCCACCGTCCCGCCGAGTTCGAACGCGCCACCGAGCATGGCGGCGCGTTCCAGGCTGAGCCCGGCGCCGGTCACGAGCGTCGGGAGCCAGCTGCGGAGCAGGAAGATGACCAGGAGCCCCATGAAGTAGGTCAACCAGAGGCAGGCAGTGCCGGCGGCGAGTCCATTCTGGAAGAGGGAGCCCAGAGAGGATCTCGCCTGGGCTGCTCCGAGATCCGGCGTCACGAACACCGCGTCGCCGGTGACGGCGCGTCCGGGTGCGAGCCGGCGCAGGATGCCCGCGACACGCATGCCTCCGCCGCGCCGGACGACCAGGAACTGCACGGACTCCGGAAGCAGGGTGATCAGCGCTGCGGCAAGTGCGAGAGGAGCGAGGCCCCCGACCCAGAAGGCGCTCTGCCAACCATAAGCCGGGATCAGAAAGCCCCCGAGGAACCCGCCGCCGGCCGACCCCAGCGTGAACCCGCAGAACATCACCGTGACGAGGAAGGAGCGATGCCGCGCGGGGCAGTACTCCGCGGTGAGCGTCGTCGCGTTCGGCATGGCGGCACCGAGACCCAGGCCCGTGAGGAAGCGCAGTATCGTCAGCTGGGTCAGGTCGGTGGCGAAGGCGGACAGAAGCGTCAGCCCGCCGAACAGCGCGACCGAGATCACGAGCACGACTTTCCGGCCGATGCGATCCGCGAGAGGGCCGGCCGCGAGCGCGCCAGCAGCGAGGCCGAACAGGGCCGCACTGAGCAGAGGCTTGAGGGCCGGGGGCGGGACGCTCCAGGCCTTGGCCAGGGCGGGGGCCACGAAGCCGATCACGGCCGTATCGTAGCCGTCGAGGAAGACGACTAGGAAACACAGCAGGATGACGCGCATCTGCAGGCGCGAGATCGGATTGCCGTCGATGACGTTCTGCACGTCGATGCGCTCTGTGGTCACGTTCATCTCCCCTCGGCGAGGCGTGTTCTCTGCACGCCCGCTCTCAACCGCACACTCCGTCCCTTCCTCGGAACGGCTGTGCCTTGCGCCCGGCCGTGGGACAGCGCGGGCAGGTCATCGACAGAGGACGGCGTCGTGCCATGACACCGCCTGCCGCAATCGGCGGGTGGGCGAATTCCCGCGCCGCGTCGCCGTCCCGGGTGAAGATCGCGGTGCCGTTGCCGAACTCGTGCTCGTTGATCATCCGCGCGGCCGTCGCGTAGTCCGGCGCCCAGGCGACGGCCAGCACCGGCCCGAAGATCTCCTCCCGGTAGATCATCATCTCGGGCATGACGCGGTCGAACAGCGTGCCGCCGACGAAGTAGCCGTTCTCGTAGCCCTGCAGCGTCAGGCCGCGACCGTCGACCACCAGCTCGGCGCCCTCGGCGACGCCGCGGTCGATGTAGCCCTTCACCTTGTCGCGGTGCTGCGCGGTGACCAGCGGCCCCATCTCGGATTCGGGGTCGGTGCCGGGCCCGACCTTCAGGGCACGCACCTTCGGCACCAGCTTCTCGATCAGCCGGTCGGCGGTGTCCTCGCCGATCGGCACCGCCACCGAGATCGCCATGCAGCGCTCGCCGGCCGAGCCGTAGGCCGTGCCCATCAGGGCGTCGACCGCCTGATCGAGGTCGGCATCCGGCATGATGATCATGTGGTTCTTGGCCCCGCCCAACGCCTGGGCGCACTTGTCGTTGAGAGCGGCGGTCCGATAGATGTAGCGGGCGATCGGCGTCGAGCCGACGAAGCTCACGGCGGCGATGTCCGGGTTGTGCAGGAGGGCATCGACCGCTTCCTTGTCGCCCTGGACCACCGAGAACACGCCGTCCGGCAGCCCTGCCTCCTTCAGCCACTCCGCCATCAACAGGGAAGCGGAGGGATCACGCTCGGATGGCTTGAGCACGAAGCAGTTGCCGCAGGCGAGCGCGACCGGGAACATCTACATCGGCACCATGACGGGGAAGTTGAACGGCGTGATGCCGGCGACCACCCCGAGCGGCTGGCGCAGCGCGTGGCTGTCGACCCGGGTGCCGACGTTCTCGGTGATCTCGCCCTTCAGGAGCTGCGACGCACCGGTGGCGAACTCGACCACCTCCATGCCGCGCTGGATCTCGCCCTTGGCGTCGGAGAGCACCTTGCCGTGCTCGGCCGTGATCACCGCCGCGAGCTCGTCGATGCGCTCCTCGACGATACGCAGGAAGCGATTGAGGATGCGGGCGCGCCGCAAAGGGGGAGTCGCGGCCCACTTCGGGAAAGCGTGCTTGGCACAGGCCGCAGTCGCATCGACCTCGGCCGTGCTCGCGAGATGGACACGGCCCGTCTCCTCACCGGTAGCCGGGTTGTACGACGGCACGGTGCGGCCCGAGCGGCCGGGCGCTCGTGCACCGTCGATGAAGTGAGCGATATCGGTCGGCATGGATCGTCCTTGCTGTACAGGGGGAGGGATTGATGGGCTCAGCCCGCCGTGAACTGACGCATCACCGCCTCCGTACCCCGTGCGAGCACGCCGACATCGATGGCGACCGCGGTGAAGGTGGTCCCGAGCGCGATGCAGCGCCGGGCAAAGTCGGGATCCGGCGTTAGGATGCCGGCCGGCTTGCCGGACGCGCGGATACGGCGCACGGCGTCCTCGACGGCGGACACCACCTCCGGGTGTCCGGGCTCGCCGACATGGCCGAGGCTCGCTGCCAGATCCGCTGGTCCGACGAAGATGCCGTCGACGCCCTCGACGGCGGCGATCTCCTCGAGACGGTCGAGCGCTTCGCGCGTCTCGACCTGCACGAGCACGCAGATCTCCTCGGAGGCCCGCTTGGCGTAAGCCGCGACCCGGCCGAAGCGGGTGGCTCGAGTCAGGCCGGACACGCCGCGTACGCCCTCGGGCGGGTAGCGCGTTGCCGCGACGGCGGCCTGTGCCTCGTGCGCGTCCTGCACGTAGGGGATCAGCAAGGTCTGTGCGCCGAGATCGAGGAAGCGCTTGATCAGCACTGTGTCGTTGCTTGCCGGCCGCACCACCGGGGCGACGTCGTAGGGAGCCACGGCCTGAAGCTGGGCGAGGACGGTCAGCGGGTCGCCCGGCGAATGCTCGGTGTCGAACAGCAGCCAGTCGTAGCCCGAGCCAGCCACGCACTCGGCGGCGTACGAACCGGGCAGGCTGCACCACAGGCCGATCTGCTGGCGGCCTTCGCGCAGGGCGCGCTTGAAGCGGTTCTCCGGCAGGTTCATGGTCACCTCAGTTCCAGTTGGCGCGCGAAGACGAGACGCGCCTGCAGGTCGGCCGCGCGCTTGATCGCGTCGCGTGCAGCCGGCGTTGCGGCAGGACAGCTGTCGCCTCAAAATCTTATCAAGATAATGGCCTGAGATTGATCAGTGCCTTTGGCACAAAATCACTAGTCAGACCTGAGATATTTATAGTTTTACTTTGCGGGCGGGCCGATGCACGTCCGCAGGAACTACTATTGGACGAACAGCGAGTCATCGCCGAGCGGCTTTAGGGCTCGAACTTGTGTCACAACGCAAATCCAGACAGGCGGATCCCGAGAGCCAGCCCAAGCGGAACTGCCTACATGAACGAGACGCCGATGGCGCCGAGCGGACCGTAATCCGCCTGGATCACGTCGCCCTTCCTGATGTCGACGGGGCGCGTGAAGGAACCGCCGAGCACGATCTGTCCCTTCTTCAGCTTCGCCTCGACAGCGGCAAGCTTGTTGACGAGCCAGGCGATGCCCGCGGCCGGGTGGCCCATGATGGCAGCCGAGACGCCGGACTCCTCGATGATGCCATTCTGCGACAGCGTGGCCCCGATCCACCGCACGTCGACGTCGAAGGGCCGGATCGGACGGCCGCCGACCACGATGGCACCGAAGGCCGCATTGTCGGCGATGGTGTCGACGATCGCCCGCGGGACTTCGGTCCTGTAATCGATGATCTCCAGGGCCGGGACGACGAACTCGGTGGCCCGCATCACGTCGTAGATGCGGCAGCCGGGCCCCTCCAGGTCCTCGCCCATGATGAAGGCGAGCTCGACCTCCAGGCGCGGCTTGATGAACAGCTCGGTCTGGATCCGCGCCCCGTCATTGTAGAGCGCATCGTCGAGGATGCGGCCGTAATCCGGCTCGGTCATCTTCGAGGCCATCTGCATGGCGCGCGAGGTCAGACCGATCTTGTGACCGATGAGCCGCGCGCCGTTGGCGATCCGCGCCTCGGCCCAGAGATCCTGGACGCGGTAGGCGTCCGCGAGTTCCATAGCCGGAAAGGTCTTCGACAGTTGCGGGCAGGGGATCCGCTCGCGCTCGGCCTTGAGGATGGCTTCGGCGGCCTTCCGGTGGTCGTGTTCAAGCACGGTGCTTCGCTCCGCTAACCTTTGGAATTCACTTGATCGGGGGGCGCGGCAGCACGGCCTCGCCCGCCTCCATGACGTAAGCGTAGTCGAGGGAGTACCAGGGCGCCGGCACGTCCGTGACGCTCGGATGCGGCGCGTCGTGACGGACGAAGTCGCCGAGCAAGGCCTTGGTCACGCCGAACTGCACGTCGGAGTCGATGTGTGGATCGTTCGGATCGTAGACCTGCGAGATCAGGACCTTGAAGCCGGGCTTGAAGATCAGGGCGTGCAGATGCGCCGGCCGCATCGGGTGACGGTCCTGCGCCTTGAGGAGACGCCCGACGACCCCGTCGGTCGGGATCGGGTAGCCGACCATCATCACCGAGCGGAACCAGAAGCGGCCCTCGGCATCGGTCGTGAACTTGCCGCGCAGGTTCATCTCGGCCTGCTCGGGATCCTGGTTCTCGTAGAGACCGACGGGCGAGGCATGCCAGACATCGACCTCCGCCCCCGCGATCGGCCGGCCCTGGCCGTCGATCACCCGCGCATTCACGAACAGCGGATCGCCGGGCGTGTCGGATCGGACGATCGTGCCACCGTTCTCGACCCGCGGCGCGTTGAGGCGCCAGAACGGCCCGAGCAGCGACTGCGAGGTCTCGGTGTTGCCGTGGTCACCATTGTTCAGCAGGCAGACGAGCGAGGACACGCCGAGCGAGCCGGCCATCAGCACGAACTCGTTGTGCGTGTCGGAGGCCAGGGCACCGATCTCGTTGAGGATCGCGGTCGCCTCGCGGAACTCCGCTTCGGTGAGCCGAACGTCACGAATGAACCCGTGCAGGTGGGTGACGAGCGAGATCATGATCTCGCGCAGACGCGGATCGCGTGTCCGCGCCATCACCTCCAATACGGCGGGTGTCACGTCCTGCTGGCGCTCGATGCGCATGACTTGGCCTCCCTATCGCTGACTCCTGCTCCCATATTATCGATTATTCGTCAAGAAGCGATTTTTTGGTGACGGTGCAGGCCGGCAGTGCGGCACCGGGTGTGCGCCATATCGCTGCGATTACCTCACGGATCTCATGCGCCTGGGCTCACCCGCGCTGCACAGGATCGCTAACGGACCGGAGATTGAAACTATAAAATACTGAGTTATATAAGTTTTTACAGATGGTGCCTGCTCGCGAGGCGTGATGCCAACCATGAGGATCGGGATCGCCTGATCGGCTCGGGGGCTTATCCCTATGCCGCGGCCACACCCGCAGCGACATCGCACTTGACTGAAAAAATCGTTTTTAGTAACGAACGTCGATGAAACAACGAGACCGCGCTTCCCAGGGGGAGAGACGCATTGACCGAGGCGAGGAGCCGCCGCACCACGCGTGATCAGGACGAGAGGCGGTCCGGCCTCGGGCCGACCATGCCGGGCCTCGCCCTGGTCGACGACGGCAAGAACACGATGGCGAGCCAGCTCGTCGACCGGCTGCGCGAGGCGATCGTCTCCGGCCAGCTCGAAGCCGGCAGCAAGATCAACCTGGAGCGCGCGCGAGAGAGTTTTGGGGTTTCCTTGAGCCCATTGCGGGAGGCGCTGGCCCGACTGATCTCCGACGGGCTCGTCGTGTTCGAGGACAATCGCGGCTACCGCGTCGCGCCGGTCTCGCTGTCGAACCTGGAGGAGATCACGCGGTTGCGCGAGGAGTTCGAGATCCTGGCGCTCCGGCAGGCGATCGCGGTCGGCACCGTGGATTGGGAGGGCGACGTGATGCGCGCGCTCCATCGCATGAACCGGATCGAGCGCGACCCTGACAAGCCGGACACGCTGAAGCAGTGGGAAGCCTATCACCGGGAGTTCCACCTCACATTGATCGCCGGCTGCCGCATGCCGCTGCTGCTGAACTTCTGCAGCGTGCTCCTGAGCCTCAACGATCGCTACCGCCGCTCCTTCCTGCGCCGGACGCCCGGCGGCGACCGGAACGTCGCCCAGGAGCACAGCGAGATCGCACAGGGCGCGGTCGCGCGTGATGCCGAGTTCGCCTGCGCTCGCCTGCGCGAGCACATCCACCGCACGGGCACCAACCTGCAGCGGCACCTCGCCGACAAACTCGCCCCCTGACCCTTCAAGCCTCTGCCATGCATGCCTCTCTCGACCAGCCGCTGGGTCTGGCCCACTTCACCTGCATCGCGGTGCCGCCGCTCGACCTCGTCCGGCTCGCGGCCCGGACCGGCTACGCATCGGTCGGCCTGCGGCTCCATCCGGCCTTCCCGGGTGCCCCGGTCTACGAGCTGCCGCCCCGGAGCGCCGCGTTCCGCGAGGTGCGACAGGCTCTGTCCGACGAAGGGGTGCACCTTCACGACATCGAGTTCGTCACCATCGGGGAGGACTTCGCGTCGGCCTCGCTCACCGGCATCCTTGAGGCGGCCGCGGGGCTCGGTGCGCAGCGGCTGAGCGTGTGCGGGGACGATCCGGATCGTGACCGCTTGGTCGCGCGCTTCGCTGAACTCTGCGACCTCGCGGCCGAGTTCGGCATGGGCGTGGACCTGGAATGCATGGCGTGGCGGCAGGTCGCGAGCCTGCCCGATGCAGTCAGGGTGGTCGAAAACGCCGGGCGGCCGAACGGCGGCGTTCTGGTCGATGCGCTCCACCTCTCCCGGACCGGAGGATCGCCCGAGGACGTAAGCGCAGTACCGGCCGACCTGATCCGCAGCGCGCAGCTCTGCGACGCGCCCGCGGAGGCGCCGCAGTCGACGGACGGGATCATCCGGGAGGCCCGGGCCGGGCGCCTGATCCCGGGAGAAGGGGCGCTGCCCCTGGGAGCGCTGCTGGCAGCGCTGCCCCTGACCGCTTCCCTCTCGGTCGAGGTGCCGATGGCCGGCACGTCCTCGCCCGAGGAGCACGTGCGGGCAAATTTGGCAGCGGCCCGACGGCTGCTCGTGGGCTAACCGCTGCGCCCGAGTAGCGCGAGGACGTCCTGATCCATACCCGTCGAGGGAGCGCCAGACTCCCGGGCAGGCTGTCTGCGCAGAACTACGCGCCTCGTCTTCTGCCAATTCTGGCATGAACCGGGCGCCTCGATGGAGGAGACGCACGACCATGGCACCATACGATCATCACTCTGCTTCCGCAGGGCTTGAGCCACCAGGCCTTCACGCGCCGAAGAAGGCGGCTCTGGCGAGCTGGATCGGCAGCGCAGTAGAATATTACGACTTCTTCATCTACGGCACTGCTGCAGCGCTGATCTTTCCAAAACTGTTCTTCGCGCCTGACAACCCGCAGGCAGCAGCGATCGCCTCATTCGCCACCTTCGGCGTCGCTTACATTACCCGCCCTCTCGGCGCCGTAGCCCTCGGGCATATCGGCGACAAGTTCGGCCGCAAGAAGGTGCTGACCTTCACGCTGCTGTTAATGGGTTTCTCGACCTTCATGATCGGGTGCCTGCCGACTTACGGCCAAGCCGGCATTCTCGCACCGATCCTCCTGGTGATCGCACGCTTGCTGCAGGGCGTCTCCGCAGCCGGCGAGCAGGCTGGCGCCAGTTCCATGACTTTGGAGCATGCACCGCCCGACCGCCGTGCCTTCTTCACCAGCTTCACCCTGAGCGGGACTCAGGCCGGCCTGATCCTGGCGACGCTCGCCTTCCTGCCAATCTCCGCCATGCCCGAGGAGCAGATGCTGTCCTGGGGCTGGCGCATCCCCTTTTTCCTCAGCCTGATCGTGGTCGCGGTAGGTTTCTGGGTTCGCCGTACCCTGCCGGAGACTCCCGCCTTCGAGGAGGAGAAGGAACAGCATCACGATGCCCGCGTCCCGGTGCTGGCACTCTTTCGTGATCAGTGGCCGGACGTGTTGCGTGTGATTTTCGCCGCGATCATCTCGGTGGTCAGCACGATCTTCGCGGTCTACACGCTCTCCTATGCCGTCAACGTGGTGAAGATCCCGCGGCCGACGATGCTGACGCTGTTGATCCTCGCCAATGTGGTCGCGCTGGCGGCGATCCCTCTCTGGGCCATGCTGGCCGACCGCATCGGACGCCGGCCGGTCTTCATCTTCGGGGCGATCGGCTGCGCCGTGCTGATCTACCCCTACCTGTGGGCGATCAGCCGGGCGGACGTGACGTGGATCTACGTGCTCGGCCTGCTTCTCTCCGGCGTCGTCTACAGCGCGGCGAACGGCATCTGGCCGTGCCTCTACGCCGAGATGTTCGAGACTCGTATCCGGCTGTCCGGAATGGCGATCAGCACCCAGATCGGTTTTGCGATCGGCGGCTTCGCGCCCGGCATTGCGGCGGTGGTGCAGGGTCAGGGGCAGGATGGTTGGGTGCCTGTGGCAATCTTCGTGATGATCACCTGTGCCATCGCGGCAGCCTCGATCATGACCGCGCGCGAGACTTATCGGACGCCGATGCACGCGCTCGGTAAGCGGGTCCCTTCCGCTCCCGCCCGCGTCCAGACCGCCTAGGGCCAACAGGGGGCGGCGTCGCAGCCGCCCCTGCACAGACCCATGATGAGGCTAACGCCCATGATCCGAGGTACCACGACCCTGATCGCGCATCTCGGCTTCCCGACCGAGTCGTTCAAGGCGCCAATGATCTACAATCCCTGGTTCGAGAAGACCGGGATCGACGCCGTGGTGATGCCGATGGGCGTCAGGGCGGAGAATTATCCCGACGTCTTCCGGTCGATCTTCCGCCTCACCAACATCCGCGGCGCGCTCGTCACCATGCCGCACAAGATCACGACCGTGTCGCTCCTCGACGAGGTGAGCACCACGGCGAAGATCGCCGGCTCGTGCAACGCGGTGCTGCTGCGCCCGGACGGGAGCCTTCTCGGCGACATGTTCGACGGGGCCGGCTTCGTGCGCGGCATCCAGCGCAAAGGCCGCGACCTGACTGGCGCCCGGGTGCTGGTCGTCGGCAGCGGCGGCGTCGGCTCGGCCATTGCAGCGTCGCTGGCGGCAGCCGGCATCGGGGAAATCGGGGTCTACGACTACAACCCGACTGCCGCTGAGGCCCTAGCCGGGCGGCTGCGCGAGCACTATCCCGCCCTCGGGATACGCACCGGCAGCGACGACCCGACGGGCTTCGACGTCGTCGTCAACGCCACCCCGCTCGGCATGAAGGAGGGCGATCCGCTGCCTGTCGACGTGGCGCGCCTCGACCCAGGCACCTTCGTCGGCGAGGTGGTGATGAAGCAGGAGCACACGCCGTTCCTGGAGGCAGCCCAGGAGAAGGGTTGCCCGATCCAGGTCGGCACCGACATGCTGTTCGAGCAGATCCCGGCCTATCTGGAGTTCTTCGGCTTCGGCACCACCACCGCCGAGGAGCTGCGGGCGGTTGCCCGAGTATCCTACTGAGCGTTTCCGGAGGCCCTGCCGTGAGTCGTCTGATCTACATCCTGAACGGCCCGAACCTGAACCTGCTCGGCAAGCGCCAGCCGCACATCTACGGCAGCGAGACCCTCGCCGACGTGGAGGCGGCGTGCCGCGCGCTCGCCGGCGAACTCGGCCTGGACCTGCGCTTCCACCAGTCGAACCGTGAGTACGAGATCATCGACTGGATCCGAGGCACGGGATACAGCCAGCGGCATCGTCATCAACCCGGCGGCTTTCACCCATACCTCGGTGGCGATCTTCGACGCGCTCAACACCTTCGACGCGCCGGTGATCGAGGTGCACATCTCCAATGTCCACAAGCGCGAGGCGTTCCGCCACCACTCTTACGTTTCGCTCCGAGCCGATGGGGTCGTCGCAGGTCTCGGCACACAAGGCTATACCCTGGCGCTTCGCCGCCTTGCTTCTTTGATCAACACACAAGAATAAAGATCTCGTTCTGGCTTAAATCGCCACATATTCGTGACGCTACGCAGGTTCCATACGCCGCGCTTACGCGAATGGCTTAGGCATCCCGTGCTGCTTGCTTCTGAGTAGAACAGCACCGCTTCGCCGCATTATCCGCGACGAAGCGGTGTCCGCCTCGCAGTGAGACGCTCTAGTACGGCACCCGGTCGGTCTTCTCGTGGTACTTCTTCCAGACCTCGACCGCCTCAGCCCGCATGATCTGGCGGGTCGGGATCGCGCGCGCGCTCACCGGCTTCTTCAGCTCCCCGTAGATCATGCTGTCGTCGAAGTCGCCGTAACGGAGAGCGTCCTCGTTGGTGGCGGCGTAGTAGATGGCCTTGATGCCGGCCCAGTAGGCCGCCGCCATGCACATCGGGCAGGGCTCGGCGCTGGTGTAGAGGGTGGCGTCGCGCAGCTTGAAGCTGCCCTGCGCCTTGCAGGCCTTGCGGATCGCCTCTATCTCGCCGTGCCAGGTCGGGTCGTTCTCGGCCACCACGCGATTGGCGCCCTCCGCCAGGATCTCGCCGTCCTGGACGATCACGCAGCCGAACACCCCGCCGGCGCTCTCGACGAGCGAGGTCTTCTCCGACAGCTCAATGGCGCGCGCCATGAACTTCTTGTCATCATCTGTCATCGAAGGGATCCTTTCGTCTCAGGGCAGGAGGGTGAAGGTGGCGAGCTCGGCCGCGTAGAGCCCCAGCAGGACGAAGGCGCCAAGGATCTCATTCCGCCGGCGGCGGCCCGGGGCCGGGCGCAGCCACCAGCCGAGGCCGGTGGCCGCGACCCGCATCAGGGGCCAGGACACCAGCGCCACGCTGATCGCGTTGCCGACAAACGTGGCCACCGCCGGCGGCAGCCCGGCAGTGAGCGGGCTGAGGAAGCGGATCTCCAGCATCACCACCGGAAACAGCACCAGCAGGACCAGGGTGGTCTGCTTCCAGGCCGGCGGTGCGGCGCCCGGCTCCTCCGAGAACCAGCCCGCGAACGGGCCGTCGAGCCGCCGGCTGGTCCAGGTCGCGACCGCCGGGTCGGCTTGCCGGAGCAGCGCCTGCCGCTCGGGCGAGCCGAGCCAGGCGTCGAGCTGGCCCGGCGTCGCGAAGCGCACGAGCGCCGTCCAGTACGGGATTTGCGGCGGCAGAGGCGCCTGGACGAGCGTGCCCGCGTAGCCGGGGAAGCGCGCCTGCGCGGCCTGCGCGGCCTCGGCCCAGGCGCGGAAGGCGTGCTCCCGGCCGGGCTCCACCCGGGTCGTGATCACCTCGGTCACACAGGCCAGCGCGTGGAAGTCGGGCGCGGCTTCGTCCGGCGCGACGGGTTGTTCGGGGTGGAGCAGAGGCCTGAGCGTCGCGAGGCACGCCGCCCGGGCCTCGCCGCCGCGCCACGCGTCGAGCTCCGCCGCCGTGCGGAAGCGCTGGACGACGTGCCAGTCCAGCGCCTGCGGGGCGACCGGGACGACCTCGATGCTGACGAAGCCCGGCGCCTCGCCGGCCACTCGGGTCAGTGCGGCCTGCCAGCGCGCGAAGTCGTCCTCCGCACCCGCCCGCAGGCTGACCCGGGTCACGATCGCGGTCACGCGGGTAGTGCTGGGCACATTCATGAGGGGTGGCGGGTGCGAGGAGGCGGCCGCCAGGCTATGCGACGGAGACTACCGACGCCTTAAGGGCGTCTGGCAAAATTACCGCCGCACCGCCGCACGTCCCGAGGACGCCTTCAGGCAATCAAGGCGGGAAGGATGGAACGTGGCTGGCCGATAGGCGGGTGAATGCGCTGTCCCGCGGGCCGTGGTTGGGGACCCCTGTCAATGGAACTCCACTGGCCCGCCCAGCTCTGCCGCGGCCGGTCTCATAGGCGGGCAGGACACCGCTGGCATCCGCGTTTGATTTCCTGACACGCAATCCTGACAGGTTTAAGTGTCTTAGAAATCGTCGGATACTGCTGCGGAAATAGGGTTGGCCGCTCGGTCCCGGGCCAGACTCAGCCGTCCCATTTCCTCCCCATGATGGTGCGCGCCCGCGCGCGGCCCATCTGTTGGCGAATTCCGGGGGGTGCTGGGTGTAGGCTGGCCATTCCGCTCAGAGGCCGCCCATGTCGCTCCGGCCGCAACCGCCCCTCCCACCAGTGCCCGAGGACACCGCCCGCGTCGCTCAAACCGCATTCCGGCGCGGCAACCCCTACCTGCTGCTGCGCACCTGCCTCGGCCCCATCTTCGCCGATGCCGCGTTCGCCGACCTCTATCCCACGCGCGGTCAGCCCGCCTACGCACCCTGGCGCCTCGCGCTCGTCACCCTCCTGCAGTTCCGGGAAGGACTGAGCGACCGCCAGGCCGCCGAGGCGGTCTGGGCCCGGATCGACTGGTACAGGAAGTACCTGCTGGGCCTCGATCTGACCGATCCCGGCTTCGACTCCAGCGTCCTGTGCGAGTTCCGCGGCCGGCTGCTGGCCCGCATCCTCGACGCCGCGCGCGACCAAGGCGTGCTCAAGGCGCACGGGCGCCAGCGCACCGACAGCACTCATGTGCTCGCGGCGGTGCGCGACCTCAACCGGATCGAATTGCTGGCCGAGACGCTGCGGGCGGCCCTCAATGCCATCGCGACCGTCGCCCCCGACTGGCTGCGAGGTGTCGCTCCGCCCGATTGGCACGAGCGCTACGATCACCGGATCGAGGATGCGCGCCTGCCAGAGACCGGCCCCAAGCGCGAGGCGTACGTGCTCCAGGTCGGGGCGGACGGCTACCATCTGCTCGACGCGCCGGATGGCGCGAGCGCGCCGCCGCTCGCCGCCACCTTGCCCGCCGTCGCCGTGCTGCGCCGGGTGTGGGCGCGGCACTTCATGCGCGCGGGGGACGACCCGGACATCGGCGCCGGCGTGCGGCTGGTCCCCGTACAGGGGCCGGGCCCCGGTGATCGGGTCGAGACGCCCTACGACAGCGACGCCCGGTTCCGGGCCAAGTCCGGAACGGACTGGACCGGCTCCACGGTCCACCTGACCGAGACCTGCGATCCCGACCTGCCCCGGCTGGTCGTTCGGCCGGGCCATGCACGTCCTCGCGACCCGCCGCCGGATCGCCGCGGCCCGCCCGGACTGGCCCTTCGCGCGCGAGGGCTGGTCGGCCCTGTTCGGAGCCTCAGGCGGCGATCCCGATGAAACGGGAGCACCGCTCGGGAGCCCATCGACGGAGACGCCGCGCCGCGGTGACGCCACCGATGCGCAACCCTGGGCTAGGCCGCGCTTTGGGCCTGATCCGGTCGAGGCCGACGAGGACGACGAGACCGTTAGATCGCATGACGAGGACGAGCTCTGGACAGCGGACGAGGCCAGCGATCCGGCCTTTGCCGACATCGACCGGCTGCTCGCCCGCAGCCGGCGCACCCTCGCCGAGTTCAACGACCTGACCACGGATGAGAGTATGACGGACGAAGAACTGATAGGCAGCACCAATTCGTCTACCATCACGCCTACTGGTACAATGGCAACCATCCGGGACGACAGAGGTCCCTCAACAAAGCCGCGAGCGCGCTGGCACAGCAGCTCACTGCCCGCGGCTTTCGCCCTGCGGATTACACTCAGGCACCGAATGAAAGCCCAACGCCGCCAGAGTCTCTATGAGCCGAGAAGAAGGACCAATGAGATGGTCAACTCTCGCCCCGTAGAGCAAGGGATAGCCGACCGCCCGGACCGCGGGTAGCGTCCCGCCATGTCCGACTCAGGCACCCTCAATACCCCCTCCCCCACCGCTCTCGTATGGAGCCGCGGGATGGTGCTCCTGTCGCTCGCTCTCCTGTCGCCTCAATGAAGCGTGTGAGGATTGCCCGCCCGTCGCTCATCGAGCTCAGCCTGAATGTAGGCGAGTATCTTCAGCGACGAGGCAAGCTCAGTGGCGGCCTCGCGCGACAGCCCTGTCTGCTCCCGCCCGTTGACGCGGGCCGGCTCGCCCGTGTGTGCGCAATAGACGCCCCAGCCTTTACGCGCCTTGCGCACGGTGAATCGGCGAATGCACATGACATTCTCCCCATTTTGCCTTCTTCTTGGCTTGATACACGCCCACATCTGAGGTAGGTCGCCGTCAGGGAAGAGCTCCGGCTGCCCCCGATAGGTCGAGGTCGCCGGACACGTCGAGGCCGAAGCCGCGCACCGTCTCGCCTCCGCCGACCTCTGCGCGGGCCACACCCACTCCGAGATCGAGCGCATCGCAACTGCGACGAGGACCTGGAAGCAGAGGGCCTAATCGAAGGGCTTGGGCGCTGGCGGCGTGCGCGGGGCGCAATAGCGTCAGAACCCAATCAGCTTGGCTATGAAGGGGCCACTAGGGGTGAGAAGCCCCTCTACGCCTTCGCCTGCAATGACCGGGGCTGACCCGTTCCAGACATTCGCAGCGTGTGTCGCGAACGTCCGGTTGCGAGCGTTTTCCGGACATTTGAATTCCTGACAGGGTTTCCGCGCGCAGACTGCCCCTGGCTGGACGGTAGGGCGAGCTTATGCCGGAATAACCTTCCAACTGTCATGTCTCCAGTTTCCCGTCGATCCGGCGGGGTACCTTGAGCGGGTCAGTGGCCTTGAGGGTGTCCGGCAGGAGTGCGTCGGGCAGATCCTGATAGCTCACCGGCCGCAGGAAGCGCGTGATGGCGAGACTGCCGACCGAAGTCGAACGCCCGTCCGAGGTCGCCGGGAATGGGCCGCCATGCCGGTCGGCGTGCAATGGGCGAGGCCGTCGGCCTGCGCCATGTCGGCGGCGAGGTCGGTCGAGGCCCGGGCGCGTCCCGCGCCGAAGCGTCCGCACAGCCCCTCGGCGACCTGCTCCGCCCGGGTGGGATCCACGTCCGCGATGGCGAGATCCTGAACGCCGAGCGTCAGCAGCGCGTGCGCGACCGCGGCCCCGGCCCCGCCCGCTCCGAGCTGGACGACGCGGCCGAGCGCGGCGCCCGGCAGGTTGCGCCGGAAGCTCTCGGCGAAGCCCCACCAGTCGGTGTTGTGGCCGACCCGCCTGCCCTCCCGCAGCACCACCGTGTTGACAGCCCCGAGGGCCGCCGCGTCGGGCGAGAGCGCGTCGAGATGGGGGATCACCGCCTGCTTGCAGGGATGCGTGATGTTGAGGCCGGCAAAGCCCATGCGCTCGGCGGCGGTGAGCAGCTCCGACAGCGCCTCCGGGCCGAGGCCGAGCCGCTCCAGATCGATCGTCTGATAGAGGACGCGCAGGCCCTGGGCGTCGCCCTCGTGCTCGTGCATCGGGGGAGTGCGGGAGGCCTGGATGCCGGTGCCAATGAGGCCGAGGAGGATGCGGGACGGAGCGCTCACGGCCGCCCTCCCGTCAGCGTGGCCCGGCACGGCCGGACGGTTCTCGACCCTTGATGCGTCATGGTGACCTCGGCGTTTCCTCGAATCGGGCGGCTCGCCCCTTGCTTGTTCTCGTTGCTTGTCCTCGAAATTAACGAACTGGTACGTTCACGTCAATCCCGTCCCGGAACGCCGGAGCCGCCCGCCCTCTCGTCACGTCCGGATCGTGCAGGACCGTCGTGCCGGAGAAGGCCGCTGTGGGGCGACTTGTCGAGCGTCCACCACAGACTGGCTGTGCAAGCAGCCCCTTCTCGCCGAGCGTGCGCAGCACCGCCGGCAAGCCGCCGGCATAGTAGAAGTCTTCCATCAGAAAGCGTCCGGACGGCATCAGGTCGACGAGGCAGTGCACATCTCGTCCAAGGCAGTCGAAATCGTCCAGGGTGAGTTCGACACCCACACGGCCCGCAATGGCGAGCAGATGCACCACCGCGTTGGTCGATCCGCCGATCGCAGCCAACGTGCGGATGGCGTTCTCGAACGCAGACCGCGTCAGGATTTTCGACAACACCAGATCCTCCTCGACCATGGCGACGATGCGCCGTCCGGCCATGCGGGCGAGGTTGTTGCGTCGCGCATCGACCGCGGGGATCGCGGCATTGCCCGGCAGCCCGACACCGAGCGCCTCGACCATCGACGCCATGCTGGACGCGGTGCCCATGGTCATGCAGCGGCCGCTGGAGCGGTTCATGGCGCTTTCGGCTTCGTGGAATTCCTCGAGCGTGATCTCGCCGGCGCGCAATTGCTCGCTCATGGAGATGATGTTGGTGCCCGAGCCGATGGCGCGGCCTTGGTACACGCCGCGCAATTGCGGACCGCCCGAGACGCCGATGGTCGGAAGATCGGCGCTGGCAGCCCCCATCAACAAAGACGGCGTGGTCTTGTCGCAGCCCATCAACAGCACGACCCCGTCGAGCGGATGGGCTCGGATGCCCTCCTCGACGTCCATAGACGCGAGGTTGCGGAACAGCATCGCGGTCGGCCGCATCGTGACTTCCCCCAGTGAGGAGACGGGAAACTCGAGAGGAAAGCCGCCGGCATCGAGCACGCCGAGCCGGACGTGCTCGGCGATGGTGCGGAAATGTGCGTTGCAGGGACTGAGCTCGGACCAGGTATTGCAGATGCCGATCACCGGTCGGCCGTCGAACTGATCCTGTGGCGCCCCGCTGTTCTTCAGGAACGAGCGATAATAGAAACCCATCTTGTCCTGCCGGCCGAACCAGGCCTGGCTGCGAAGAGTGCGCTTCGATGTCATCTTGAGATTTCCATGAGCTTCAAGTGGCGATGCCGTTGCGGCGTTCGAGTTCGAGGATCAGGCCGCTGTGATCGAGATCCCCCGCGTTGGTAAGCAGGCCGCGAAACAGATCGGCGGTCAGCGCCGTGTATGGCACCGCGGCGACGTCCAGCGCGCCCGCCGCGTCGAGAGCGTTGTCGAGGTCCTTCAGATGAGTCACCGAGCGTCCGCGGGTGGCGAAATCCCGCTCGATCATGCGCTGGGCGTGCAAGTCGAGGATCCGGCTCTCGGCAAAGCCCCCGCGCAGAGCCTCGCGCACCTTGATCGGATCGGCGCCGCCCTGCCGTGCCAGCAGCAACGCCTCGGCCACCGCCCCAATGGTGACGCCGACGATGATCTGGTTGGCGAGCTTGGCAAACTGGCCGGCGCCCGCCGGCCCAACATGCACCGGTCGGCCCATAGCGCGCAGCACCGGCTCGACGAGCGCAAAGACCGCGGCATCGCCGCCGGCCATGATTGCGAGCGTGCCCTGCTCGGCGCCAACCGTGCCGCCGGAGACCGGGGCGTCGACATACGCGACGCCGCGTGCGGCCAGCCGGTGCGCATGGTCGATCGCCTCGGCTGGTTTGATCGAACTCATATCGACGACGACGGACCCCGGCGCCAATGCCTCGGCGGCTCCCTTCGCAAACAGCACGTCGGCGACGATTGGACCGTTCTCCAGCATGATGACGGTGACTTCAGCGCCGCGCACTGCCTCCGCCGGAGTCGAAGCCACTTGCGCGCCGAGCGGCGCGAGCGCCTCGGCCTTGGCCGGCGACCTGTTCCAGGCGGTGACGGCAAAGCCGGCCTTCAGCAGGTTGCGGGCCTGGGGCCCTCCCATCAGGCCGATGCCGAGGAAAGCGACGGACGGGCTCGTCGTTGTCATGATGGATCTCGCAAATTTGGATCATGGACGCAGCACCGGCGGATCTTCGCCGGTGCGGCGAATTTACGGCGCAGCGCCGCCAGCGCGGGCCAGAGCGCCATCAGTACGGCCAGCGCCATCAGCGTCGCCACGAGACCGTTCGACCAGAAGATCGAGACCGAACCGTGCCACATGATCAGCGACTGCCGGAGCGCATCCTCGGCCTTGTCGCCCAGCACCATGGCGAGCACCAGTGGCGCGATCGGGTAGTCGAGCTTCTTGAGCAGATAGCCGAACGTTGCATCGGCCACCGTATTTCCCTCGTCATACCTCCACGCCCGGTGTCAGGCGACCGCCGCAGCAGCCTGGCGCCGGGCGCCCATCCTTGCGGCCAGAAGCAGCGCAGCGCGCAGCGCGCCGGGATCGGCAATCCCCTTGCCGGCGATGTCGTAGGCGGAGCCGTGCGCCGCAGTGAGCAGGGGAAACGGAAAACCAGCGAGTAAGGTTATGCCCCGATCGAAGCCGATCAGCTTCATCGCGACCTGTCCCTGGTCGTGATACATCGTCAGCACTGCGTCGAATTCGCCCTTGCGCGCACGCACGAAGACGGTGTCCGGCGGCAGCGGTCCATGGCAGAGGATGCCTCCCGCCTGTCCCGCCGCGATGGCAGGGCCGATCACGTCGATCTCCTCGCGGCCAAAGTTGCCGCTGTCTCCCGCATGGGGATTGAGGCCGGCCACGGCGATGCGCGGCGCCTTATAGCCGCCCTCGCGCATCGCCTGGTCGGTCAGCCGCAGCGCGCGCAGCACGTTGTCGAACGTGATCAGCGACGCCACCGCGGAGATCGGCACATGCGAGGTCACCCGAGCGTTCCACAGTTCCGGGAGGATGTTGAACTCGCTGGCGGTCCCCTGAAAGCCGAGCATTTTGGACACGAACACGATCTCGTCCTCGTAGGCCGGGTGGGCGAGGCGCATGGACGCCTTGTTGAACGGACTGAAGGCGACGGCATCGGCCTCGCCGCGCGCGCCGAGCGCGATGGCATGCTTGAAATTCGCCAGCACACTGCGCCCAGCCGGCTCGGACAGGGTGCCGACTGAGATGTCCGCCGGATCGAGATTGCACAGGTCGACGAAGATCGGGCGCGCCGAGTTCTGCGGAATCGGCTCGCCCGGCGCGACATAGCGCAGATCGAGTTCGACGCCCGCGACGGCGGCGCCGCGCTCGATCACGCAGCGGTCCCCAATCGTCACGATCTGCGCCGCCGACGTCACCGTGGAATCCACCAACATACGCGCCGTCAGCTCCGGCGCGATTCCCGCCGGACAGCCGACCGCAAACGCGATCAGTGGCCTATGCGATGCGGCTGTGTCAGTCGTGGTCATGGCGAGATACTTCCTTTCTTTCAACTCTTGTTTCAGCTCTTGGCCCGATCGCTTCGAGGCGAACCGTGGCGCATCATTGGGCCGCCACGGCGCGAGGTTGGGCGCCGGTCCGATAAATTTCGCGGGCGGTATCGCAGAACAGACGTCGCTGGTGCTCGATCGAATAGCGCGACACGATCTGCTTGAAACCGGACCAGATGGTGTCGAACGTGCCGCAGAGGCTGTCGACCGGGAAATTGCTGGCGAACATCGTGCGCGCCGGCCCGAACAGGGCGATGATCTCCTCGACGATCCAGCCGTTGTCCGCCACGGTCCACGGGCGGCCGGGCTGGCCGATGCCGGAGATCTTAACCCGCACATTGGGTTCTTCGGCGAAGGCCGCCATCGCCCGATGCCAGCCCTTCAGTCCGTCGGCGCTACGGTCCGATGGCAGGCCTGCATGGTTGAGAACGATCGTCGTGCGCGGAAAATCGCGCGCAAGTCGCACTGCTTCGTGCAGATTCCACCATGGCGTCTGCAGATCAAAATGCAGGCTGTGACCTTCCAGCAGAGCATAGCCACGCCGCCAGGCGTCATCGGACATCAGCGTGCGCTGTTGGCCAACCCGATCGGGACTCGCCGGACCGCCCGGCTTGTGGCGCACGCTGCGTACCAGCGGGAACGCCGCCTGCGCCGCGAGCACCGGCTGCACGTCGGAGCGGTCGAGCCAAGCCTGGGCGACGATGGCATTGGGCAGACCGTAGCGCTCGGCAAGCGAGCTCGCATAGCGCGTCTCGTCGATCGGCCCCGACGGATCCCACTCGGTCTCGACATAGACCGTCTCGCGGATGTCGTGCCCCGCGGCGTCGGCGAGATAGTCGTTCGGCAGATAGCGCCGCTTGATCGCGGAATAGTCGCCGTAGCGGAACGGGATCCTCGCCTCGGGCCGCAGCCAGGGATGCGGATTGATCAGCGGATCCCAGAAATGCTGGTGGGCGTCGACGACCGGACCGGTCCAGAGCGTGTCCCGTTCCATCAGCGCGCCTCGGCCGGCTTGAAGTCGATCAGCAGCGAGCCCGCCACATAGAGCGCGGCGCAGGCGGCGAAGAAATACAGCACCATCAGGTAGGCGCCGGTCGCCTGCAGGATCAGCCCCGTGATGATGGGAATGGCGATGCCGCTGGCGCTGCCGGCGAAATTCATTGCGCCGCCGACGACGCCGACCCTGTCCTTCGGCGCCAGGATCGCCGGCAGGCTCCAATACAGGCTGCCGAAGTAGAGTAGGAACAGCGTCGCCGACAACAGCGCCACCGCGGCGACTGGATCTGCGACCTGCGGCAGGACGAGGAAGGCCAGCATCACACCAAGGCCGGTCAGCCCCAGCGCCCATTTGTACACCACGCCGCGGGATAAGCCGCGCGCCAGCAGCCGGTCCACCAGGAAGCCGCTGGTCAGCGAGCCGACCATGCCGGCGAGGAAGATCACGAAGGTCGCTCCGCCCATCTGCTTCAGGTCGAAGCCGCGAGCCTGGGCGAGATAGCTCGGCCCCCAGGTCAAGAGGCCGAAATTAATCATGGCCCAGCTCATCCGGCCGACGAGGATCGCAGCGAAGGAACCCGCGGCGATGCCGCGCGGCCCTGCCGTGACCACACCCGTCGCCGGCCCGGCGGTTGCCTGGATCGCCGCAAGTTCGCCAGCATTTACGCCGGGATGATCGGTCGGGTCGTCGCGCAGATACCACCAGGCCAGTACGCCAAGCAGCATGGTGACGAGGCCGGCGACGACGAAAGCCGTGCGCCAGGAGCCGAGCGAAAGAATGAGCCAGGCGATGATCACGCCACCGAAGGCCGCGCCGAGCGGCGCGCCACTGTCGACGAGCACCGCGCCGCGGGCGCGCTCCTTTGGCGATAGCCAGATCGAGTTGAGCTTGGCGCCCGCCGGGAACAGCGGTGCTTCGGCGGCGCCAAGCCCGATGCGGCTGGCGAGCAGCGAAACTCCGCCGGTGGCGAGGCCGGCAACGGCCTGGAAAAAGCCCCAGCCGACGGTGGCACCGGCGATCAGAGCGCGCGGACCGAAGCGGTCGATCAGCCAGCCGCCCGGAATCTGTAGCAGCGCATAGCTCCAGAAGAAGGCGCTGAGCACAAGCCCTTGCATCGCCGGCTCGATCGCGAATTCCTTGGCGATGGTCGGCATAGCGATCGAGAGCGTCACCCGGTCAATCAAGTTAATCACGACGAGCACGAAGATGATGCCGAAGATACGCCAGCGCACCGTGCTGGCCACGGGTGTCGCGATGCCGTCGCTGGCGAGGTCGGAATGGGTTTGGTCCAATCCCGTCATGGCGTTTCCCCTTTTGTCCTGTCGCGGTCCGAGCGGACCGGATTCCGGCATCGGGAGCGCCGCCGTTCAGGTCGCCGGATCCGACGACGGAGAGACGTGTCGTCCCCGCGGCTGGCGATGCATGCCGCCAACCGGTGTTTGGGGAGCACCATAAGGAAGTGTTGTATTCCTGAATAATCGCAATATATGATATGGTGATCTCGTTTTTGGCATCACATGCGTGGGGCGATGACGTTGGCTGCTCTCGATGACATCGATCGCGACTTCGGCGAGGGCGTTGCCATGCTCCGACGCCTGAAGAGCCGTCAATTGCTGCTGCTGATCGCGCTGAGCGAAGCGAGAAGCCTGCGCAAGGCTGCGGCGGCGCTGAACATGACGCAGCCGACCGCGACCAAGCTGCTGCAGAATCTGGAGAACAATGTCGGGTTGGCGCTGTTCGAGCGCGGCCGGCGCGGCATGCAGCCGACCATCTATGGCGAGGTCATCATCCGCCACGCCCGTCTGGTGCTGGCGGATCTAAATCGAACGCGGCTCGAATTGCAGTCGCTGTCCTCGGGCGGGACCGGTCGGATCCGGATAGGCGCCGTCATCAGCGCGATCCCGGTGCTGCTGGCGCGGGCGGTGGCCCGGCTCAAGCAACAACATTCCGGACTCTCGGTCACCATTGACGTCGGCACCAGCGATGCGCTGGTGCCGGCGCTCGCGAAAGGCGAACTCGACGTTCTGCTCGCGCGTCCGCTGGTGCTCGCCGACCGGCCGGAATTCAACTACGAGGAGCTGACTGAGGAACCGATTCAGATCGTCGCGCGTGCCGGCCATGCCCTCGCAGCCTCTGAACGATTGAGGTTGGGCGATCTCGCCGGATCCGCCTGGACACTGCTGCCGCCGGGCACGCCGATGCGGAAGGTGCTTGAGCCCATCTTCGCACAAATTGGACCAGGCGAACCGCGCAACGTAGTTGAGACGTCATCTATCATGACAATGATAGCTCTCCTGCAGGAGAGCGAGATGCTCGCGGTGATGCCGGCCGACGTCACAAACTTCAATACCCGGCACGGTCTTCTGTGTAGATTGCCTATCAGCTTGCCGCCCATCATGGGCTCTTACGGAATAGTTACTCGACGCGACCGCCCGCTCTCTCCCAGCACAACGACATTTCTGCAGCACCTCAAAGCAACGATGCAGAGATTTGATTGATCCGAAATGAATCCGACCCGCGCGGCACTCCGAAGGCAAAGGCAAGCTCTTTTTGCTGAGTGAGGGTTTTGGAAAAAGCGAGTGAAACCAAGTTTTTGGCGAAACTCGACAGAAACACGAAAATCGCTTTCGAGATCGCGTAAGCATCACGGAAGCAAAGCGAAAAGAGGTTCTAGAGAACGAACGGCGGCAGTCGGCAAGGCTTTGGCCCACTCCGAGTTAGCGGATTCGATTGTCTGGTTTCGGGATTGATCCTGCTCGATCTCGGACACTATCTGAACGTCGATGCACCCGTAGCTCAGCTGGATAGAGCGCCACCTCCGGGCTTGTCACGTTGGGCGGTGCCCTGGCTTGCGGCAGCCGATCCTACGCCGTAGTCGGTGGGAATGAGCACATCCTCCTACGCTGGCTACCGCTTCCCACCCGATATCATTCAGCGTGCGGTCTGGCTGTATCTCCGATTCACGCTCAGCTAGCGCGATGTCGAGGAACTCCTCGCCGAGCGCGGCATCACCGTCGCCTACGAGAGTATCCGGCGTTGGGTGCTCAGCTTCGGTCCCGCTATCGCGCGGCGGCTGCGCGCCTCTCGCCCGAAGCCACACGGCCGCTGGCACCTGGATGAAATGTTCGTGCGGATCGCCGGCCGACAGATGTACCTGTGGCGAGCCGTGGACGCGGAAGGCGAGGTGCTGGACGTGCTGGTCCAGCCCAAACGGGACAGGCGCGCGGCTCAGAAGCTGATGCGTAAGCTGCTGAAGAAGCAAGGCATGGCGCCCGACGCGTGGGTCACGGACAAGTGCCCGTCCTACGGAGCCGCGCTTCGTGAGATGAAGCTGAGCCGAGTGGAGCACGTCCAGCGAAAACGAGCTAACAACCGGGCGGAGAGCTCGCACGTGCCGGTGCGACGACGAGAGCGAAAGCGGCAGGGCTTCAAGTCACCCTGCTCAGCCCAACGGTTCTTGTCGATGCACGCGGCCACCTACAACGTCTTCACAGTTCCTCGCCATCTCGTCTCAGCTCCCACGCACCGGCTCTTCCGAGCCGAGGCATTCGCGACCTGGCGCACCGCGGCTGGCGTGGCGGCCTGAAAGGCGCCAGCGCAGGTTTCCTCGCGACCGCGTCCAACAACGTGACAAGCCCCAGGCGAGAAGGAATGCAGCTCAGGTCAGCCGTGGATCGTTCCGTCAGTACAGCCGGTTGATGTCTGCGCAAGGTGTCCGGGAGGAGGCAGTGGCGGTCACGCGAGAACAAGGTGCGGTTTCGCCCTCGCCGGCCAACGCGTGTGCCGATGAGCGCGACGAGCGCGAAGCCCGTGAAGCCGTCGCAGCCGGCGAGGCAGTCCCTCACGGGGTCCGCTCGGTTGGAATCCTGGTGCTCAGTCTGCTGGCGGTCGTCTACACGCTCTACCTTGGTCGAGAGCTTATCCTCCCCACTGTCCTCGCGCTCGTCCTGAAGCTTTTACTCGGGCCCGTCATGCGGATCCTGCATGAACGGCTTCGTCTGCCCAACTCACTCGCTGCGGCGTTGCTGATCCTAGTGGTGTTCGGCGCGATTGCAGGTGTCGGCTTCACCATCTCTATCCCGGCATCGGTGTGGATCCAACGAGCCCCTGAAAGCCTGTCGCTTCTGAAGGAGAAGCTGGCCGTCCTGCACCATCCTCTCGATCTGCTGCAGCAGGGCCTGCATGCCATTGAGAATCTTACCGGGACCATAGGGCAGGAGGGGCAGAACCAAACCATCACTACACGGCCGGCTTCCGGTCTGGCTGGCTATCTGGCGACAGGCACTGCTACGATCCTGGTGCGCTTCTTCACAACCATGATCTTGCTCTTCTTCCTTCTTGCCTCAGGCGATCGCCTGTTGCGCGGCTTTATTGAGGTCCTCCCGAGCTTCTCCAACAAGCGTCAGGCCGTCGAGATTGCCCATGAAATTGGGACCAACATCTCGGGCTACCTGCTCACCATCACGATGATGAATACCCTGGTGGGCGTGGCTACGGGGCTTGCCATGTGGGCCTGCGGCCTCGGCACACCGCTTCTATGGGGAGCAACTGCCTTCCTCCTGAACTACATCCCGATCCTTGGGCCTCTGGCAGGTCTCGTCATCTTCTTCGTCGCAGGAGTGCTCAGCCTCGATTGGCCCTGGTACGCGCTCATGCCGGTGGGTCTATATTTGTTGATCCATATCGCCGAGGGTGAGACGATCACCCCCATGCTCCTGGCCAAGCGCTTCACACTCAACCCTGTTTTGGTGATCGTCTCACTTTTCTTCTGGCACATGCTCTGGGGCGTGCCCGGCGCTCTGCTTGCTGTGCCGCTTTTGGCTATGCTGAAGATCGTGGCCGACCGCGTCGAGCCGCTCAAGCCTGTCGGTCACATCATTGGCTCCTAACATCTATGACCTAACCGTCTGGTTTGGTCTTGGCTGCCCTTCTCGATCAGCCCAGCCCAAAAGCTGATCGGTTAGGTCAATGCTAACAAGCAGGACGATCCTCTTCGCCGGCAGCACCTGCTGACTACCAGAGTCCCTCCCCTGCCGCCCCTGAGGCTCAGCTTGCCTCTGCCCCTTCATTCCGATCAGCACCCGCGCTGAACGGGTGAGTCTGACCCTGAGCGGTCATTTAACATGTCTTCGGCGAAGTGCCGCTCACGACGGCATAGCGGACCTTCAGAAGAGCCGGCCTTAGAGTCCGTTGGGAAAGGGTCATTTCATAGTGATTGACGCAAAAAGCCTATATTGAGGCGAAAAACATGGCAGCATCCAATTGATCAGCGCCTGGCAGACCCTAACGAAACAAGGCCAGCAGAGCTCCAGCTGACGTTGTCGCTCCAATGGCAGCCAGCAAGAGGAGAACGATCGACCGAAACATTCGCTGATCGATTCTCGCGAACATCATCAGCCCGCTGAAAACGCTCACCAGCAGGATTGGTACGGCAATCGTGAGATCCGCGGCGAGGGCGGATGGAAGTGTATCGTAAGTTGCCAAAATACCGAGCGCCCACACTTGCATAACGACCGAGAAGCTCTGGTAGATCGCCCGCTGGGTCCGGGGTTCCCAGCCCCGCACGAGACTCCAGGCAGTTGGAAGTGCGCCGGACAAGCCGGCAATACCCCCGAGAATGCCGCCCATGAATCCCACCACGCCATCTGTCCAGCTGTTTCCAAAGCGGATCTTGTAGTTGGCACTCAAACACATCACAACACATGCGTAACCGATTAAAAAGATACCGATGAAACATTTAATGACATTCGGGCTGAGATCGTGCAGGAGATAAATCCCAATAGGCGCCCCAAACAGACCCGGGACGATCATCGAGGCCGTCGTCGACCAGGGTGGTATGGTCCTCAGGCGCACGAGGGAGATGGACTGCGAGATGATGCTGCAGATCAGAACGAGCGCTGCCGTCTCGAGCGGGGGCTTGATCGATAGAAGAGTTCCTGAGGCAATGAGCGCGAATGCGAAGCCTGTGAGGCCCGAGACGAACCCTGCGAAGCAGATGCACAGAGGAAAAATAACGATGTCGCTCACCGCCGGACCTTTATTGATTGCTACCATTCACATCAGGATTTCGGCACGCTCGTCTTTGAGCATTCGCTGATACCGACCGGCATCATCGCTGCAGCCCTACACGCAACGCTGTGCTCGGCGTGAACCCGCTGGACACAGGACCGCCGATCCTTCTACGCATCCGGCGAGCAAGGTCGGCATCGTTCATGGGTACGTAGTGGCGAGATAATCTGTGATTGTCTTTGCATCGTCATCCGAGATAGGTGCGCCGTAAGCCTTAAGCATCTTGCTGATTTCGGCTGCCCAGAAGGCACGACCTTTCCCACCCGGCTGCATCGCGATGTAGTCTGGCGAGTGGCAGGTGAGGCAATGCGCCTCGGCGACCTCCACTCCGGCACCGGGCCGGAGCTTCGAAGTTTCCTCCGGAAGGTCATAGGTCATGGGCTTGGCGCGGGCCGATTCGATCCAGGCCGCAGCGCACGAGAGCCCAAGAATAGCGAGGCTCACAAGTGCCAAACGCGAAATTAGTGATGTCATCGGTGCACCCTCAGCGCGCCGTGACACGCGTCGTCTCGACGACATTGCGCATGTAACCGGCCGGATTCCAGAGCGGATCGAGCGGCTGCGACTGACCGATCCGGTTCATCGCCCGCACGCGAAGCTTGTGCTCGCCGGTCGGCAGCCTCAGGCTCGCCTGCCAGCCACGAAACGCGTAGCGGCCGTGATCCTCGCCGAGCTTCGCCGCAGTCCAACTCCGCCCGTCGTCGCCTGAAACCAGCACGTCGGAGATACCGTAGCCGCCGTCGAAGGCAATGCCGCGCAGCGTAGTCTCAGCATCCGCCCTCACGCGATCGCCGTCAAGTAGATTTGTGATAAAGGAGCGCACGGTGAAGCGGTTGATCGGTACTGTCCCGGCTGGACTTTCCCCTGGCTTGGTGCAGGCGCAGGTATTGTCGGGGATCCGGTAAGCCGCCTTCATCCAGAAATTCTGTAGCCTTGTATCGAGCACCGTGATGCGGTTCAGGTGCTTGACCCAGTAGGTGCCGTAATAGCCCGGAACCACGAGGCGCAGCGGGTAGCCGTTGAGCCAGGGCAGATCCTCGCCGTTCATCGCATAGGCCAGCAGCACCTCGCCGTCGCGGGCGTGGTCGAGGTCGAGCGCCTTGGCGAAGTCGGGTGTGGCCGGGAGCACCGGCCCGTCGAGCCCCTCAAACATCACCTGCGTCGCGCTAGCCTGGACGCCCGCCCGGTCGAGCACGGTCTTGAGTGGCACGCCACGCCACCGCGCGCATCCCATGGCGCCGTTAGCGAGCTGCCCGCCGGCGACGCGGGGCTCAAAGAAGCCGCGCGAATTGCCAGAGCACTGGTTGACGGCCGTGACCTCGACCGTCTCGAGGGTCTTCAGTTCGGTAAGTGATAGCGAGAACGGCCTGTCGACCTTGCCCTTGATCTCCAGGCGGAAGCTCTCAGGATCGATCTCGTTGGGAAGGCCGGCGAGGTGGTAGCGCACGAAGAAGGCGTCGTTGGGCGTGATCACGCCCTCGTCGAAGACGGAGAAGGGCGTCTCCAGTTGTGGCGGCCGGCTCGTCATCTGAATAAGAGGACGCTTGCCCGGATAGGCGACGAGAGGGTGCTTGCCATTCCCGAAAGGCAGGGTCACGCTCTCTGGGGCCGCCGCGCGGGCCAGCGTGGCAAACGGGCCGGCCGTGGCCAGCATAGCGGCGCCGCGCAGGACATCGCGTCGTTGCAGCATGGAAGTCTCCTCAGTTGGGGCAAGGCCGAATGCCTCAATGCGCTGAGCAAGCCGCCGTATCAGCCGAGACGAAGTAGATGAATCAATCCGAGGCTGATCAGCAGAAGCAGGACGAGCGAGAGCGTGACGGCTAACGTGACCCGGCCGCCCACGCGGCCGATCACCCGCAGGTCGACGCCGAGGCCTAAGGCCGCCATCGATATTACCGTGAGATAACCCGCAACCCGGGTGATCGGCCCGACCGCGACGTCCGGCACCCCTCCGATCGAGCGTAGGGCCGCGAGGCAGAGGAAGCCCAGGATGAACCACGGCACCAGCTTGAAGGGATCAATCTTACGCGCCTTGCCCGGCTTAGGCGCGCGTTCGCGGACAAGCGGTGCCAGCAGCGACAGGCCGACCACGACGGGGCCGAGCATCAGCACCCGCACTAGCTTGACCAGGGTGCCGACTTGCGTCGCGACGAGACCGGCCGGAACAGTGGCGGCAAGGACCTGCGGCACGGCGTAGACGGTGAGCCCGGCGAGGATGCCGTACTGGCTCGCGCCGAGGCTGAGGAGAGGGATCAGCAGCGGCAGACCGAGGACAATCAGCACGCCGAGGATCGCCGTGAAAGAGATCGAAGAGGCGACGTCGTCGCTGCTCGCCCCGATCACGGGCGCCACCGCGGCAATCGCCGAGTTGCCGCAGATCGAGTTACCGCAGGCGATCAGGATCGAGATGCGCGTGGCAAGGCCGAGAAGCCGGCTGATCGCGAAGCTCGCCAGGATGGAGACGATCACGGTGCCAACGATGGCTGCGAACAGCACCGGACCGGAGGAGATGATCGCCGCAACGCTGATCGACGTGCCCAGCAGCACCACCGCAACCTCGAGGAGCTGCTTGGCGCTGAAGGCGATACCCGACCGCCAGATCGGGCTCGGCTCCCAGATTGTTCGGACCGCCATTCCAAGCAAAATCGCGATCACCAGCGCCTCGACGTAGGGGTGTGCAAAGGCACGCTCCTCGAGTTGCTGCAGACCGACGGCGACGAGGGTGACGGCGGCGCAGAGAGCGACGCCCGGAGCGAGGTCGGCAACGCGCCGCCTTAAGCCATGTATGGGCCTGTGGTCGATCAACGGCCTGCCGTCCCGAAGCACGGTCATCACTCCCTCGTAGTTTGATGCATCCGCCCAGCGCCGCGCGCCATGGGGCAGCCGGTCTGCACCGCCGGATGCCCTCCATTGGGCGCGTCAGATCACCGGCACGGCGGCCCCGGTTGTGGTCCCGGTATTCTCAGCCTGCTCAGCCTCCTCCGCAGTCGGTGCGGCCTCCCCCGACAGGACCTGCTGCATACGCGCGGTATCCAAGGCGTTTTCCCACTTCGAGATCGCCAGCGTGCCCACCCCATTGCCGATCAGGTTGGTGACCGCTCGCACCTCCGCCAGGATCCGGTCGACGCCGAGCAGCAGCGCGAGACCAGACACGGGCAGGTGGTGGATCGAGGACATGGAGGCCGCCAGCGTCACGAACGCTGCACCCGAGACCGCGGCAGCGCCCTTCGAGGTCAGGAGCATGACGCCCAAGATCGAGAGCTGCTCGCCGAGCGTCAGATCGATGTTGAAGGCCTGCGCGATGAAGAGAGCGGCCATCGTCAAGTAGACGCACGTGCCGTCGAGGTTGAACGAATAGCCCGTCGGCAGCACGAGCCCGACCACCGGTTTGGCGCAGCCGAGCTTCTCCATCTTCACGAGCATGCGTGGCAGCACCGTCTCGGACGACGAAGTGCCGATAACGACGAAGATCTCCTCCTTGATGTAGACAAGGAAGCGCCAGAGGCTGAATCCGGTCAGCCGCGCCACGAAGCCCAGCACGAGGAAGACGAAGGCGATGCAGGTCACGTAAACGCCGACCACCAGCAGGAACACCTGCTGGAGCGAGCCGATCCCATACTTTCCGACCGTGAAGGCCATGGCGCCGAAGGCGCCGAGCGGCGCGATGCGCATGATGAAGCCGATGATCCCAAACAGGCCATGCGAGGCCTCCTCAAGGATCTTCACGAGCAGCTTGGTGTGCTGGCTGAAATGCGAGAGCGCAACTCCGAACAGCACGGCGACGAACAGAACTTGCAGGATCTCGCCCTTGGCGAACGCGTCGAAGAAGGTAGTTGGGATAATATGCAGAAGGAAATCGACAGTGCTCAGCTTCTGCGAGCTGGCCACGAAACCCGTGATGCTCGATGCGTCGAGCGTGGCCGGATCTGCATTGATGCCGACGCCAGGCTTGAGCACGTTGCCGACGACGAGGCCGATCACGAGCGCCAGGGTCGTGAGAATCTCGAAGTAGATCAGCGCCTTCAGGCCGACCCGGCCGACCTCCTTGAGGTCACCCATCTTCGCGATGCCGACAGAGACGGTGATGAAGATGACGGGGCCAATCATCATCTTTATCATTTTGATGAAGCCATCGCCGAACGGCTTCATCTGCTCTGCCAGTCCAGGATAGAAGTGGCCCAGGGCAATCCCGGCCGCCAGGGCGAAGAGCACCTGCGGATAGAGCCGCTTGTAGATCGGGACCGGTCGTTTCGCGGCGTCTCCGCTGCCGGGACCGCTCGATCGTCGCGGGTCGTGCAAACTGCCGTTCAGCGTAGCCATGACTTTCCTCCTGTTGCCTGTACTGGCGTGGCAATCGTCTGGACCACCATTCTTGTCGGAAGAGCGCAGGTTGGATCCGGCGCCCTTTTGCGGGGTTCCCAGACGCGAAAAGACGCGTCTTGATTACGTGAGCAATTACCAACCTGATTGATGCGTCCGCCGCCCTACAGGATCTTGAGAAGATCCCGGGCGTTGCGCCACATGATCATTTCAAGATTTTCTGGCTTGATCGGCAGCTTCTGGAACCACTTGGCATAGTCATGCACGGGCGCGAACGGGAAGGCGCTGGCGTAGAGGATCCGGTCCGCCAGCCATCCGTCGGCGGCACGGACGTAGTCATCCATGCCCGGAAGGTTCGCGAGGAGATAATCGGGGGAGAGATAGAGGTTTGGTCGGCGGAACGCGATGTGCAGGATCTGGTGGACCCACGGCCAGTTTCCGTGAGAGGAGACGATCCGGAGCGCAGGAAAATCCGCGAGCACCCGGTCAAGGTGCTCCGGCGAGGTGAAACTGATGTCCGGACCGGCATTGCCACCTGTCATGATGATCAGTGGCAGGCCACGGTCTTCGAGATGCGCGTAGATGGGATAGAGACGGCGGTCGTCGGTGTGCATTGGAACCGTCGCACCGCCGGGCTCGATGTTGAAGGCTTTGAAGCCGGCTGCGATGGCGGTATCGATGGCGGTGGCGGCCTTTCGGCGATCCGTCGGATCGATCGAGGCCACCGGAATGAACCGACCGCTATGCGTGTCGCAGAACTCCTTCACGACCGCGTTGTCCACGGAGCCGAGGCTGCCGGACTCACGTCCGACGACTACGCCGTGGGTAACGCCGGCCTGGTCCATCTCCTGGATCAGCAGGTCGATAGACCTTTCCTGGGCCGCCAGTGATGGCGTGAAGCCGATGGATCGCGTCATCCGGTCCCGGCGCTCGGCTCCCGCATACATCGCCGTGCCGAGAAAATCCTTGAACGGTGGTCTGATGCGGAAGTCGATGATCTTCATGTGATGGCTCCGGGCACGGCTGTGGGAGTCAGTTGTCACTGGGCCGGCCGCTGCTCGTTGCAATGGAAATTCGATGAGCTGCGACCGTCTTTTTCCGGACATCGAGAGACACAATTTCGTGCAGGCACCGGCCGGATCTGGCCTCGACGATCATGATCAGATTACTTCTTCCGTCTTGTCGCTCGTCTCCCCATACCGCCGCAGCGTCGCCGGCTTGGTGCCTTCATAGAGTTTGGCGAGCCCGGGAGTGATCTTGTCGTTCTCGCGCTCGAACAGGGATCGTCCCTCAAGATCGCTTTCAACGATGAACGGTCCGAACCTCTCAACGTCCAGCACCCAGACGGCCTGGGCAAGGCCGAGCTCGTTGCGCCAGTAGACTCCCGGAACCTCCCGGATGCCCCGTCCGAGTAGCGCTCCCGTGCCGTAGCCGACCGTGGTGAGGTAGATCGCGTTGTTCGGAACAAAGATGCTCCGGTAGATCTCGGAGGTCATGCCTCCCTTACCAATGATGATGTTGCAGCCGGACAACTTGAACCAGCCATCCAGCCATTTCGCGAACCGGAAGGACGCCGTCGCGGTGACGGCCCCGATGGTGAAGCGGCCGTCAGGTTCGATCGTGGCAGCGGGTGAGCAATGGAAATTGGCGGTGCCGAGATCGACGTTCGCGGCCGGCATGCCGGCCCCTTCCTCGATGGCTCTCTTGTAGACACCCTCCCGCGCCGTGAAGAGCCGTCCAGTCAGGTAGACGACTGTTCCGATCTCGAGGGCACGGAGATTCTCTGTCGAGGCCGGCAGCTTGAGTTCGACGGTCTTGAGTGTGTTCGTCATAGCCGTTACTCCGCTGCAACGGAGAGAGGCGCGGTCCAGTCCACCGTCTCGCGGCGCGAGTAGTCGGTGAACCACTCCGGATCGGTGCGATATTCGACACGACCGTCGCCGTGGATACGGGCGGTCGCCCGCCGCGACGAGAGACAGAACATGTGCACGCTCATCGGCATGCCGCCGGTATGGCAGTAGCCGACCTCGATGTTGCAATCGACGACCATCGAGGAGCCCATGAAGCCCATGGCGCCCATGCCGATCGAGTTGCCGAGCTCTCGGAGTTCGATCTCCAACTCGGCAATCTTGGGGTCGGGGTTGCGGCTGCCGACCGTGCGCAGGCAGGAGGCCTGTTTGCCCAGCACCATGCAGGCATCTTTCGAGCCGCCGAGACCGACGCCGATGATGGCTGGCTGGCAGGCGAGACCGCGCTTGCCGAAGGCGACGAGCGTGTCGAGGAAGAAGCGCTTGATCCCCTGCAGGCCGTCGCCCGGAAAGAGCATCCGGTAGTCCGAGCCGAACAGCCCGCCCTTGTGAACGGTCGTGAGGTCGATCCAGTCCGCGTCCGGGTGGAAAGCGTACTCGATCTCAGGAGCGTTGATGCCGACGTTGTTGTCATGATCGGTGCGCCAGAGCGGATGGACGCGGTTGGGGCGCAGCGGTACCGTGCGGGTCGCGGTGGCCGTGGCGCGCCGCAGCGCGCCCTCGACGGCGATCGGACCGCCTTCGGGCCGCGCGTCGTTGCCGTACTTGACGTACCAGCGCGGAACCCCGGTATCACCGCACATGGCGCGCCTGTCTTCCTTAGCGGCCTCGTAGTTCTCTAGCATCGCCTGGATCACGAAAGAGGACAGGTCGCCCTTCTCGGTATCCGCGCATCGGCGAAGTCCGGCGAGGTAGTCCTCAGGGATCTCGATGGCAGCTTTCGCCATCAAGGTCTCCGCCGTGCTCTCGATTTTTGAAATAGAAATCATAATCGCCTCTTCCGCCATGGGCAGAGTCGTGCTGGCGACACAACACTTCGTCTGCTCAATCTCTTCACGTATTCTCAGATTTTGAAAGGTACTGAGCGATATTAGCTCGTCCGCTGCGTCAGAGTGACACTCGCCGCACGGCCGGCGCGGTAGTTCATCATTCCGCCGCCACGGGCGTTGGTTCGAGCAGACTCTCGCCCGGCCGAACACGGGTGAAGAGAACTGGCTCGTCGGAGATCGACAGCCCCTCCCCGCTCCGGCGAACGACGGTGTAGGTCGAGGTCGCCAGATCGCCCGGCTCGGGGAAGTCGGACCGGAAATGGGCGCCGCGCGAATTTGTCCGGCGCTGCGCCGCAAGCGCGACGACCCGACTCGTCTCAACCAGCGACTGCAGGTTCATCCAGTCGTGCCAAGTCAGGTTGAAGGCCCGGTCGCCATCCGGGATGCCGGTCTCGAGGAGTTCACCCTCAATCTCGTCCAACCCCGCAAGGCCCCTGGCGAGACCCGAAGCGTCGCGGACCACGCCGACATCATCCCACATCAGATCCATCAGCCGCTCGCGCAACGCATTGACGTCGCCGGGCTTGCGGCCGAACGGGTGCAGGCACCGCGCCGCCTCCGCCTTGAGCACCTCCTCGTCGGGCACGCGGCGGCGGCCGTTCTCGTGAACCCAGCCGGGCATTACGTCGCCGGCGATTCCGCCGAAGACAGTCGAATTGGCGACGCCATTGCCACCAAGGCGGTTTGCGCCGTGCATGCCACTGGCGTCTTCTCCCGCCACAAACAGGCCGGGCAGTTCGGTCGAGGTGTCGGGACGGCAGACGACACCGCCCATAAAGTAGTGAGCAGTCGGCACGACTTCGACGAGGCCGCCCGCGAGGTCGAAGCCGCAATCGCGGCAGCGATCAACCATGCCCTTGAACTGTTTTCTGACCTTGTCCGGACCGAGATGGCTCATCCGGATAAAGACACCGCCGTTGGGACTCGTGCGGCCGGCGCGCATCTCGGAATAAATCGAGCGGCTCACGATGTCGCGGGTGGCGCGCTCCAGGCGCGGATCGTAGTCGCCCATGAACCGCCGCATGGCCCCGTCGAGCAGATGGCCGCCCGCGCCTCTGAGGCCCTCCTCCAGGACCGTGCCGGTCATGCGGGTGTCCGGGCCGGCGAGCAGTCCCGTCGGGTGGAACTGCACCATCTCCATGTCGCGCAACGGCAGGCCGGCGCGCAGGGCCATGGCGAGGCCGTCCATGCTCTTGTCGCCGGACGGTGTGTGATAGCGGTACATCGTCGGGCCGCCGCCCGTCGCCAGCAGGACGGCGCCGGCCTGGACGAAGCGAAGGCCGCCGGTGCGTACGTCGATCATCAGCACGCCGGACAGGGCGGTGCCGCTCCGGTCAGGAATCAGGGCGAGGGCCCGGTGCTCCTCGAGCTTGCGGATCGCCTTGCGCTTCCACACCTGCTCCATCAGGCGGTTGATGATCTCGATGCCGGTGAGGTCGCCCTTGTGCACCGTCCGGTCGAAGGTCTGGCCGGCGAAGGCCTTGCCATGCAGCGAGCCGTCGGCGTTGCGGTCGAAAAAGCAGCCGACCTCGTTCTCCAGTTCGCGCACGCGCTCCGGGGCGGTGGACACGAGCGTCCAGGCGAGCTCCTGGTTGGGCAGCCACTTGCCGCCCTCGATCGTGTCCATGAAGTGCCGCTCGACGGAGTCTCCCTTGTGCAGGGCGACGTTGTAGCCACCCTGGACCATGCGGGTGCAGCCGCACTTGCCGAGCAGCCCCTTGGTCGCGAGCGTCACGCTGAGAGTCGGATCGCGGTCGTAGGCATGAAGGGCCGCGAAGAGGCCGGCGCCACCCGATCCAAGAACTAGGATATCGGTTTCGATGCGTTCGATCATCATCGTCGGCCTCACAGAACCCGCACGAGGAAGGCGAAGGCGATCACGGCGGCAGTTGCGCCGGCAGCCGATGCCAGCCTCAGTTGATTGACGCGCCAGTCGAAGTTCTCCACGAATAGAACGCGCAATCCCCCCAAGAAATGGACGGCGAGCAGGAAGACCAAGCCGCCTTCGGCGATCTTCACGACCGGGGTGTCCGTCCAGTGCAGAAAGCCGTCCAGTTCGGAGGCGCCCTGCAGCGAGAGACCGAGGGCGAGGAAGTGGAACGGCAGGAAGGCCGCGAGACCGAGCCCGGAGATCCGGTGCACCATGGCGGCGATCCAGAGGGCGTTCCGGCAGTAGGAGCGAGGCGCACTCATCCGAACACCACGGCAAAGACGGCCCGAGCGCCAAGCACGACGAGGAGGACACCGAAGGCCGAGGCGGCGAGGGAGGCCGTGCGTGGTTGCATCGGTACCCACTCGGTCAGGATGCCGCGCAGGCCGATTGCGGCATGGATCGCCGCGGCGGCCACGAAGGTCCCGTAGAAGAGGGCCCAGGCGATGCTGCCGCGCGTCCGGCTTAGGATGTCGGACGCCGAAAGACCGTGCCGCGTCGCGTAGAACATTACGGCCATATGGATGAGGACCAGCGGCGCCATCAGCGCCGCGGTGCCGCGCTGCCAGACGTAGAGACGGACGTTCATGACTTCAGCTCGCCACGCAGATAGGCCTTCGTTGCCATTCGCTTCAGGAGCGAGATCGACCCGGTTGGGTTGAGGGACTGGGGACAGAATTCCTGGCAGGACTGGTGCGAGTGGCAGGCATGGCAGCCGCCGCTCGCCGCCACGGCCGCGAGCCGGGGCTCCTGGCCACTGTCGCGCCGGTCGTTCATCAGCGTCCAGGCCCGGTTCAAGGCCGCGGGCCCGAGATATTCGTTGTTCCAGCGCACGGTATCGCAGCCGGCGTAGCACACGCCGCAGTTGATGCACTCGATGCCAGCATCGGCGGCGGCGCGTTCCGGCTCGTCGGGGCGGATGGCCTCGACGGGATCCCAGCGCGTCCTGGACGGCTCGAACACGCCTCCGGCCTTCTGCCACTTCTCGAAGAACGGCCGCATGTCGGCGGCGAGATCCTTGATGATCGGCAGGTTCGAGAGCGGAGCGATCTTGAGCGTCCCGCCTTTGGCGACCTTTGAGACATGCGTCCGACAGGTCCACCGCGGGCGCCCGTTCACGGTCATGCCGCAGGAGCCACACATGCCGACACGGCAGGCGAACCGGTACGACAAAGTCGGATCGATGTGACGCTGCACGTGCGTCACCACGTCGAGGACCGTTTGATTCTCTCGACTGGGGACGGTGTAGGTCTTGAAGGCACCGTCGTGACCACCGCGCCAGATGGACACAGACAAGGAGCCAGACTCCTGGTGCGACATCTTGCGCTTTCCTCCAGTGGTCTTATCAGCTGGAACCATTCCTAACAATCCTTCTCGTTGAATACAATCGAATAAATATCAAGAATTTATTCAATTTTGCTCAAGCAAGGGCGGTGCCCTGCCCGGCTCGCGGTCGTCGGCGTACCTGTGCCACGACGCCGGCCTCCTGCTTCAGGACGTCGAGCAGGACGTTCACGAGGGCCGTTTTGGTGTGTCCCTCGGTCTGCACCACGCCGACCACTCGGTGAGCGGGCGTTCCGGAAAATCGCAACGTGCGGACGGGCAACTCGCTCGGGTCCTCTCCCGCCCGTTGCGGAACGACCGAGACGCCGAGACCGTGGTGGACCATGGTCCGGATGGCCTCCAACGTATCGAGCGCCATGATTTCCCGGACCTTGAAATTGCGCCTCTTCAGGAAGTCGTCGATGAGTTGTCCGACCCACGCCTGTCGCGAGTAGCGGATGAAGGGCTGGCTTTCGAGCAACTCCTCGGCCTTCCGCCCCGGCATGTCAGTCGGAGCGATCAGGATTAGTGGCTCGCGTGCATAGGGGGACCAGCGCAGGCCCGAGTCCGTGAGTGTGAAGTCGCTGACGACGGCCGCATCGAGCACGCCCCGCTGGACACGGCCGACGAGATCCTTCGACAAGCCCATTGCCAATTCGACGTGAAGCGCGGGGTAGCGTTCGCGTAAGTCCTTCAAGGCCCTTGGCATCAGCCCGGTGATGACGCTTGGAACGACGCCGAGCCGCAGATGGCCTTCGACAAGCGCGTCGGACGCGACCTGGAAGAGGCGATCGTAGGCCGCAACGGCCTCGATCGCGTGCGGAAGGAAGGCTCGACCGGCCGCGGATAGGCTCGGCGGCCGCTTCGACCGATCGAAGAGCGTCACGCCGAACTCGTCCTCAAGCGCCTTCATCTGGACCGTCACCGCCGACTGGGTGCGTCCCACCTGCCGAGATGCCGCAGCGAAGGAGCCTCCTTCGGCGACGGCCAAGAAGGTCCGAAGCTCACGAATGGCCACGATGTCCTCCGAAACCACTGAATGATCGAGCGACCGCGTATGCCGCGCCGCTCCAGGCCGGTCCAGGGATCAGCGGTACCTTCGATTGCGGAGGAAGATGCTTGCGGACTCTGAGACTGGTCCGATTTGAACCGGGGCTGCTGAGTTTGCGGACGCCGCGGTCACGATTGAGTGCCGGGTCTGATCTGGCTTAAGGCCGATCCTGTTCAGGACGAGCGTGCGCCGGCCGGGCGACGGCTTATGCGTCCTGCTTCGTGACAGGGTGTCCGACTTCCCCTCCCGAGATGATCACAGGAGCCGTTTCGACCGGCGCTCCAGTCGTCCGGAAAAAAGGAGCGGGCAATGGGTTGTCCTCTCCTCCGGCGCGCTTCGGTCCATCGGGAGGCGCGTATAATGGAAGCGTACGCCCTCGGGCCCGTGCATGTGGTCGTCGCCGAACAGCGAGGCCTTCCAGCCGCCGAAGGAATGGAAGGCCATCGGCACCGGGATCGGCACGTTGATGCCGACCATGCCCACCTGGATCGCGTGTGCGAACTCGCGCGCCGCGTCGCCGTCGCGGGTGAAGATCGCCGTGCCGTTGCCGAACTCGTGCTCGTTGATGAGCCGCGCGGTCATTGTTCGTCGGCGACGAGGAGCTTCGTGGTTCGGCCCGGCCCTCGAGAGGCTGATCATCCTGCTCTATTTTGGCGCGGCAGGGTGCGCCCCGGTTCTTTTGGCGCTACGAAACCCGCATGTCTCTCCGGGCCCTCAGAACACTGGTTGCGATTGCGCAGTGCGGCTCCCTCGGGCGTGCCGCGGAGGCGGTCGGGCTCACGCAGTCGGCGGTCAGTCTTCACGTTCGTGCGCTAGAGCAGGAGTTCAGGATAAGCCTGTTCGACCGGTCCCGGCGCCAGCTCGTGCTGACCGATGCGGGACGCACGGCCGTCGTTCGGGCGCGGGAAATCCTGGCCCTCTACGACGGCATCGCCTCCGAACTGGCGGACGGTGGTGAGTTGGCCGGCCGGCTGCGGATCGGGGCGATCCAAACGGCTCTAGCCGGTCCCTTGCCGGATGCTATGGCGACCCTGCGCACGGCCCATCCCCGGCTTCGTATCCACGTCGCCTCCGGCATGTCGGCCGAGCTGGCGGGGCGGCTCGACATGGGAGAGATCGATGCGGCGATCACCACCGAGCCCGTCAAGCCGCATCCGGCAGGTCTGGTGGCGATGCGCCTCTACCAAGAAGGTTTCTGGGTCGTGGCACCGCCGGGCGCGACGGAGCGAGACGCAAGCCGCCTGTTGCAGGAATGGCCCTTCATCCGCTTCGACCGGCGTGTCTGGGCAGGGCGGATCATCGATCAGGAGCTGCGTCGCATGCGCCTCCGTGTGGACGGCGACGTCGAGCTCGACAGCCGGGAGGGCATTCTGCGCATGGTGGCCGCGGGTCTCGGGGTAGCCATCGTGCCCTTGTCGGAAGTTGCACGCGCGGCACTCGGACCCCTGACCTGCCTTCCGTTCGGCGACCCGCAGCGTCACCGCTGGGTCGTCCTCCTGGAGCGCGAGGATCGGCCGGCGCACCGGCTCGCCTGCGCTCTGGCGGAAGCCGTCCGCCTCGCGGCCACTGACATCGGCATGCCTGCGCCACCAGCCGACCCCGAGGGATGAAGCCTGTCTCGGCATGAGGGCTGCTCGTCCTCCCAGACAGGAATGAGACCGCCCGGCCGCCACAAGGCTCACAGCGCAGGAGCTGATTGAGGATTCCTTGATCTAAGCACGAATTATTCGCATTTTTCCTCACGGTGGCCACGGGGTACGATCACTCGATCTGAGGCGATTGTCGCATGTCCGCCCTCGCAATGGTGCCCGCTCGAGCGCATCCGCTCTCCTGCCGTTACGGCGGGACGGCATGTTGCCCAAGGCCGGGTTAGTCTCCGGTGGATCTGACCCGCCGCAAGCCGGCCGTTTCCGCACCCGCGCATGTCGTAGGCGCTGCAAGCAGGATGGTCGTAGCTGCGTCGGCCGCCGACGCGCTGCGACTGCAGCTCACACAGTCATCGCCAGGACTGTGTGTTCGTGACGTGGAACTCGCGCCTGAGGACAAACGGCGCCCGTCCTCGGGGATGATCGCCAGCAAGTCCCAACAAGGGTGCAAGCTTCGGAGGATACGTGACGATGAAGGATGCAGACCGAGACGATGACCTTGTCTCGCGGACGCGAAGGCGCTTCCTTGGTCAGGGTGCGGCACTCGTGGGCGGAGCACTGGCCGGAGGCGCTGCGGCCGGGACCGCTCGTGCCGAACGTACCGCTCCGGTTCCGAACGCCCCGCCTAATGTTCCGGAATGGATGAAGGCTCCGGGGGCCGATGTTGGCAGCGAACTCTACGGAACACCGTCGCGCTTCGAAAAGGAGGTCGTCAGAAATCTTGCCAGGAATCTCAAGCAGTACACCTCCGCATCAAGCCGGGCGCCGCTGCAAGAATTCGACGGCATCATCACACCAAATGGACTCTTCTACGAGAGACACCATGGGGGAATTCCGGACATCGATCCGGCGCAGCATCGCCTGATGGTCCACGGCCTGGTCGAGATACCGCTGCTGCTGACGATGAACGACATCCGCCGATTTCCGTCTGAGTCGCACATCTACTTCATCGAATGCTCCGGCAATCCGGGTTTCGAAGCGATGAACGGCCGGACGGCGTCGGACCTCGTCGGGCTCGTCAGCTGCGCCGAATGGACGGGCGTCCGCCTCAAAACCGTTCTAGAGGAAGCCGGCCTCAAGCCGGATGCCCGATGGGTCGTTGCGGAAGGCGCGGATGCCGCCGCGCTCACGCGGAGCATACCCATCGAGAAATGCCTCGACGATGCCCTGCTCGTTTACAGCCAGAACGGCGAGCGGCTGCGTCCGCAGCAAGGTTATCCGCTGCGCATCGTCCTGCCCGGCTTCGAGGGCAACATGAACGTGAAATGGCTGCGCCGCCTCAACGTGACGGCGGAACCAGCGTATTCGCGTGAGGAAACCTCGAAATACACCGACTCGATGCCGGACGGTACCGCGCGCCAGTTCACCTTCTACATGGAGGCCAAATCCATTATCACCCGCCCCTCCGGCACGCACCGGATCGAGAAGGGTTTCAATGAGATCTCGGGCCTCGCCTGGAGCGGTCATGGACGAATCACGCAGGTCGAGGTTTCAGTCGACGACGGCAGGACTTGGCAGGCTGCGCAGCTGCAGGAGCCGGTCCTGACCCGGGCGCTCACGCGCTTCCGCTTTCCCTGGACTTGGGACGGTCGACCGACGGTGATCTTGAGCCGCGCGACGGACGAGACCGGCTACCTCCAGCCGAGCCTCGCCGAGCTGACGGCGGTGCGCGGGATGAAGTCGTTCTACCACAACAACGCCATCATACCTTGGCGCATCACGGCGAGCGGGGAGGTCACGAATGGTTTCGTCAAGGCATAGGCTGTCCGCCTGCGCCGCCGCCCTGGTCGCGCTCGTCGCGGCGGCCGATGCGGGGGAGCGCTATGGCATCGGGCGCCCGGCGACGCAGGCGGAGATCGCGGCCTGGGATATCGATATCGACCGCGACGGCCGGAAGCTTCCGCCCGGACGCGGCAGCGTCGCGCATGGCCGTGAGGTGTTCGACACGCAGTGCGCGAGCTGCCACGGCGAGCGCGGGGAAGGCGGCATCGGAGACCGGCTGGTCGGCGGTCAGGGCAGCCTCGCCTCGGGCAAGCCGGTCAAGACCGTCGGCAGCTTCTGGCCCTACGCACCGACGCTGTTCGACTACATCCGGCGCGCCATGCCCCTGAACGCGCCGCAATCCTTGAGCGATGATGACGTCTATGCAGTCTCAGCCTACATCCTCAAGCTGAACGGCCTCGTCCCGGACGACGCCGTCCTCGATCCGGCGTCCCTGGCGAGGATCAGGATGCCGAATCGCGACGGGTTCGTGCCGGATCCTCGGCCGGACGTGCATCGATCGAACGCCTCGAAATGACAGAGGCCGCCCCCGATCGGGGGCGGCCCGGTTTCGTCGTCCCGGCCCTGGAGGCCGGCGCCGGCAAAGCAGCAACCCGCAGATCGCGGGAGCCGCCGCCGGATGAGGCGGGGCGGTGCTCCTCCCGGTGTCGGGCGCCGCTCTGGCGGTGGAGGATCTCGGAAACCTCCGGGGTGGAGGTCGAGCGGTATGGCTCGCCGCCCACCGAGGTTCGGGATCGCAGCTTGAGACAATTCGATGGCATATCCAGGAAACAGTACTGCCGCCTGCGTAGCGGCACCCGGCCTCACCAGTGCGGCGGATGCGAGCCACGAGCGGAGCAACATCGTCCGGCTCGGCATCGCGCAGGCGCTTGCCGGCGCGAACACCACCGTCGTCTACGAGCCCAGCGCTCGCGACCCTGCCGATCTCCATCTTCGTGGTCGGCATGGCGGTCTGCACGCTGCCAGCCGGCTTCGTCGCCCAGCGGTACGGACGGCGCGCCGCGTTCCTGACGGGGACGGCCTGCGGGGTGCTCGTTGGCCTGCTGGCCGCTGCCGCGATCGTGCTCGGCGCGTTCTGGCTGTTCTGCGTCGCGACATTCTTCGGCGGCGCCTACGCCGCCGTGGTGCTCTCCTTGCGCTTCGCCGCGGCGGATTGCGTGCCCCCGGCGCGGCGCCCGCGGGCGCTTTCGGCCGTCATGGCGGGCGGCGTCGCCGCTGGGGTTATCGGGCCGCAGCTCGTGACCTCCACCATGAACCTGTGGCCCCCTCACCTCTTCGCGGTCACCTATCTCGCCCAGGCCGGCGTGGCGGTCCTGTCCGCCATCGTCCTCGCCGGCGTCAGGCTGCCCATGCCGTTGGCGGCCGATCGTGCCGGTGGCCGCCCGCTGATCGCGATCGCGCGCCAGCCCCGCTTCATCACGGCGGTGATCTGCGGGGCGGTCTCGTACATGCTGATGAACTTCGTCATGACCTCGGCGCCGCTGGCGATGCGGCTCTGCGGCCTGCCGCAGGAAGCGTCGAACCTGGGCCTCCAATGGCACGTGATCGCCATGTACGGGCCGAGCTTCGTCACAGGGCGGCTGATCGCGCGGCTCGGTGCGCCGTGGATCATCCTGGCCGGGTTGGCGCTCACGGCCGCGTCCGCGGCGGTCGGGCTGACGGGCGTGGACATGGCGAATTTCTGGCTGACGCTGATCCTGCTCGGCATCGGCTGGAACTTCGGCTTCGTCGGCGCTTCAGCACTGGTGCTGGAATGTCACCGGCCGGAGGAGCGAGCCCGCGTGCAGTCGCTCAACGACTTCATCGTGTTCGGGATGATGGTCCTCGGCTCCTTCTCGTCGGGCAGCCTGCTGACGTCCTATGGCTGGACCATGATCTGCTGGGTGACCTTCCCGCCCCTGGTCCTTGCAGCCGTGACGCTCGTCATGACTGCGTCGTTCCGTTCTCCCTCCATCGACCACCTGCGGTCCTGACCACTCGAGAATGCGCCGGATGGCGCGGCAGCCGATGGCCGGGGTTCCCGACAGACCGGAGCAGCCCATGAGCGAGACATCTTACTCCGCGGCGCGGATAGCAGCCGTGTTCCGCGAGCGGTTCGGGGATGAGGTGGCGGCCGATCCCGGTCTGAACGGCCTCGCCGAGATCCACCGGATCGCCGCGCATCACGTTCATCGCCGCTATGCCGACCGCCCGGTCGATCCGGCGCTCGTGCGGCTGCTCTGCGCCTGCGCGCTCTCCGCCCCATCGAAGAGCGATCTCCAGCAGCGCGACGTCGTGATCGTCAGCGACCCCGACCTGCGCCGGCGCATCGCCGGACTCCTGCCGCACATGCCCTGGGTGGGGGTGGCACCGGCCTTTCTGGTGGTCTGTGCCAACGGTCGCCGCCTGCCCCAAATCTCGATTCTGCGGGACAAGCCGTTCCCGAATGACCACCTCGACCTATTCTTCAATGCGGTCGGTGACGCCGCCATTGCGTTGACGACCTGCCTGCACG
The DNA here is from genome assembly GCF_000022085.1 of Methylobacterium nodulans ORS 2060. Lineage (NCBI taxonomy): Bacteria > Pseudomonadati > Pseudomonadota > Alphaproteobacteria > Hyphomicrobiales > Methylobacteriaceae > Methylobacterium > Methylobacterium nodulans. Next base: position 415,239 of record NC_011892.1, read on the forward strand.
CGGCGGAGGCCGTTGGGCTCGGAGGCTGCCCGATCAGCGAGATCCGCAACCATGCCGCTCAGGTGAGCGCATGGCTCAACCTGCCGGAGCGCGTAATCCCCTTTGCAGGGCTCTGCCTTGGCTGGCCCGCCGGCGAGAGCCGGATCAGCCCGCGCCTGCCACTTGCCATGACCCTGCACGAGAGCCGCTACGACGAAGGCGACCTCGCGGCCGGGATCGCCGCCTATGACGAACGGCGCGAGGCGATCCTGCCCTATCCCGAGCAGCGCCAGACGGCGCGGTGGGGCGTGGCGGAGGCGTATGGCTGGTCCGAGGACAAGGCTAGACAATACGCCGAGCCGCAGCGTGCCGATTTTGGTGCCTTCGTGCGACGGAGCGGCTTCAACTTGGACTAACGAACCCGATTGGGTTCAATGGCAGCGGCGGAGCCGCTCTCGACGCGATGGCCCGCGCGGCGCAGACTAGAGTCTGAACTCAATCAGCTTGGCTGTATAAGGGCCGCTATGGGTGGAGGCTATGTGAAAACGGCTGCCGCTGGGGAGCGTGTAGAACGATCTCCTCCACATCGAACGATGGCCAAGGCGAGATCACATACACTTCTACACGCCGGCCATATTGGGGAAGATCTTACTATGCCATCCAGGCGATGCGCTGTTTTCACACGGCCTTGGTGGAAAGCGGACTTGGCGCTGCCGGTTCAGCGCCCCGGACGGCTCTGGTATGCCGTAGCTTCGACGGAGGGCAGCGGCATGGGTCGGTCGCGCGACTTCACTTTCGTTCCGGCCTCGATGGCCTTGCGATAAGTTGTCTCTGCAAGGCTCACCGAGTGCTGTCCTCATGACATCAAGGCAGAGACGCTTCTAACAAGGTTCCGGCTCTCGCCAACAAATCTGCTTGATGTCGGTCAAGGAGGCATAGATCGTGAAAGCAATCCAGGACCATTACCCACCGAACTTCGCTCACTGTTATGGATGTGGACCGGCAAATCCTTTTGGCCATCACTTGAAAAGCTACCTGTTAGACAATCATACTGAAGCACGTTTCACGCCAGACCAGCGCTACAGCGGGGGCGTGCCGGACAATGTTTACGGCGGGATGATTGCCTCGCTGCTGGACTGCCATGGGACGGCCTCGGCGGCGGCGTTCGCCTACCGTGCCCGAGGACGGGCGATGGGCGACGAGGGTCCACCGATCAGATTTGTCACAGCCTCGCTGCACGTCAACTTCCGCAAGCCGACACCTCTGGGTGAAGAACTGCTCATCACTTGTAAACTTAAGTCGCTGGAAGGCAAGAAGGCCCTTGTTCTGCTGTCACTCAGTGCGCGCGGCGAAGAATGCGCACGGGGTGAAATGCTCGCCGTCGAACTTAAGTCGTGATCGTATCATTATTGCTGAGCTTATGCGCTACTCGCTCCATTTGACAATGGGAGGAACACTATGAACTCACGCACCAACGCCCCGATCGGCCGCTATCCTGTTTCCACGCTGTCGGACATGCCGGCAGACATCCGCGACCGGCTGCTTGCTGTACAGGAGAAGTCCGGCTTCATTCCCAACGTATTTCTGGTCTTTGCGCACCGGCCGGACGAGTTCCGCGCCTTTTTTGCCTATCATGATGCGCTGATGGACAAGCCCAGTAACCTGACCAAGGCCGAGCGTGAAATGATCGTGGTGGCGACCAGCAACGCGAACCAGTGCCAGTATTGCGTCGTCGCACACGGCGCAATCCTGCGCATTCGGGCAAAGAACTCTCTGATCGCCGACCAGATTGCGGTCAATTACCGCAAAGCAGATATTACAGCGCGTCAAAAAGCGATGCTGGATTTCGCCATGAAGGTGGCGCTCGAGGCTTACGCAGTCGGTGAGGATGATTTCTCTACGCTGGCGCAGCACGGATTCGACGCGGAAGATGCTTGGGATATTGCCGCGATCTCGTCCTTCTTCGGGATGTCGAACCGAATGGCAAACGTCACCAGTCTGCGACCCAACGACGAGTTCTATACCTTGGGCCGATAGGCTCTCTTCTATACTGCTCCGCTTGTAGCTGTGGGTCAGGCGCGTGTCGGACGGACAAGCTCCATGGCGCTGAGCACTGGTTCCATACGCCGGCCTTATGTGAATGGCATGAGGGCCGTAGGTGAGATCCGTGGGCTTTCGAGAGGTCCGCTGCCGGGTGAGGAGCAGCCGTTCCGTTGAACTCGATCGAAGGTCCGGAAGTGGCGCATAGGCGAACAAGCTAACGCGAGCGGAATTCCACCTGATCTCTGAGTTTCACTGCTGTCGTCGCCTCACATCGCGCAAAACGTCAAGGAGGTGGACCACTCTTGCTAGATTTGAGCGGCGCGTCTGAGTTTGCCGCAAGCTTCTGCTGGTGAGAGATCAGGGCCTTGCATCGAAGTCTTGTTGGTCCGGAACGCCCATCGTGTCGATCATGCGCGGCGCGGACTCCGTAATGTCGTCCAGCACGAGCTGGTTCATGGCGCAGATGAAGGAGGACAGGCGGTACCCGTCGTGGCGCGACAGCGCGTTGTCGAACGCGCGCACGTTCCAGAAGGGATCGTTGGCCAGGGTGATCGGCGCGATGCCGGTCAGGTTGAGCCCGTGCAGGAAGCGCGCCGCCGGCCTCCCGAGGCCCGGATCGGCGGCATCGACCGGGGCGAGATCCTCGCTGTCCCAAAACGCTCCGTATCGGCCCTGCTGGCGCGCCCGCGCCCGGCTCAGCCAGCGATCCGCGCGCGGGCAGTCGATCGCGGCGTCCGCGAGGGTCGCGTAGGGGTGGTGGCGCTCCACGCCCGCATCGTGCAATCCCAGCAGTTCGTGGGTCGTTCCGAAGGGGGCGGCGGAGGGCTGCGCGTCTGCGAGCACACCAGCCGCCGGGCGCGGCGGATCGAGGTTGCCGATGGTGTGCGACTCCTCCCGCAGGCTCACCTGGAACGGGAAGGTCTCGGCGAGGACCGATAGGGCGCGCAACGGCAGCGTGAGGAGCGCATCGAAGGTTCGGGCGGATCTGGGCGGCTCGCAGCTCATCCCGCGCGGCTGGCGGCCTTCGAACCGGGCGGCGACGCGATCGAGGTAGCCCGCGGCGGGGCGGAAATCGAGCTTGAAGGTCGGAAACAGATCGTGTGTCGCCCAATCGTAGTCGACGCCGGAATTGAACATGGTGTCGGTGTTCGCCAGCCGCTTTCTGATGCGTCGCCGCGCGGCCTGGAACCCGTCGTCGACCTCCAGACCGATCCAGGCGCAGTCACCCGGCCGGAGACCGCCCGCGGGAAACGCGAGCGCTGCCGTCAGGGACATCACCACGGGGCGCTGCTCGGGCGGGAAGAAGCCGGTATCGCGGGCGAGATCGGCAGCAGGAGTGTGCTCGTCGGCGTGGAGCGCGATGCGCTGCCAGACCGCCCGCTGGATCGCCGTCCACTTGCTCGCTTCGGAGGCCGGATTGATCAGCACCACGAGGTTGCCGAGAACCGGCGGCAGCACCTCGCCGAAGCGGTGACGGTGCACGGCCTTCAGCACATCGTCCTTGAGGCCGGTGGCGAGCATGTTCCCGCCCAGGCTGTGTCCGGCCACGATCAGGCGGTTGTTGCGCTCGCTGCCGTCCGGACGGCGGGCGGCCAGCACCGATTCGATGGAACGCAGTGCCGAGATTGCGGCGGGTGCGATCGCCTCGCTGACCGGCTTGCGGTCGAACAGGGTGGCCGCCGCCGAGACGTCGCCGAAGAAGCCCCCGACAGTGTCGCCGAACAGCTGGCGCAGGCCCCGCTCGTCTACGCGCGCACCGCGCCAGCCGACATAGATGCCAGTGACCTTCGTCTCGCAGGCCTTCGGGTCGGTGGGGCAGCGCTGCTGCAGGAAGCGAGCGGCATGGGCCGCATAGAGACGAAGGTCGGCGACGTTGCTGTCGCCGATGCGGGCGTCGTGGCGCCAACCATGCACGAAGACCAGGACGTAGTGCGACCCGGTCGACAGGTGATGCTTAAGCGCATCGAGCTGGGTGATCACCGGCCTGATGCCGGTGGCATCCGCACCGCGAGCGCTCATCTGGCTTTCCATGGCCTGGCTGAGCATCTCGCTGGTGGTGGGCACGTCGCGGTCGCCGCTGCGGGACACGAGAGCGTAGGGCTCACCGTCCTCCTGGAATTCCAAGAATCCCAGCGTGTAGTCGAGCGGCTTGCTGTCCGGGCGCTCGGCGGGGACGATGTGGCGCTGCAGGGCGCAGCGGAATCGGGTGCTCCAACTCGGATCGCTCGCGACTGCGGCATTCTCGTCGTTGCTGGCATCGCGCCAACCGCCATCCTCGACCATGGCCGCCCCGATCAGCCGCGGGCGCCCGGTCTCCGCCAGGATGGTCCAGCCCCGTGTGAGCCCGTCACGGCATTCGGGCGCGGACGGGTCGAGGTCGCGATAGGCTGTCGCCTTCGGCGTCGAGAGGACGCCGTAATTCACGAACAGGAGGCCGAGAGCCAGGACGATCACGCCGACTCCCGTCGCGAGGGCGGCGCGCAGGATCTGCACATAACCGCGCCAAAGCCACGCGAGCCACGATCGTCTCGGCGCGCCTGGTGACGACTGATCGGCTGGCGATTGCGAGTTCACGGAAAAGACGCCTTGGCCATGGTGTGGAGGGGCGCTTACTTGCCCGCCTACGCTAGACAACTTCTCAGACCAAGTCGAATGCCTGTTCGCCAAGCAAACAAACCGGTTCTATCGGATGAAGGCGTGATCCGCCCTGTGATGCGACCGGGGCCAGTGCCGGGCCCGAGCGAGATTGAGATCCGGCCGTTCTTCGAGGCGGCGGATCTGGCCGAGTTTCTGATGCCTGAGGAGCGCTCGACGCCTCGTGAAGGGGAGCGCGGGAAGCTCGGCGTCGCCTGATAACGTCGGTTGGAGCCGGCTTATCTCCCCTGCGGACTTGGCTGAAAAGGCGCGGTGACCGCAGGCGAGACGCACCAGGCGATCGAAGCGGCCTTTTCTGAGGCGCCGCTCGGCACATCAGAAGCCGCCGGTCCGCTCCCGACCAACTCCGATCCGTCGGTGAGCGTCTGCCGAAGGTCTGAGACGGGTGGCATGGGGCAGGTCAGACCGCGAAGAGTTGCACGAGGTCGGGCGAGGAGCGCAGCCGACGCATCGTCATCCGCGCCGGGCCGCCTCGATCGCCGCGACGTCGATCTTGCGCATGGTCATCATGGCCGTGAAGGCGCGTTTCGCCGCCTCGCCGCCTCGCCGCCAGCCGCCATCGCGGCGGTGAGCACGCGCGGCGTGATCTGCCACGAGATGCCCCAGCGATCCTTGCACCAGCCGCAGGCGCTTTCCTGTCCGCCGTTGCCGACGATCGCGTTCCACAGACGATCCGTCTCCGCTTGGTCGTCCGTGGCGATCTGGAACGAGAAGGCCTCGTTGTGCTGGAAGACGGGCCCGCCGTTCAGGCCGATGCACGGGATGCCAGCCACCGTGAACTCGACCGTCAGCACGTCGCCCGCCTTTCCCGACGGGTAGTCGGCCGGCGCCCGGTGGACGGCCCCCATCGCGCTCTCTGGGAAAGTCTCGACGTAGAAGCGGGCGGCAGCCTCGGCGTCTTTGTCGTACCAGAGGCAGATCGTGTTCTTGGCGACCATGGTGGCTCCTCCCTCACGCTGCTGGCGACCGGGCATCGCCTTCGACCCGCATGGATGCCGCAGCATGACGTCCATCCAACCATCAGGCGTCAGGCCTGCAAAGGGTGGCGGCCGACATCCAGCGGTCGCCGCGGGGGTGACGGCTTCGCGCCCATCTCGGCCGTTCAGCGGGTTCATCCGTTCGCTCCAAAGCGGACGCTCAGGACGATAGGCGAAGGTCCGCAACAGGTCGGGAGCTGCCCCTCGTAGCGTGCCCATCGCGGTCGGCCCCGCAGGCCGCCTCGTTGCGACGCCGCCTCAAGGGATGCGTGCCGACCGCGCAGGAGCATCCGTTTGATTTCCTGACTCGCAATCCTTACAGGTTTAAGTGTATGGAAAACCGTCGTTATTTTGACATATCGAGTTTCGTCCAACATGGCGGAGGAAGATCCGCCAGGTAGGTTTCGGAGCAACGGATCGTTCGAAGTTGGCCAGCATTCCTCAGGATGAAGAGGGCTTCGCGATGAAAGTCACCGCAGACATCGACTGCACCCCTGAGGAGGCTCGAGTATTTTTGGGCTTCCCTGATGTGCAGCCTCTTCAGGCCGCAGTCATGGCTCACATGGAGAAGCGGATGCTAGCGGAGTTCGCCCGCTTCTCACCGGACCGCCTGATGAAGACTTGGATGTCACTCTTTGGGCAGAACCCGCCGGCTCGCGCCTCGGGCGCTAGGCGAGATGTACCAAAAGGCTCCTGACCCACGCCGTAAAGCGTCTCGGAAGCCCAGCAACAACCTTTCGAGACGTACTGGCAAGCGTCTCGCAGCGGCGCCTCGAATGAGTATGCCCATCTGGGATCGAGTGTCTCAATTAGGCGCCCTGCACCGAGCGCGATCGGTGAGCCAGGTCAAGCCTGAGTGAGAGGTCGATCCGGCAGCATCGCGCGCGAGGTGGCGATCTCGAGACCGCGAGCCCCTCCACGAGATCCATGCGCTGCACCTAACCTGTCAGATCTGCGCTGGGGCATCGATCGCAACAGGCCCCACCCGCCGCCAGGACGCGCCGTGCCCGGTGAGCCGCCGCTTCAGATCCTGGAAGCCCAGGTAGAGCGACAATTCGCGACCGCGCAGGCCCGGCAGCGCCTTGGGATCCAGCCCGGTCCAGGGGAGGAACGGGTTGCGCCGGATATAGGTGTGCACGGTCACGCGGGTGCTCGCCCGCAGGCTCGGGGCGCGGGCATGGAAGCCGAAGGTGTCGGCGATCACCAGCGTGTTGGCCGGCACCGCCACCCGGACCGGCTTTCCGTAGCCGAGCGCGCCGAGCTCCTCCTCGCGGATGCGGAAGGACCCGGCGGCATGATGGCTGTTGGCGGCGCTCCGCGCCGCGATGCTCTGCTCCCGTTCCCAGGCGAGCCGCTCCGGGGTCGCGCAGTGCGACCCCGGCACGTACACGAAGGGGCCGTCCTCCTCCGCCACGTCATGCAGGAAGAACCAGCCCTTGGTGGTGGCGTGGAAGGTGTCGGCGTGCAGCGCGGTCTGGGGATCGTTCGGGCCGTCGGGCTCCGCCACCACGGTCTGCAGGTAATAGACCGGCTCGCCGGCCCGGGAGGCGGCGTAATAGGTCAGGCCGCGCAGGGTCGGGTTCCGGGTGAGCGCAGCGAGCTGCGGCAGCCCCGGAAGATTGTCCCGCCCGAGCGGCACCATCCGCTGGACGGCCTGGCCCTGGCGCAGCTCCCGCGCCGGGAAGGAGCGCCCGAAGACCTCCTCCTTGAGCGCCCGGAAGGCTTCGGGATCCAGGAAATCTCGCTTGATGACGATGCCGTCGCGATCGAAGGCGGCGCGATCCGCCGGATCGATCAGGGCGCCCAGGCGGGCGCGGCGGCGCTCTGCCATGCGGCCCGCCAGTTGCACGCGCGCCACGTGGAGGCCGAGGCGGTTGAGCGTCGGATTGCCGAGGATCGGGTTCTTCGAGAACGACTTGTCGGCCCCGGCGACGCCCGCGAGCCAGATCGGCACGCGGGCGATCGACGCGAGGGTTCCGGCTGCGCGGGCGGCTGTGCGGGTGAATGACATGATGCGTTTGCCCCGTGGTGCTGCCGTGTCTCAGGGCTCGGACAGAACCGGATCGCCTGCACGGACCTGCCCGCCGTTGCGCCATTGGCTGCGGCCAAGCCCCAGGCGCTCCCAGAGCGCGAGCGCCGCCCAGAACAGGGCGATCTTGCGGCGCTTGAGCAGCGGAGCCGACCACAGGTCCAGGCCGACGAAGGGCAGGAACGGATTGCGACGGTTGGCGGCGTAGATCTCGATGCGAATACCCGGACGGACCGTCGCTCCCCGAGCATGGAAGCCGCAGGTGTCCCCCACAACGAGGGTGTTGCCGGGCACCGCGAACTGAGTGGGCTCCGAGAGGCCGAGACGCGGCAGCTCGTCTGGCCGGATCCGAAAAGCGCCGCCCACCGCCTTGGCGGGATCGCACGCCTCAATGCTCCGGCGCCGCTCCCAAGCGAGCCGCCGCTTGGTCCGGCTCGCCGAGCCGCGCACATAGGTGAACGGCCCCTCGTCGGCCGGCACGTCGTGCAGGAAGAGCCACGCCTTCATGGTGGGATGGAAGGTGTCCATGTGCAGGTCGAGCTGCGGATCGGCCGCGGGGCCGTCGAGCTGGGAGAAGATGGTCTGGATGTAGACCTCCGGCTCCACGTCGAAGCTCGCCACGTAGCGCAGCCGGCCCTGAAACTCCGGCAGGGCGAGAAGGCGGCGGCAGGCCGGCAGGTGGCGCAGATTGGCCGGCGTCAGGGGCACGCGCCGGGTGATTGCGTTGCCCTCCCGGAACTGCTTGGCAGGCAGCGCGACCGAGGTGACCTCGCGCACCAACTCCGCGAAGTGCTCGGGCGAGAGGAAGTCCCGCGTCTCGACGTAGCCCTGCTCGTCGAGCTGGCGGCGGTCTTCAGCGCTCACCAGATGCTCCAGCCGCCGTCGCCGCCACTCCGTCAACGCTGAAGCCGTGTTGACGCGCCAGACGTGCAGCCCGCGCCGGTTCAGGCGGGCACTGCCGAGAATGGGATTAGTCCGAAAGGACTTGGCGCCGGTCAGGATCTGAGCGGCGTGGATGGGCGCGAGCAGCACACGCGAAAGCATGGTGATCATACCGGGCAACCAAATACACAGTCGCGCGTGGTACTTCGCGAACAGGGCCGGAAAGGGGCCGTGTTTTGTTTCTATTTCTAATCTGAGGCGTGTTGCTAAATTGCAACTGCCTTTATAGCTTGAGCATTGGCCGGAACCGCTATTCGTCAAAAATCGAAATGCCTGTGCGCACCTCCCAATCGTTTCCGGTGCGCCCGATCGAAGACAGGGCCCCGACGGCTCGATCGAGCGACGTCCACGGGAGGAACGGGTTACGCTGACCGATTCCCCAGACTTCAACTCGCGTCGACGGACGGGCGCTCCGGCCGCGGGCGTGAAAGCCGAATGTGTCCGCAACCACAAGGGTATTGGCCGGCACGGCAATAGGTATGGGCATCTGGAAACCAAGATCCTCCAGCTCGGCCTCACTGATCCGGAAGGAACCTTGCCTCGTCTCAAAATCAGCCGAGGAAACTGCGGTTAGGCTCATGCGCCGTTCCCACTCAAGGCGCTGTGGAGTGAGTCGATGGGAGCCGCGGACATAAGTAAATGGACCGCTGTCCTCTTCAACATCTGTGAGAAAAAGCCAAGCCTTGACCGTAGGATGAAACGTATCAGCGTGCAGCACCGTCTGCGGGTCGTCCTCACCGTCGGAGGCTTGCTGCAAAACGGCTTGCAGGAACATGCTCGGTTCCGAGTCCCGGCTGCCGACGTAACGGATGAGCCCTTGCCACGTCTCTGATCCACAAACCTGTTTCAAGCTCGGCAACTGATCAAGCAGCTTACTGCCAATCGTCACCTTGCGCAGAACCGTCCGCCCCTCGGCTTTTTCCCGGATGGGCCCTCTGTAAGCCTGGACCTCGTCGCGCAGTCTTGCGAAGGCATCATCAGGCAGAAAGCGACGCTTGATCACGAAGCCGTCTCGGTCGAAAGCGGCGCGGTCTTCGCCCGACACTCTGGACGCGAGCCTTGCGCGACGAGCCGCTGCGAGGCGGGCCGCAAGTTCGACCCGCTTGGCGTGCAGCCCCCACCGGTTGAGCTGGCGGCTTCCGATCAGGGGGTTGTGCTCGAACGACTTGGCAGCAGTCGCGAGCTGCAGAGGCCACAGCGGAGCAGTGGCTACATGTACTAAGCTGCGCATGCGCGCCTCCTCCCAACTGTGCTGATGTGTGCAAACGGAAACGGTTCTGCCAGAAACGGTAGTTGATTTAACGACAACGTAGATGGATGTGTTCGGACGGATTGTGACATATTTTGGGCAGCAATCGAGTGATAACCTGTGTTTATTCTGCTGGGAAAATTCGTCGCGAGCCCGACGTGGTCAGCAGGACGATTACCGCGGGTCCATCGCAGACGCGAGTACCGCCGGGCCCGAGCGCCGTCGCCTCGCCCCCACACGCGGCGGTTCGCTGACGAGGGGGATCAATCATCACGGCTTAAGCTGGGGCGGTGCCCATGTGCGGCATCGCCCAGACGCTGGCCTCCGCAGGCAAGGCCGTCTATGGGCCGGCCCGGCTTCCTCCTCGACCAGTCCTGCATGACAGATCGCCCCGTCGTCCTCGACATCACCCGCCTCGTCCTTCGTCTGGCCCATGCGAGCCCGACCGGCATCGACCGGGTCGATCTCGCCTATGCGCGGCACTACCTCGGGCAGGAGGCGCCGCGGTTCGGGCTGATCACGACGCCCTTCGGACCCAAGCTCCTCGATCGGGGCGAAGCGTCGGCGATCGTGGAGGCGGTCGCCTCGGGCTGGGTCGAGGGCAGCACTGCGGAGGCCGACCCGGTCTACCGCGCCCTCGCGTTGCGCCTCGGCACCAGCGTCGCTCCGGCTCCGTTGGCGCCGCCTCCGCCCCGGCGCCGGCGGATCCAGGCGGCGATTCGGTGGCGGGTCGCCCGAGCCCCCGGGATCGGCGGGCTGCCGCGCGGCGCCCTCTATCTCCACACCTCGCACCTGCGCCTCGACCGGCCCCGCCGGTTCGACTGGCTCTACGAGCGCTGCGACGTGCGGCCGGTCTTCTTTGTCCACGACATCATCCCGATCGAGTATCCCGAATACGGGGGTGACGGGGAAGCGGTGCGCCACGCGGTGCGGATGCGGACCGTCTCGCGCCACGCCGCCGCCGTGGTGGTGAACTCGGCCGATGTCGGGTCGCGGTTCTCCGCTTACCTCGCGGCGCGGCGCCTCCACGTCCCGCCCGTCACGATCGGCCCGCTCGGCATCGAGCCGGCGTTCTCCGACCGCACGGGGCCGGCGCTCACGCCGGACCGCCCGACCTTCATCGCCTGCGGGACGATCCAGCCCGTCAAGAACCATTACGGGCTTCTCACCCTCTGGCGGGAGCTCGATGCCCGGCACGGGCCGCGCACGCCGCGCCTCGTCATCGCCGGGCGCCGGGGCTGGAAGAGCCGGAACGTAATTGACCTCCTCGACCGCTGCCCGGCGGTGCGCCGGCATGTGGTTGAGGTCGCGGGGCTCTCGACGGCGGGTCTCGTGCGGCTGATGCGGGGCGCCACCGCCCTGCTGATGCCCTCCTTCGCGGAGGGCTACGGCCTGCCCATGGTCGAGGCGGCCGCCGCGGGCCTTCCGGTCGTGGCCTCAGACATCCCGGTGCACCGGGAGGTCGCGGAGGCCTTCGCCGCGTTCATCCACCCGCTCGACGGATTGGGCTGGATGCGGGTCGTGGAGGAGTTAATGGCAACCCACTCGCCGCTACGCCGGACCCTGGCGGAGCGCCTGGTCGGCGTCGCTCCGCCGACCTGGGATGACCATTTCGCGCGGGTCGATCCGATGCTGGCGGATCTTGCATGATGCGCGTGGCTTCCCTCGCGCGCGGGTGAGGGGATCCCACGAGGCCTGTCGCTAACGCAGCGGCGTTCACGGGCTGTTAGGCATGCCCGCCCAGCGTGCTGCCTCCATCCCGGAGCTGGCCACGATCCGCACCGTCCTCTCTACCAACCGAGGGTAGTCGGTTCCATACGCCGCCCTTATGCGAATGGGATGAGGATCGGCAGGTGCGAGTCGAAGGGTTTCGACAGGTCCGCTCTCGGGTGTCGAGCGGCCAATTCGACGGCACTGATCGAAGGTCCACAAGTGGCGCATCTGAGCCATTGGCCGAACCGAATTTGAACGGGTGGGAACAGCGCTCAGCATACCGGCAGCTTTGCAGCAGAACGCTTTATAGCTGTCTGGTCGCGGAACGTCGCTGGGATCAGGTATATTGGCCGATCGAGGAGCAGGCTTGGCGCTTCAAGCCGACCCGGCGCTCCTCCTCCAGGAGGACGCGCTGATGCTCGCGATCCACCCGAACGCCCGCACCACCCCGGCCGTGCGCGCCGAAATCGCCCGCTCCCCCGAGCCCTCCGGGGTGCTGGCCCAGCGCTTCGGCGTCTCCACCGAGACCATCCGCAAATGGCGCAAGCGCGGCCCGGCCGACTGCCAGGACCGCTCCGCTCGACCCCACAAGCTGCCCTGGAAAGCCAGCGCGGCGGAGCGCGCCGTCGTGTGCGCGCTCCGCCGCGCCACCGGCTTCCCGCTCGATGATCTCACCTTCATCGTCAGCCACTTTCTGCCGCATCTGAACCGCGACGCGGTCTACCGCATCCTCAAGGCCGCAGGCCTCAACCGGCTCACCCCTGCCGACCGCACCCGCAAGCCGCACAGCGCGTTCAAGGAGGACGAGGTCGGCTTCGTGCACCTGGACGTGAAACACCTGCCCAAGCTGCAGGATCGGGACGGCATCACCCGCAAGCGCTCCCTCTAGGTCGCCATCGACCGTGCCGCGCGCTTCGTGCGTCTGGCCGTCAAAGACGACGAGATGGCTGCCTCGGCGATCGCCTTCCTGGAGGAGGCGCTTGCGGCCCTGCCGTTTCGGGTCACGCATATGCCGACCGACTGCAGCTCCTGCTTCACCGCCGATGAGTTCGAGACGGCCTGCCGGCGGCACGGTGTGGAGCACCGCACGACCCGGCCCTCCACGCCGCGCTACCTTCGGGATGGTGGAGCGCTTCAACGGGCGGGTGCCGCGCGAGGTCTTGGGCATCACGCTCTATCGCCATCGTGACCTTGAGACGGTGCTGGCCGGCTTGAACACGGCCGACAACGGCCGTCGTCAGCGTGCCCTGAAGAGCCGCTCCCCGGACCTGGTGCTGCGTGATCGCCTGAAGGCGAAACCCGCGTTGGCCAAACCCACCACGAAGCCGCCTGACCCGGACGCGCTCCCCAAAGCGCTCCAGGTTGTTGCGTCCACCAAGGAGGTTTCGCATCCAGACAGATAGATGCCCTTGGGGTTCATACTCGCCCGGCTTGGTGCTCGGGAAAGCTGGGCGCGCCCATTCAGCTACCGCGTTGGGTGAGCCTTCCCGCTGAGGTGGATCCGGGACGTGCTGGCCATCGGCGCCGACGCGTATCGCTGATGCTCTCCGATGTGGTCAGGTCTTCAAGACGACACATGCGCCGCCGGCCACACGGATTTTCGTGCAGAGTGCATCCGCTTGCTCCCGGTTCTGGGCCGGGATGCGGACCCTGTAGAATGCCCCGCTACCCCGGTTCAGTAGACGTGTGCCAATGATCATCGGGCGTGCCTGCCCGATCACTTGCGCGTACGTGGAGCGCGCACGGGCGAAGCTCTCGAGTGCCTGCGCCTTCGAAAAGTTTCCGGCCAGTTGAACACCCCAGGGTCCCCACGGCGGGGGAGCTGGCGGAACGATGACGCGGTCAATCACAGGGGGCGTCGGACGCTCAAGACGTGAAGGCAAACGCAGGGCCGCCGTGACCTGCAGGCAATTCGGGGCAGCCTCTGCCCGCTGATAGGCGGCCATGTGCCCGGCTGGACCGGCGGCGGGCTTCGCGGTGTGAGCCTCTGCCGGCTCGCTTGCGGCGTCTTCGCGACCACCTTTACCGGTGAAGGCCGAGCTGCGACCCTCCGTGACGGCGGCCTGTCGCTGCCCGGCCGTGGCCGGCCGCCACTCTTCCGCTGGTCTCCCAGTTACCGCATAGACGTAGGCGCGGGTCTCAGCAGGCAAGCTGCCCGAGCCGGCAATCCAGCTGGCCACGCGGGCCGGTCCGCCGTTATAGGCGGCTGCGGCAAGACCGAGATTGCCGAACCGCTTGCGCAGGTCAGCCAGGAGGTGTGCTGCGTGTGGAATGGCTTGCTCAGGGTCGAAGGGATCGGCGAGGCCGCGCTCGCGTGCGGTGCCGGGCATGAACTGAGCCACTCCCTGCGCCCCCGCGGCGCTGACGGCACCCACCCGGAAGCTACTTTCTCGCCAGATCAGACGCGTGAGAAAGGACACCGGCAGCCCTTGGGCCCTAGCCGAGCTTTCGACGATCCGGCAGAGCGCCTGCTCGACGGTCTCCGTCGCAGCCGTGCCGGGGGCGGTTTGCGCCGCGGGTGCAACGAGCGAGGCCCCAACCACGCTGGTGAGGAGCGTACGCGCAAGCTTCTCAGTCACTGGGCCGATTTTAGCCTCTGCAGCCCGCGGTTCAACACAAGGACCATGATTGCGGGGCAATGTGACCGCAGTACCGAAACGCACCCATTCTCGATGAAGTGCTCCGGTTTGGCGTGCAGATAGCAAAATACGCCAGGCAGGTCGCCATCGCATTCTGGAGAGAAAAGCGGCACGGGCGCGAAACGGCGTCTGCATGCCATCGTTGGCGGGCATAGCTGGCGCGAGAGGTCAAACCGAGGGTAGCGGCTGAGGCAAATGCAGCACGGAGGCTCAACCGCCAGGAAACCACGCTACTCGTCGTCGCCCAGATCAGGGTTTCGGGCGGACATAAAGGGGCACAGCCCACGCCTGACATCGACGGTTTTGGGGCTGGAGCAGTCGATGTCGCCCGCCCAGGGATGTAGGCGGATCGTCCATGGGTCGACGTCGTCGATCCCGCCAATGGCATAGGTTCTTCGGGTCAGGACGGCCCACCGGGGCGGCACTGGTCTGGAGGCCACGACGGGATGAGTTCTCCGGACCAGGGCGACCTGCCGGGGCGGCTCCGGTCTGGAGACCACGACGGAATGGGTTCTTCGGGCCAGGATGGTCTGTCGGTGCGACACCGGTTTGGAGGGGCCTGTCGCAAACGCGAACGCGCCGGCGTTCATGGAGCGTTAGGCATATCCGCTCAGCTTGCCGCCTCCGCCCCGGAGCCGGCCCATGATCCTCACCGCCCTCGCCCTCAAGCTGAAGCGGCAGGCCCGTGGCGACTTCCGGAGTCGGCATGTCGAGGCCACGCTCATCGTCCAGGCCGTCTTCTGGTCCCTGTGCCCTATGCCCTGAGCGACCGCGACATCGAGGAGATGCTCGTGTAGCGCGGCCTGAAGGTGGACCACTCCACCATCACCCGCTGGGTGCTCGCCGACGCCCCAACCATCGGGCGTCGCCTGCGCAGCTTCCACAAGCCGCACTGCGGATCCGTGCGCGTCGATGAGACCTCCATCCGGATCCGCGGCCAGGGGCGCTCCCTGGAC
This sequence comes from Methylobacterium nodulans ORS 2060, assembly GCF_000022085.1. Lineage (NCBI taxonomy): Bacteria > Pseudomonadati > Pseudomonadota > Alphaproteobacteria > Hyphomicrobiales > Methylobacteriaceae > Methylobacterium > Methylobacterium nodulans. The sequence continues at coordinate 430,421 of NC_011892.1, forward strand.
CGGGCCATCGACAAGCATGGCGAGCCGGTCGATTTTCTCCTCACCGCCCACCGCGATCTCGATGCCGCCAAGCGCTTCTTCTGCAACATGCTGCACGATCAGCCGCTTCTCGCCCCGGACCGGATCGGCACGGATGGGGCCGGCCCCGACCCGCCGGCCCTCGCCGCGAGCCGGGAGGACGGCCTGCTGCCCCACGCGCCCACTCACCATGTCACCAAGCCCCTGCAGCAAGGGGATCGCGAGCGACCACTTCCGGGTCAAGCGGCCCATGCCGCGGGTGGGTGGCTTTCCAGTCATTCGCGTCAGCGCGGCGCCCGATCCAGGGCTTCGCGGCCATGCGGTGGCTGCGCACGGGCTTCGGCTTCGCGGGGGCGTGGACGGTGCGCGAGCAGAACCAGCTGCTCGCCTCCTTCGGTCTTCCCGTCGCGAACAAAGCGTGAAAGCGAGACGGCGGAGCCCCTTCTGCGCCTCGGCTCCGAGTTTGCGACAAGCCCCGCCGTAGCGTTTGGCGGCGCCCTCACGCTCATTGGTGCACTTTCCGGCCAGCGCACGCGAGCCTCCGCTGGCGTAGCGTGCGTCAGCCTGAGCATCTGCCTTGACGGCCACTCACGCTCGCCCCTCAAGAGGGCTCAAGAGAGACTGTTGCACAGCCGGTGCCGGGAGGACCGGACGGACCACAGGGTGTCTCTCGTGACGAGCTTGGATTGCGCGAGCGGTGAGCCTTGTATCTCTGAGTTGCCCGCTGGAGCGATGCCAGCGAGGCTACAAGGTGAGGGTCAGCCCGCGTTCGCCTTGGGCTTGCAAGCCCGCGACAGAGCATGGTGCGGCCCTCACCTTCACAGTCCCGAACCCGGACAGCCGCTCGGGCCCGAGCCCGCATTTGCAAGGTAGGGTCATGGACGAACACCGCACCATCTTCGTCGGCATCGACGTATCCAAGGACCGCCTCGACGTTCATCTGAGACCCTCGGACGAGGCGTTGCATGTCCCACGGGACGCGAAAGGGCTGGATACCCTCGCTCGCCGTCTTGGCCGCCTCCCTGTCGCTCTCGTCGTCCTTGAAGCCACAGGCGGCTTCGAGGCGAGCGTGGCTGCAGCGTTGGCAGCGGTCGGGCTGCCGCTCTGCATCGTCAACCCACGCCAGATCCGCGATTTCGCCAGAGCCATGGGTCGTCTGGCGAAGACCGACACGCTCGACGCTGAGGTCATTGCCCTCTTCGCTGAACGCATCAGACCACCGGCCAGGCCCCTGCCGGAGCCGGAGAGAAGCCATTTTGCCGAGCTTGTGAGCCGGCGGCGGCAGATCATCGGGATGATCGGTATGGAGACGAACCGTCGCGATCAAGCCGTGGACAAGCAACTGATCCGGCGAGTCGACCGGCACATCGCCTTCTTGGAGCGGGAGCTCGTGGAGCTCGACCGCGACATCGACCGAGCCATCAAGGCCTCTCCGGTCTGGTGCGAGACCGAGGCGTTGCTCAAGTCCGTCCCCGGGATCGGTGACGTCACCGCGCGCACGCTTCTGGCTCAGTTGCCTGAGCTCGGCACCATTGGCCGCCACCAGCTTGCAGCACTCGTCGGCATCGCTCCGATCAACCGCGACTCGGGCCTGATGCGAGGCCGCCGGTCCATCGCGGGCGGGCGAACGTCAGTGCGGGGCGTGCTGTACATGGCCGCTCTGACCGCGATCCGGCGAGGCTCTCCCTTCCGGCCCTTTTATGAGCGGCTCACTCAGCGCGGTCGGCCGAGGAAGGTCGCCCTCGTGGCCGTAATGCGAAAGCTCCTGGTGACGCTCAACGCCATCGTCCGCGAACGCACGCCCTGGCGGCCACTCGCCGCTTGACCTTCAACACAGCCGCTCAGTCGTCGTGGCGCTGCCGTGGCGAATTTGTCCCATAGCGCGTCCCTTTACGCTAGGTCAGGCGTACCACCACACAACGGGACTGAACATCAGCTGGATGGGGCTCGAAGGGCAGCGTGACGGCGGCAACGATGGGGCAGAGAGCAGCCAGGGCAATCGATACGACTGACCACCCAGCGCACCGATGGATGATGATGCCGTGATCGCGGGCGCCTTCAAGGCCGAGGAGCCGGCCTAGATCGGCTTCAGATATACCGTCGTGTCGATGCCTGGCCTCTCGGCATCCTCGCCAGCGGCCTCTACTGCGTCTTCAATGATCGTCTTGAAGACAATGCCGGTGTGAACGGTCCCATCCTTGGTAAGGATGACCTCATACCTGGGCGTGAATCCCTGATAGTCATGCTCAACGACCATTACGGCGTTGCCTGGATCAGGTGGCTTCTGTCCATCCTTCCAGATCTTCACTGCAAGCATGATCCCTCCTCCCGTTCCTGATTGTGTTTCAAGCCATAGTTATGCGCCAGAGCTCTGCGCGCTGATTTCTCGACTCTGGCAGAAGCACAACACATGCCCCCTGCACCCCTCGATGGCGTTGTGCCAGCGGGCCAAGGCCGCTTCGAGTGGAGATCCTGGCGCCTCGGCCCGGGGCAGGTGCTTCGCCCCCATCAGCAGAGCAGCGCCGCCTGAGCTTTGCTTATGGGATGCGACAACCCGCGAGCTCTCAGTCAACGTCGAGGACGGCCGGGTGGGTGCAATGGGTCGGCGCGCGGCCTGTGGGCGCCGGTTACCCGAGGCGGGGCGCCGAAGGAGCTCGCTGAGGCCCTGCACCGGCTCCCGCGCGCCGAGCGCGATGCCGTGAACCGGACGGTGGGTGAACTGGAAGTTGCGGCCTACGAGCGGGCGTTCGACCGCATCGGCACGGCCGCCTGACTATCCCGAGATCCCGTGCCGGGGCACCGACCGGCACGGGTCGGCTCCTTGGGACCCATGCTGGTGATCTCCATTCACACCGCTGCTTGCTGAGGGATGGGTGGGGCCTTCGGGAGAAGCCCGCTGCGAGGGCTTGTCACGTTGGGCAGCGTTCCGGCTTGCCACGGCTGATCGAGCGCCGTAGCCGGTCCGGATGAACGCGCTCTCGTACGCCGGCTGCCGCTTCCCGCCCGATATCATCCACACGGCGTGCTGGATGATCTCGGCGGGAAACTGGTGGCGGGCTACGATAGGAACTGTATGCCCCCTGCCCTACCCCGACTAGCACTTCCCGTCACCGGTTCGCGTGACAAAGCTGTCTCACAAACTGCGGACGGTACAGAGTCTAGCTCGACTCGAATCCGGAGCACGATTCGCTTTGGCGCTGTTGATTCGCTCAGATTCGCAGTTGAATTCCATAACGGATCTGATCGGAGCAGAGTCTCGCCCCGTTTCGAGACAAAAGCGCGCAGCTGCAAGCTGTGCTATGTGCTGTACATAGTGATCTAAGGTTGCATCCACCGTCCAATTTCCGCTTGGCATTGCCCTTGCCGGCGGATTCATGACAGGACTCGTAACGCTACGAGTCGTGGAGCGGATGTGTATGGCTGACCCTCTGTCTCAAGCGCGCGTGAAGAAGCTGCGGGAGGCCCGCAAGGCCCTCGGCGAGCGTGAGACGAATGTATGGGTGCCGGCGCACATCCAGGCCGCGATCGACAGGGCTGTTGAAGCGGGGCAGTTCCCGAATCGGCGCCTGGCGATCATTCACGCCTTGGAGCAGACCTTTGCGGAGCGAGACATGTAGGCGTCGGCAAAGCAAAAAGGCCCCGAGGTGGGGACCTCGAGGCCTTTTGGATCTCATAGGGTGCTGGGGAGCACCTAGAAGACCGGATTAGCACCCTCCTTCTAGCGCCTCCCTCCTGCATCGTCAATGACGCCCGACTCGGGCGAACGGTCCCGCTTTGCCTCCCTCAAGGAGGTGTGGAGTGGAGATGGTTCAGACCGGGAGCCGGCCGCTGACGCGCGCCGCTCTCGCAGGGAGGAGACGCGCCCTCGATGATGGGCGGACGGTGACGCGCAGGGAGTTGTCTGCATCCGCCCGGGAGGCCGCCAAGGCGCTTAGCCTGCGCCCGGCGTTGCGCCTGGTGCTCTCCGAGCTCGTCGCCGCGTGGGGCGAGCAGGCGTGGTCGCGCCTGATCGTGTGGCCCTCGAACGAGTACCTCGTGTCGCGGACTGGGCTATCTGAGCGCGCCGTGCGCTACGCATTGCGCGATCTCGTGGCCCTGGAGCTCATGACGCCGAAGGACTCCGCCAACGGCAAGCGCTACGCCATTCGGGCGCCAGACGGCGCGATCGTCGACGCGTTCGGGTTCGACCTGACGCCGCTCTATGCGCGACGGGGTGAATGGGCGACCGCGATCAAGGCGCGCGCCGAGGAACTCGAGCGCCGCCGCCGCGCCTTCGATCTGCTGACGATCCACCAGCGTGCCGTCGCCGAGGCGCTGCGCGCGCTCGCGAGCCGCTACCCCGAAACGCCAATCGCCGACCTCGCCGAGGTCCGGGCAAGCCTCGAAGCGTCCTCGCCCAGCCGCCGGGGCAGCGGCGATCCGACGTTCGTGCTCGAGGCTTGGGTCGAACTGCGCCAGATGGTCGAGGAACGCTTCTACGCAGCCGGCAATGACGGCAAGCCCTGCCGCCACAATGAAACAAACAACGGATCCCCCAGTGAGTCTTGGAGCAAAAGCTCACCGGGAACGGTTGGGGCCGTCCGCTACATCGAACGGCCGACCGTGGGTCTGCAGCCATCGCTGGTGATGGAAGCCTGCCCTGTGGTGCGCGATCTGGTGAGCGGGGAGATCCGCGAAGAGCACGACATTCTCGATGCCGGCCGGCAGCTGCGGGCCTCGATCGGGGCGCACCAGAGCGCGTGGGTCGAGGCGTGCAAGGCGCTGGGACCACATCAGGCGGCTCTCCTCGTGCTCATCGTTGCGCAGCTCCACGACGATGATGTCTCGTCGGGCCAGAACCGGATTCGCAATCCAGGCGGTTACTTCCGGCGTCTCGTGCGCCTTGCTGCGGAAGACCGCTACAGTCCCGAGGCTGAGCTCCTGGCCATGCGCCGACGCCGCCTGACATAGAGGCCATGATGTCAGAAAAGATCGTTCAATATGTGATGGTGCTGCGTCGTTGATTTCCTGTGTACGTCACCTTGACCATTGGGAGCGGCTGGCCACCTTCTGGTGGCATCTCGGGGGCGCAGCCTACGGGGAGCCAGGCTCGGCCCCGCGGTCCGAACAGGGCGGCACGAGATGCACGCGCAGAATCGACTGCACGATCGTCTTCAGCGGCGTCCGCTGGCGAACGATCTGGGTCGCGACGGGCGATGAGACCGAGCTCGGCGTTCGCGTCCTGACGACCGAGGCCGTTTTCAAGATCGCCCCGGTCGGCGGCCGGCCCGCGGCTCGTCACATCCCAGGTGAGCCTCCCGTCCCCTGCCCCGAAGCGAGCGATGCCAGGATCCGGTCCGTGGCCGCGCGAGCCGTCGCTGCCGTGACAACCCATGCGGCCGGCCTGCCCCGGGTCACTGCGGTCCACGCTGCCGAGAGCGACCATGCCACGCTCGGCCACGCGGCGGTCCGCGGGAGCCGCCAACCGTCTCGGCTTGATAGAACCTTCGGGCGCAAGCATTGCGGTGACGCGGGCCACGCCCGCGCGGCGCGTGTGGCGGACCGCGGGGCCGTGGTTCTGGTGCGCCGAGGCCAATCTGTCCCTGGAGCCGTGCGCGACAGCGCGTCCTGGATCTCCGTCCTGAGCGGCGACACACGCGCGATCATTTCGGCTGCCGTGCCTGCCGCACGGTCAAGGAACTCCACGGCCTGCAACCTGGCGCGCCCTCAAGGGAGATCAGAAACCGCCGGGCCCATACCGCGAACGGACCGGCGCTCTACGCCTATCCAGCCGCGCCCCCGACGCTGCCGCCCGAGGCGGCCTCTCCTCATCCGATCCTCATCACCCCGTCGCCTGATCCTGAAAAGGGCTGATCCGATGAGCGCTTGTGGTGAGACGCCCTCCCCGCCGCGACCGACGCGCCCGCGATGACGATCATCCTGGTCGCCCCGGTCGCGGTCGTTCCCGAGACCGTCGGCCGTTCCGTCCGGACAGACGAGGCGAAGGCTCGACCGGAAGCACCGCGGCCGAGGGGCACCTGCAGGCCCTTGGTGTGGTTGCGGCCGGAGCGGACCGCAACGGGGACCCGGCTGGCGGACGCCACCTCGCCGCGCTTGTGCGCTGGGCCAAGGCCGGGCGGTGGTGCGGGCCGTCGCAGCCTTCGGCCGCCGCGGCCGAGGTCTTCGCGGCTTTGACCGAGTACGGGCACGGGCCGCCCGCGGTGGCCCGGAGCCTTGGAGCAATACTGCGCCCAGGTAAGCCGCGCCCGTGGTGTGTCACCGTCTCCCCTGCCCCGGCCCGGACGTCCCGGGCCAGCGCGCCAACCTTGGATCAGCCTCACCTCCCTCGCCATCATGCACGATCCTGCCCGGCCGGAAGCCGCTTGGACGGGCGCAGGCGGCGGACCCAGCCTGTCACCCCGCAGCGTTCGCGCGCTGCTCCTGTCCGACCACGTGCCCACGGCGGACAAGCCCGTCCGCTTTATCAGGCGCGCGGCCTGCACCGAGACCGATGGTGCCGTCACCCGCGCGCTGTTCGGCGATGCGGGCCGGGTGCTCCTGGCCGACCTGCGACCTGCTGTGGCTCACGGTGGAGATGAGGCAGACCGCGGCGGAGGCGATACGGGCTGAGGACGGGGCCTGCGACGAGCCTCATCCGGCGTCCTCTCCGGCGGCGTCTGCCGCTATGTCTGGGTCCGTCCGGGCCCAATGGACGGGGGCGCAACGCGCCCGGGCCGACGCGGCTCCCACATTGGCGACCCCCGCGCGCGTGCGGCGGGGGGCTGCGCGCTCTATCGGCGTTCGATGCCCAAAGCTGGGAGGCAGTGTCGTGCGTCGAGGCGAGTAGCTTCGACTTCGGGCGCGCCCGGCGGATCGCGAACACCCGAGATCGACCTGCGCTGGCCGCTCGCGCCGAAGCGCGCGAGGTCGGGAGTGATCGCTTGTCCTGCGCGGTCGCCGACCGGTGGCCGTGGCCCATTGCGCAGGATAGGGATCCACGTCCCGACTACGCGGATAGGCTCCCATCCGGCTGCATCCCGCCCGTACGATTGACTCCCGAGCGGGGCTGGTCCTCACGCATGGGGCCTGCTGACCTGCTTGCGTGAGCGGCGGATCTCGACGGGCGGAGCTGCTCGAGGGCCGGCGACGTGGTCCTGTCTCGGCTTCAGCAAAGGCGTCGACCATGATGAGTGTCGCGGATCAGACAGCGGCCGAGGCCACGGTTCCGCGTGCAAGGCTCCCCCCAGGAGCCGTTGCTCGTTCCGTGCCGATCGGACCTCCGGCCGGCAGCGGGATGTTGCCGGGTCGCGCCGTCGCCAACCGGAGCGCCGGGACGGCGAGGGCGCACCAGGGGCACTGGCGAGGAGCCGATGCCGGTGCCGCTCCCGGCGCGATCACGCGGCCGGGGCTGCGGTCCCGGCACGCGCCCCTGCCTCAGAGACATGTCGACCGCGGGTCAGGAGTGCGGCGGCCCGGTCGCACCGGCGATGGACGTCCCCTTCGGCGTGACGCGCCGCGCCGGCCGCGCGCAGCACGCACCTCGGACCCGCTTTGATCCAGGACGTCCGCAGGCGTGAGGGACGGGTTGGGTCCACCGCGGGGCCGCGCAGCCGCGTTCCGTCCCGAGGGGATCGCCGGCGCGATCCCTTGCCCACAATCGCCATCCGGCCGATGTGGCACCGGATGGTGTGCTTCTCACGCCGGATGGCCGACGCGCGAGGCGCTGTCACTGATTGCGTGTCACAGGGCAGGGGCCGGCGCGCCACCACGGGTCGTAGGCGGCACTTTGACAGCCGTGCAGATGGGCAAAAACTGCTGATTTGCCAGAGCGTAAGGGACGAACCTGGCGCGCTCGCGGGAGCGCCCGCGGAGGTAAGAGTCTGTTAACGGAAAACGAATTGCTCAAGCTTGGCAATCGGGCATAATTCCCGCTTGGAATCGGGAATGATCCCAAAAAGCGTTATTCGGGATTGCCAGCATGGACATGTCGGTGCCAGCCAGGGACGGGGAGGCCTTCAGCTTCCACGAGACCATCCTCCAGCAGGGAGAACTGATCTCGGACAAGCTGAACATGCTCCGTCTGGAGCATTATCCGCCCAATGCCATGAAGGGGCTGCGGCCGTTCTCGCTCGCCGAGGTCGCCTACTTTCTCGGTGTCACGCAATCCAACGTCAAGAAACTCCACCTTGAGGGCAAGGGGCCGACCCCCGCGACCTCGCCGTCCGGTCGGCGCTCCTACACCGCCGCGCAAATGTTGGAACTGCGCCACTATCTCGATCGCCACGGCCGCGCCGAGGTCAAGCAATACGTCCCGCATCGCCGCCCCGGCGAGAAGATCCAGGTCGTCTCCGTCATCAACTTCAAGGGCGGCTCCGGCAAAACCACGACCGCCGCGCACTTGGCCCAGCATCTTGCGCTGACCGGGCATCGCGTTTTGGCAATCGACCTGGATCCGCAGGCCTCGCTCTCCGCCCTGCACGGGATCCAGCCCGAGCTGGACAAGGTGCCCTCGATCTACGACGCGCTGCGATATGACACGGCGCGCAAACCCATCAGCGAGGTGATCCAGCCCACCAACTTTCCTGGGCTCGACGTTATTCCTGCCAATCTGGAACTCCAAGAGTACGAGTACGACACCCCGCTCGAGGCATCGAACAACAACCCCGAGGGCAAGCTGTTTTTCACGCGGATCACCAATGCTCTCAAGGAGGTCGATGAGCGCTATGACGTGGTCGTAATCGACTGCCCGCCCCAGCTCGGTTACCTGACCTTGACCGCCCTGACAGCGTCGACCTCGGTCATCATCACCATCCATCCGCAGATGCTGGACGTGATGTCGATGGCGCAGTTTCTCCTGATGCTGGGTGGCATCCTCAAATCGATCACCGATGCGGGCGCCGCAGTGAACCTGAAATGGTTCCGGTATCTCGTCACCCGCTACGAGCCGACCGACGGCCCCCAGGCCCAGATGGTCGGCTTCATGCATGTCCTGTTCCCCAAGCAGATGCTCAAAAACCAGATGCTCAAGTCCACGGCCATCTCGGACGCCGGCATCACCAACCAGTCGCTCTACGAGGTGGAGCGGGGACAGATGATCCGCTCCACCTATGACCGCGCCCTTGAGTCCATGAATGCGGTCAACGAGGAGATTACCAGCCTCATCCATCAGACCTGGGGGCGCCGGGTTTGACAGCCGTGCAGAATGGAATTTTCCATCGCTCTCACAACGCGTTAGGAGCCTAGCGTGCGCAAGAACCTGCTAGCCAATGTCCTCGACACGCCGAGCGAGCCGCGCACCGATTATGCCCGGCGCGGTGCGTCCCGATCGATGCGGATGTCGATCGATGAGATGGCGGAGAATGCCAAGCGGATGATCGACGGCGAGGTTATCGTCAGCCTCGATCCATCCCTGATCGACGCGTCCTTCGTCTCCGACCGCCTGACGGATGACGAAGTGGAGTTCGCACAGCTGAAAGCGGCGATCGAGGCCCATGGCCAGGCGACCCCGATCCTGGTGCGCCCCATCGAGAACGGTCGATACATGGTGGTGTTCGGGCACCGACGGCTGCGCGCCGCCCGGGAGCTCGGCCGGCCGGTGAAGGCGGTCGTCCGGCAGCTCGAAGAGATCGCGCATATCCTGGCCCAGGGGCAGGAGAACACGGCGCGCGCGAACCTCTCCTTCATCGAGAAGGCGCTCTTCGCCCAAAAGCTCCTCGCGATGGGGCAGTCCAAGGCCACCATCAAATCGGCGCTGACCCTCGATGATACGCTGCTCTCACGCATGCTGTCTGTGGTGGAGACGATCCCGCCTCCCGTCCTTGAGGCCATCGGCGCCGCACGGACGGTCGGCCGTGATCGGTGGGAGGAGCTCAAAAAGCTGCTCGCGCATCCCGCGAAGGCGGCGCTTGCGGCGGAGGTCATTCAGTCCGACGTGTTTCTGAGCAAAGAGGGGGCCGAGCGGTTCACTCATCTGTGCGCTCAGGTGAAATCCGGCCGGAGGGCCGCTCGCAAACCGGCGGAGCCGGAACGGTGGAGCGGGGAGGGCATCCAGGCCCGCTTCCGCAAATCCGGAAAGACCTTCAGCCTCTCGCTGTCGTCGGCCGACGCCGGCGAGTTTGGCGCCTATCTCGCGGCGCAGCTCGGACAGCTCTACGACGCGTTCAAGAAGGAGAAAGCGCGCTGACCGGCGGCGTGCATCGTCCCTCGCCACCGCGCCGACGCATCGGTCAAATGCCCCCAGATCGATCGTCCTGGAAGCCTTTCTCGTGATTGGCGACCTGGGGGAGCACATTTTCCGCCCGTCGCCGTCGAGTGTCGGACGCCGATCCGGCGCGGATGTGCTTTGCTCGCGTGACGGCACCGACGATGCACCAGGCGTACCCACCCGACGCCCTTCAGACGGCGAACGATACGCGTGCCGCCGTGGCCGCCCACCGCGCAAGGCGGGCCAGTCCTTCAGACATGACGCGCATCAGGGGACGGTGCTGCTGTGAGCAACAGAAGCCTGGGGCAAGTTCGGGCTCACCGACCGCGCCTATCAGTGCGGAACGCCCTGCTGACCTGCCTGCCGGACATACCACTGATCCCCGGCCCCGATCTGACCTGTTTTGCGTCGCGCGCAGAGCCGACGCTGCGCGCCGCGGCCTGTCCGAGGCGACGCTGCGCCGGCATCCCCAGATCCTGGTTCAGGCAGGACTGGTCCTTCGCCGTGATAACCCGAACGGGCAGCGATCGGTGCGGCGCGGCAGAGGAGGGGAGGGGAGATCGAGCAGACGTTCGGGCCTGACCGGACGCCCTTGGTCACCTGCGGAGGAGAACGAAGACCTCGCGGACAAAGCGCGTCGTCGGCATCGTACCGCACCACTCGCCCGCGATCGGATCTCCCGTCTCTAATGCAACATCGCGAAGCTGATCGCGGTTGACCGTGCGTGCCCGTGCATGCGTCTGAAGTGCTTGCGCATCGCACGGCCGAGAGACAGGTGGGGCGGCCTGCCCCGACACGGCGCGCCGTACGCGACCAGGAGCAGCAGGCGCTTATCCGGATCCGGGGTCAGTGGCGCTCCCTGGCTGGGCCATCGACAAGCCCGGCGAGCCGGTCGACTTCCTCCTCACCGCCCACCGCGACCTGGACGCCGCCAAGCGCTTCTGCCGCAAGATGCTCTCGGCCGAGCCACTGCTTGCCCCCGACCGGATTGGCACGGACGGGGCTGGTCTCGACCCGCCGGCCCTCGCCGATAGCCATGAGGAGGGCCTGCTGCCCCGCGCGCCCACGCACTCCGTGACCAAGCCCCTGCAGCATGGGATCGAAAGCGACCATTTCCGGGTGAAAACGCCGATGCCGCGGGTCGGGGGCTTCCGCTCATTCAACACGGCGCAGCGCACGATCCAGGGCTTCGAGGCGATGTTGTGGCTGCGCAAGGGCATCGGGTTCGCCGGAGCATGGACCATGCGCGAGCAGAACCAGCTGCTGGCCTCCTGCTTTGGGCTTCCTATCGCGAACAAAACGTGAAAGCGGGGCAGCAAAGCCCCTTCTGCGGCTTGTCTCCGAGTTTGCGACACGCCCCTCGCGCGCGAAGCCCCGCTTGTTCCTCGTCCCCCCACGTAGCTGTGAAGCGGCGCAGCGATCGCGTACGCATAGCCGTTCCACGGCTCATCAGGAAGTCCGGCGAATCGCGTTCTGACAGGATGGTCGCGTTCAGCCGCGGTCTGACCTGCTTGCCCTGTCGCCGGACGGGAGACGGAGCGATACAGCCGCTCACGAGGATGTCTCCGAGGCAGGATCCCCGGCAGTGGAGCAGGGATCGAAGGGCTGGATGACCAAACCAAACCGGCAGTCCTTCAGGGTCGACTCCAGAAAGGTCTCAGGGCTACGGCCGGCGTCACGCACCTGAACGCACAGGCGGCACGCCTCGAGACCGGCACGAACTCCGGTGTCTCGCACGTGCCCGTCAGCGCGACTGACGCGATCGCACCAAGCCGCGCAGCGCCCTCCAGAGATGCTTGAGGGTCTCTGGCTGGAGCAGGCCCCAGTAGTAGGGGAGGGGGGTCTCTGTCGGAGCAGCGGCCGAGCATGGCGATGATCGGGGCGAGAGCGGTGTTGAGCGCCCGGGCCGGTGCAGAAACCCCGCGATCGGCCAGGGCCGCATCGATCGCCGTGACGGTGATCCGGAGCGGCGGGGTGAGCAGATCGGCGAGGTCGACGGCCGCGATCTCGGCGTCGCGCCCGAAGGGGGCGGCCAGCGCGGTGCGGCGGGAGCACAAGAACGGCGCGGCAGGGTCCTGGATGACCAGGGCCAGTTGAGGCAGGCGCCGAAGACGAGCCGCTCGATGGCCTGGGCGTGCCACTCCGGGTCGGTCGCGACATGAGTGCAACCCTGGGCCAGGTCCTCGCGCAGGAGCCAGACCTGCCGCCCGTCCGGGATCGTCACGCCGATCGGCCAGGTCGCCGCCCCACGCTTGCGGGTGGTGGCGTCACGGTAAGAACGGCAGCACGCGATCATTGAGCAGGTCGGCCGCGGTCAGGGCCGTCTTGCGGTCGGAGAGCTGGGCAACGGCCACCTTGGTGTCGGTGTCGAGGAAGGTCTGCTGATAGCTGCGCCCGCCCCCCTTCATCGTGCCAGCGTAGAAGGTGTCCTGCGCTCCGCAATCGCCCGGGCACGCGCTCTCGAACTCGCCGTGGGTCTCCGTCTCGGCCTTCTCCAGGGCGGCCAGTTGGCTCTCGGTGAGGACCAGCCCGTCCTGGGCGACCTTGGCCTTGAGCGCCCTGAGCCGCTTCTTCATCGTTTCCAGATCATGGCGCTGCCAGACCCCGCGCACGCGCCCGAAGGCCGGCTGCTCCAGCGCGAGCTCGACGATCAGCGCCTCCGGCGCGGGGCGGTTCTTCAGGAGCGGCTTGCGCCGGCGCAGGTCCTGCAGCGCCACCTCGCCGCCGGTCGCGTAGAGCTCGCGGAAGCGGCAGAAGCTGTCGCGCGAGTAGCCCATCAGCTTGCAGGCTTGGCTGACGTTGCCGAGCTGCTTGGCCAGCTCCAGCAGGCCGACCTTGGCCCGGATGACCTTCCGCTCCTTCGTCAGGGCCGGTGTCCTCTCGAACGCCGAGGCCGGGCGCTGCGCACCCCGACCACTGCGCGCCCGGCCTCGGCTCGCGCCTCAGCTTCGCGACACCGTCCGTCAGATCAAGTCCTGACTACTGCAGTTTCATAGATACCGATGTCGCATACTCATCCCTGCCGGCGACATTCCGGAGCTACCTCGAGACGACGCTCGGGCTGAGCAGCACATTCCCGACCAGCATCTTTGCCGCGACTCAGACGAACTCAGTTACCGTGACCGCGTCGGCCGGCGCCCAGCTAACTGGCATCAACTTCACCGACGGGGCCGGTGGCGCGCTCACCGGCGATCCGGCAACGGATGACAGCGGGCTCGATACCGTCGATGGCAAAAGCATCCTGCTCGTTGCGGATGGCGCCGATACCGTGATCGGCAAATACGGCAGCGATGACAACGGGAGTCTCGACGCGATCGCCTTCGTCATCCGCAAGACAGACGTCTTCAATACTGACAAGACGAGCGATCAGGTGACATTCCACCTGGTCACCTACGTGCCGATCTTTCATGGCCACTCGGCCGACCCGGACGGGCACCGCGGCCTTCGGGTACAGTTTCGGCGCCGACGACCGAACGACGTTCTCGGCCACGAATTCCGATTTCGTCGACTCTGACAGCAGCCGAGCGGGCACGCAACTTGGTCTAAGTGGCACGGTCGGCACCGGCCCGAACGCCACCATTACAAATGCCCACGTCGACTGGGCCTCCGAGAGTACCAGCAGTAGGGCGGGCCGTGTGGCCCACCGCATTGCAGAACCAGCGTGGCGGTCCTGCCCCACTCCCACGGGAGTGGGGCAGGTGCCGCAGCCTTTGCCTTACTTGCGGCCGAGACAGATCGGTGTGGCATATAGTCAGAGTGGCTTGGGTTGCCGCCCGAAAGCAACGCAGGGTAGGGACAGAGGATGCTGAAGGTCGGGACCGCGGACCTCTGGGGTGTTAACATGAGTGAATTCCTCCCATCCCGTGTGGAGGAGCCCATGTCCAACCACCTGTTTGCTCGGTCAGACCGGGCGATCGAAGAGGCCCGCCGCCTCTGCGAGAACACGCTGCGGATCCGAGCGCTCGCGCAGCAAACAACTCTCGCTTCCTGCGCCATCCGTGAAGAGGTGGAGGCGTATCGGCAGGAAGTCGTGACTGACTGGTTGGCGAGGCGCAGGCTCCAGGCGCTGGCCCCGATGCCGGACACCATCATTCGCCCTCGCGCGCGTGAGGCGTTGCGGGGCGCGTAAGGCGGCTTTATGGAACGCGAAGCAACTCCTCCGGACAGGGTTCGCAAGATTTCGCGCAGGCCTTCCCGGCCGCCAGTCGAAGGCCAGCCTACCGGCCTCCGGCGGCGCTTCGCGGCGGTAGCTAGTCTGACGTGATCTTTGCAGTCCAAAGGGGCTTGGAGGCCGCCTTTGCTCTCGTGCTGGCTTGACCCTGCCTGAGCATAGCCCATCCGCCGATCAGCATCGCAGCGCCCCAGAGCAAGAAGCCTCCATCCCAGTAGATCCATGTCTCGCGCGGGACCGTCTGGTTCACCTGGTGAGGACCACGCAGGTGATGATCGACCGTGCCCTCCACGAGGTTGAAGATCCCGAAGCCCATCAGGATCCCACCCGGGAGGAGAAGCCCCGACCAGCGGATGTGGTTCTGCCGGGCGTCGCGCCACAGGATGAACAGGCCGGCCCATGTGACGAGAGACGTGCTGGCGTGAAAGAGGCCGTCCCCGAGCGTGTTAGCCTTCAAGTTCCCAACCCTGTCGGCCGGGTAGCCGGCGCTTGTCAGCATGTGGGGCCCGTGCAGGATCTGGTGCCGCACGCTGCCATCGAAGAAGCCGCCGAGACCCAGCCCGAACAGAATGGCCGCCGCGGTTGGACCGCGCGAATGCCGGCTGCCGCTTCCATCCATGGCCCCCTCCCGACGATGGTGACGACCTGACCTTCCTGACACCATGTGGTGCAGCAGGGGTGTTCCCGGATGCCCAATGGCGGATTTCGAGAACGGCTTCTGAAAGCGGGTACCATGTGTCAGGTCGGGCGGGACGTGCCCTGGCCGGATCGGCGCCGAGGCGCTCCGGAAGAACAAGCCTGGGCAGTATCGTGGTGTGCCGGTGTGGGAGTTCGGACGTGGCTGCGTCAGGCAAGGTGGGCCTGAAGAGCAGCAACAGGCGGGGTCATGCCGACCGGCTACGGCGATGCGGGCCCGCCCGCATGCCGCGCTGGTTCCCAATATGACAAGCCCGGTGAAGGGGTCAGCCGCATAGCGGCTCAAAATCAGGCATACTGCATACCAAGCTTGCGCCCTCCGGCTCAAAGCGCTAAAGGTGCTTAGGGTATGCACCTTCTGAGCCGATTGGAGAACCAAATGGAGTTCTCTCGCTTCACCGATATCGTCCAGATTGCCTCGGCGGATGCCGTGGTCGCCGCAGGTCAGGACAGTATCATCCGCCTCGAGAATCCGGGTGCTGTAGGAATCTTCGGCTACAGCGAGGCAGAAGTAGTCGGGCACTCACTCGACATTGTTACGCTAGAGCGACCGGGGGTCAGCCGCCGGGAGAGCTTTCACCTCACGATGACAACGCGAGAGAGCCGTTACGGTGAGGGCGCGCACCTGCCGGTTCCGGACCTCTGCAAGGGCCGCCGGCAAATCTCCCTCGAAGTCCGCACCACCTCTAAGCCGCCATGGGGACTGCTTGGCGGCACCGGCCGGAACTGCACCGGACGTCCTGCAACGCTAAGCGCTGAGAGCACCCGATGACCAAGGCACTTGAAGGTGTGAGAATCCTGGACTTCACGCATGTCCAGTCCGGGCCGACCTGCACCCAGCTCCTCGCGTGGTTCGGGGCCGACGTCATCAAGATCGAACGCCCGGGCGTCGGCGACATCACCCGCACGCAATTGCAGGACGTGCCGGATGCCGACAGCCTCTACTTCACGATGCTGAACTCGAACAAGCGTTCGATCACGCTCGATACCAAGAACCGGACGGGCATGGAGGTCCTGGAGGATCTCGTCCGCGCCTGCGACGTGCTGGTCGAGAACTTCGCGCCCGGCGCGCTCGCCCGCATGGGCCTGACCTGGGAGCGCATCCAGACGCTCAACCCGCGCATGATCGTCGCCTCGGTGAAGGGCTTCGGCCCGGGGCCCTACGAGGAGTGCAAGGTCTACGAGAACGTGGCGCAATGCGCGGGCGGCGCGGCCTCCACCACCGGCTTCCGGGATGGGCTTCCGCTGGTGACCGGCGCGCAGATCGGCGACTCGGGCACCGGCCTGCACCTCGCCCTCGGCATCGTCACGGCCCTCTACCAGCGCACCCGGACCGGCCGCGGCCAGCGGGTCGACTGCGCCATGCAGGACGGCGTGCTCAATCTCTGCCGCGTGAAGCTGCGCGACCAGCAGCGCCTCGCCCATGGGCCGCTCAAGGAGTACAGCCAGTACGGCGAGGGCATTCCGTTCGGCGATGCCGTGCCGCGGGCCGGCAACGATTCCGGCGGCGGCCAGCCCGGCCGGATCCTGAAGTGCAAGGGCTGGGAGACCGACCCCAACGCCTACCTGTACTTCATCACGCAGGCCCCGGTCTGGGAGAAGATCTGCGACGTGATCGGCGAGCCGGACTGGAAGACGCACCCGGACTATGCCAAGCCGGCCGCCCGCCTGCCCCGCCTCAACCAGATCTTCGACCGCATCGAACACTGGACGATGACGAAGACGAAGTTCGAGGCGATGGAGATCCTGAACCGGTACGACATCCCGTGCGGGCCGATCCTGTCCATGAAGGAACTGGCCGAGGAGCCCTCGCTGCGGGCGACCGGCACGGTGGTGGAGGTCGAGCACCCGGTGCGCGGCCCCTACCTGACGGTCGGCAACCCGATCAAGCTCTCCGACAGCCCGACCGAGGTGAAGCGTTCGCCGCTGCTCGGCGAGCACACCGACGAGGTGCTGCGCGACGTTCTCAAGTACACGGACAAGGAAATCGTGGAGATTTCCAGCTCCGGCGCGATCGGCGTGGTAAGGATGGCAGCCGCCGAGTAACAACAGCAACACCAACGGCACCATTTCTCTGCTCAGAGCGCCCGCCTGTGCGGAAGATGACCCGCATTGCCTGGACGATGATGCGGTGATGGACGTCAGATGTATCGGTATTTGGCCCAAAACAAGAGGCCGAGATCTCGGCACGATTGCGATACAGGAGGAACGACGATGGCCCTTGTAGCTCGGAAGCACCCGACACCGCACGTGTACGCTAACGGCCACGCCGAAGTCCGCGCTATCTTGGATCGTGTGAAGGCGGAAAGCCGCGATTCGCTCACTGCCCCCGAAGGTCGCCTCGTCTGCGACGCCTATGGCATTCCGGTGCCGAAGGAGGCTGTCGCGACCTCGGCCGAAGCCGCAGTGCAGGCTGCGGAGGAAATGGGCTTCCCCGTCGTCCTCAAGATCGTCTCGCCCGACATCCTGCATAAGACCGAAGCCGGCGGCGTCATCGTGGGCGTCTCGTCCGCGCAGGCCGTGGCCGACGGCTACAAGACCATCCTGGCGAACGCAAAGCGCTACAAAGCCGACGCACGCATTGATGGCGTGCAGATTCAGCAGATGCTGAAGGGCGGCACCGAGGTCATCATTGGCGCGGTCACGGACGGATCCTTCGGCAAGCTCGTCGCTTTCGGCCTCGGCGGTATACTGGTTGAGGCGCTGAAGGACATCACCTTCCGGCTCGCGCCCGCCACTCGTGAGGACGCCCTTTCGATGCTCGACGGCATTCAAGCCGCCGAAATGCTGAAAGGCGTTCGCGGCTCCGAACCCGTCGACCGCGCGGCGCTGGTCGATGTCATTGTCAAGGTCTCGCAACTCGTTACAGACTTTCCCGAGATCTCGGAGCTCGACCTCAACCCGGTCTTCGCCTCAGCGCGCGGTGCGACTGCCGCGGACGTACGCATCGTCATGGATTTTTCGGAGAAGCCCAAGTCTCAGACGCGGTCGCAAGATGAGATCGTAGCCGGGATGAACCGCATCATGCGCCCGGAAACAGTGGCGGTGATCGGCGCCTCGGCCGAGGATGGCAAGATCGGCAATTCCGTGATGAAGAACCTCATCAGTGGCGGCTATAAGGGCACGATCTATCCAATTCACCCAAAGGCCGACACGATCCTGGGCCTGAAGGCCTACAGGTCGGTGAGGGACGTGCCGGGCCCCATCGACGTAGCCGTCTTCGCGATCCCTGCCCAGTTCGTGGCCGCGGCGCTCACGGAATGCGGCGAGAAGGGTGTGGCGGGCGCGGTCCTCATCCCGTCAGGGTTTGCCGAGACCGGCAACGAGGCGGGTCAGCAGGAGATCCAGGAGATCGGGCGCCGCTACAACATCCGCCTAATGGGGCCGAATATCTACGGCTTCTACTACATGGCGAAAAATCTCTGCGCGACCTTCTGCACGCCCTTCGACGTGCAGGGCCAGGCGGCACTGTCGTCTCAATCCGGCGGCATCGGCATGGCCATCATCGGCTTCTCGCGCTCGACCAAGATGGGCGTCTCGGCGATCGTCGGCCTCGGTAACAAGTCCGATATCGACGAGGACGACCTGCTCGCCTTCTTCGAGCAGGACGACTCGACCAAAGTCATCGCTCAGCACTGCGAGGATCTGAAGGATGGCCGCAGCTTTGCCGAGGTCGCGCGTCGTGTCTCGAAGAAGAAACCCGTTATCGTGCTGAAGGCCGGCCGCACCTCGGCGGGTGCGAAGGCGGCGAGTTCCCACACAGGAGCGCTAGCCGGTAACGACAAGATCTACGAGGACGTGTTCAAGCAGTGCGGCGTCATCCGGGCCCGCTCGCTTCGCCAGCTTCTCGAATTCGCCCGTGGCGTGCCGGTGCTGCCGACCCCGAAAGGCGAGAACGTGGTCATCATCACGGGCGCGGGCGGCTCCGGCGTGCTCCTGTCCGATGCGGTCGTCGACAACGGCCTGTCGCTGATGACGATGCCCGAGGATCTCGATGCTGCGTTTCGGAAATTCATCCCGCCCTTCGGAGCGGCTGGCAACCCCGTCGACATCACGGGCGGCGAGCCGCCGGTTACCTACAAGAACACTATCCGCCTCGGGCTTGAGGACGAGCGCATTCATGCGCTCATTCTGGGCTACTGGCACACCATCATCACGCCGCCGATGGTGTTTGCTAAGAATGTCGTGGACGTCCGCGATGAGATGCGCGCCAAGGGCATAGAGAAGCCGATCGTTGCCTCGCTCGCCGGAGACGTGCAGGTCGAGGAGGCCTCACAGTACCTCTATGACCACGGTATCCCGTCCTATCCCTACTCCACCGAGTTGCCCGTCGAGGTGTTAGGGGCGAAGTACAGGTGGGCGCGCGGCGCAGGCCTGCTCTAGAGCATTTTCCGACCGACGAAGTGGATACCGGTTCGTCGCAGAAAATGCGGCACAATCAAACACCTGGAGCAGGATCCGTCCCAACGTGAACGGATCCTGCTCTAGAGCCAATTCGGGTTGCGCGGAGTCGGGTGATTGGCTCCCGAGGAGCTGATGGTGAGCGGGAGAACTCACGATGGCAGCCTCTCTCTCAGCCGACCTGCGTCGCCGGATCGTGCCTGCGTGCAGGCGGGTAGTTCGCGCCGTGCCGCCGCGCGGTTTGCGGTCAGCCCCGCCAGTGCGGTGCGCCTGATGCCGCGTGTGGCTGAGACTGGAAGCGTTGAGCCCGGCCAGAGCGGCGGCCATCGCCGCTCGCCGTTGGAGGCGCACGAGCAGATCCTGCGGGCGCTTCTGGCCGAGACGAGGCCCATCACGCGTCGAGCATCCGGCAGGAACTGCAGACCCGTCTTGGCTTAGTGGTCGGGCTCACCGCCGCTCCTGCGGCCGTGAACCGGCTGGGGCTGCGTCACACAACAAGTCCTGCGCGCCGCCGAGCAGGACCGGCCTGACGTCGCGCGCCATCGGCACCGCTTTCGCGTCTGGCAGCGCTTCATGGACTTGGCTCGCTTCGTGTTCCTGGACGAGACCGCCGCTTCCACCATGATGACCCGTCGGTCGGGCTGGGCGCCGGTGGGGCAGCGCCTGATCGCGGCTGCTCCTTCGGGCATTGGCACACCACCACCGGCGTGGCGGGCCGGCGCCAGAGCGGGATCTGGTGCCGCACCTGATCTCCGACCCGATGACCCGGTCGGCGTTCCTGATCTACGTCCAAGATGACGCTAAGGAGATTTCGCATCCAGACACCGCGAATTGGCAACGCCATTCATGCGTGAGCGCTCAGATCTGACATTTGTTGCCGACAGTGGCGTCTTCAGGCCGGTAAGAAACGACAATCGGAGGGGCGCCATGCAGAAGTTGGTATACAATATTCGTGAGGGGCGTAAGGGCTGGGACGTCTACGTTTCACATACGGGCAAACCCGTTGTGCTGAACGGACGCCCGCAGACAGGGCTGCCTCTTGAGACTGCCGCGCGGCTCGCCGCGTCGCTGGAGATCATGGACTTCCTCCACGCCGAGAGCGCCCGTTGGGTGATCACCGATCGTCCCATCATCCACTAAGGAGGCGGCGAGGCGGGCGAGCACAGGCTGCACCAGCGTCGGCGTCCAGGACTTCAAGCCTTGCCCTTCAGGCTTCCACCATCCGCTTGGCCGCAGCGGCGCCGAACATTTGCGGGAGACGATGGCGAAGGGCGAGAGCACATACACTTCTGCGCGCACTTCTACGCACCGGCCATCTTGGGAATCATCCTACTATGCTGTCCAGGCGAAGCGCCGTTTTCACGCAGCCTCGACTCATTGAGCGTCGGGATACCGGCGGCGAAGGCCCTCAACGGTAACACGCCGTGGCCCTTCGCCTGATCCGTCAGCTCATGGACTGCCAGCCGGCTTCGTGCTCCCCCCGGTCCGCCCCATGGTTGCGCGGGCGCCCGCCTCGTCCGGCTTCACCATGCCCGGCTGCGGCCAGCGCCAGTCCCGGATCTCCGGCAGGTCCTCGCCGGTCCGACAGACATGCGCGCGATGGACGGCGAGCCGCTCCTGCAGCATGCGCTCGGCGCGGTCCGCCCGGGCGCCGAGGCGCGGCACCCGACGCAAGGCTGCGATCGCGAGATGGTGACGGTCGAGACGGTTCATCACAGCCATGTCGAAGGGCGTCGTCGTCGTGCCCTCCTCCATGAAACCGTGCACATGCAGGTTCGCGTGGTTGGTGCGCCGGTAGGTCAGCCGATGGATCAGCCAGGGATAACCGTGATAGGCGAACACCACCGGGCGGTCCCGCGTGAACAGGCCGTCGAAGGTCGCATCGTCGAGCCCGTGCGGGTGGAGGTCGGGCGAGGGCAGCGTCATCAGGTCGACGACGTTCACCACCCGCACCCGTAGATCGGGAACGACCCGGCGCAGCCAGTCCACCGCTGCCAGGGTCTCCATCGTGGGCACGTCGCCCGCGCAGGCCATCACCACGTCGGGCTCGCCCTCCCCTTCGGACGAGGCCCAGTCCCAGACGCCGATGCCCGCCTCGCAATGGCGCAAAGCTGCGTCGAGAGCGAGCCATTGGGGCGCGGGCTGCTTGCCGGCCACGACCACGTTGATGCGGTCATGCGTGCCCAGGCAGTGATTCATCACCCACAGCAGGCAATTGGCGTCCGGCGGCAGGTAGACCCGAGCCGTGTCGCCGCGCTTGTTGGCGATGAAGTCGATGAAGCCGGGATCCTGATGGCTGAATCCGTTGTGGTCCTGGCGCCAGACATGGGAGGACAGCAGGAGGTTCAGCGACGGGACCGGCCGGCGCCAGGGCAGCGCGCGGGAGGATTTGAGCCACTTGGCGTGCTGGCTCACCATCGAGTCGACCACGTGGATGAAGGCCTCGTAGCTCGCGAACAGGCCGTGGCGGCCGGTCAGCAGGTAGCCTTCGAGCCAGCCCTCGCAGAGCTGCTCGCTCAAGATCTCCATGACCCGCCCGGACCGGGCGAGATGGTCGTCGCCCGGCAGGATCTCCTCCTGCCAGACCCGGTTCGTCACGGACAGAACGGCGTCGAGGCGGTTCGAGGCGGTCTCGTCGGGACCCATGATCCGGAAGTTCCGGCTCGCGGCGTTGAGGGTGACGACATCGCGCAGATAGGCGCCGAGCACCCGCGTCGCCTCGGCCGTGGCGGCCCCGGGCGCCTCGACCGCGACCGCGTGAGCGGCGATGGGGGGCCGGCGGAGCGGCTGGGCGTGGCGCCCGCCATTCGCCTGCGGGTTGGCGGAGAGCCGCCGCTCGCCCGCCGGCGCCAGGGCGGCCAGGTCCGGCATAAGACGTCCCGCGGCGTCGAACAGGGTCTCGGGATGGTAGGAGCGCATCCAGCGCTCGAGGATCGCCAGGTGCTCCGGGTTGTCGCGCATGGCGGCCACTGGAACCTGATGCGAGCGCCACGTCCCCTCGACGGGCAGGCCGCCGACGACCTTCGGGCCGGTCCAGCCTTTCGGGCTGCGCAGCACGATCATGGGCCAGCGCGGCCGCTCGCAGCCGGCCTCGCGCCGGATTTGCGCG
Organism: Methylobacterium nodulans ORS 2060; assembly: GCF_000022085.1. Classification (NCBI taxonomy): domain Bacteria; kingdom Pseudomonadati; phylum Pseudomonadota; class Alphaproteobacteria; order Hyphomicrobiales; family Methylobacteriaceae; genus Methylobacterium; species Methylobacterium nodulans. Next base: position 452,999 of record NC_011892.1, read on the forward strand.
ATGCGGTCGAGCGCGCGGTCGAGCGCCGCCGCCATCGCCTGATGCATCGGCGCCGTCTCCTCGCCGGCGACGACGATTGGATCGTAGCCGTAGCCGACGAGCAGGCTCGTCAGCTCAGCCCCGGGCATGCGTGCCAGGATCGTCGGATTGGCGATCTTGTAGCCGTTGAGATGGAGGATCGGCAGGACAGTGCCGTCCGTCCGCGGGTCGAGGAACTTCGCCGAGTGCCAGGAGGCGGCGAGCGCCCCCGTCTCGGCCTCGCCGTCGCCCACCACGCAGGCGACGATCAGGTCCGGATTGTCCAGGGCGGCCCCGAAGGCATGGGCGAGCGAGTAGCCGAGCTCTCCGCCCTCGTGGATCGAGCCGGGCAGTTCGGGCGAGGCGTGGCTCGGAATCCCGCCCGGGAACGAGAACTGGCGGAAGAGCCGGCGCATTCCCTCCGCGTCCGGCGCGACGTCGGGGTAGACCTCGCTGTAGGTTCCTTCGAGATAGGCGTTGGCGACAAGCCCCGGCGCCCCGTGGCCCGGCCCCCAGACCGCGATCATGTCGAGGTCGCGCCGCCGGATCACCCGGTTCAGGTGGGCGTAGATGAAGTTGAGGCCGGGCGTGGTGCCCCAATGGCCGAGCAGCCGCGGCTTGACATGCGCGGGGGCGAGCGGCTCGCGCAGGAGCGGGTTGTCGAGAAGGTAGATCTGACCGACCGACAGGTAGTTCGCGGCCCGCCAATAGGCATCGAGGCCCACCAGCTCCTGGGGGCCGAGCGGACCCGGCACGAAGTCGTCGCGCGCATCCGGCTGCGCGGGGTGCGCATCGTTCCGAGGCGATCCTGTCAGGACTGTCATGTCGTCCTCCACCACACCGGCCGGCAAATGTCGCGCGGCCTCAGCCGGAAGTTTTATGGTCGGGACGGCTTCCGTCTTGATGGATCACCGTCCGCGGCGATCGGGCACCTCAGTGCGAGAGGAGCAGGGGGACCGGGCAGGCGGTGAGGAGCGCCTCCGTCACCCCGCCGAGCACCATCTCGCGCAGGCGGGCATGCACGAAGCCTCCCGCCACCATCAGGTCGGCGCGGGACAGGATCGCATGGCGCCGCAGCGTCTCGGCGACGCTCCCCTCCTCCATGGGCAGATCCACGACCGTGACGGGCACGCCGTGGCGCGCGAGATAGGGGCCGAGTTCGGCGCCGGGAACCGTCTCCGAGAGGTCCTTCTCTCCGGTGACCGTCACGACGTGGACCTCGCGGGCCCCACGCAGGAAGGGCAGCGCATCGCCGACCGCGCGCGCCGCGGGGGCGCTGCCGTCCCAGGCGACCACGATCCGCTCCGCCGTGAACGCCTCCGCGGCGGGCGGGACGACCAGCAGGGGGCGGCCGCAATAGAGGATCAGATCCTCGATCAGGCCGCGCCGCGCCGCAACGAAATTCGGCTCCGCATCGAGCACGGTGACGTCGTGGATGCGCGCCTGGGCGGCGAGGCTCCCGAAGAGCTCGTTCGCGGTGAGGTGCCGCGCCCGTGTGGTGCAGCGCAGGCCAGCCGCCGACGCGTCGGCCCGCGCCCGCTCCGCCGCCGCCGCGGCGAGGCTGCGCAGCCGGCGGTTCTCGGCGGCCACCAGCGAGGCCGCAAAGCCGCTGATCCAGGCATTCGGCACGACGATGTCCACCGTCATCGCATGCACGGTGACGTGGGCCTCGGCCTGCAGAGCCAGGGAGAAGCCATAGGCGAGCGCCGCCGAGGGTTCCTGTGTGCCGATGGCCTCCGTCACTCCGATGAGGACGCTCTTGATCGATGCAATCATCGCGACGCTGCCTTCCCCAGCACGGCGCCCGTTCCGACGGGCCCATATCCCGCACCGACCGCGATGATGCCGTGTCCGCGGCGCCGGGCATTGATCCTGCGCAAGCCCCACCAAACAGGGGTTGCAGTGTGGCTATCGCGTGTCCGCCCAGCCCAGACACGTGCGAACCGACCGGAGCCAGGCATCCGTCAGAAGCAAAGAGCCCGGGGCGGCGATCTGATCCAGATCAAGCTGCGTTTCGATCGCAGCTCCTAACGTTTGCCGCAAGGAGCCCGATCGGAGCGGCAGGCCAGTGGCGGAAGGCGGCGATGCATTGATGCCGCTGGACTTGCGCCTGGAAGAGGTGATGCGGGGGCGGTCAGGGATCATCCGTCAGGCGGAGCCAACTCCGGTCATGGCCGAGCACAAGCGCATCCTGGATCTCGCACTGCTGGCCTTCGCTCTTGCGGGACTGGCCGCCGGACTGGTGGCACGAGGGCTGCACCAGGATGACTGGGCAGCCTGGCTGTTCCTGGCCGGTACCGTGCCGGTGCTCGTCGCCGTCCTAGCCGACAGCGCCGCGAGCCTGCTGCGGCGAGAGGTTGGGCTCGACATCATCGCACTCGTCTCCATCGGCGGGGCCCTCCTGCTTCACGAGTACGTCGCCGCAGCCGTCATCGGACTGATGCTCTCGGGCGGCCGGGCACTGGAGGATTTCGCCGATGCGCGGGCGCGCCGGGAAATGTCCGCACTCCTCGCTCGCGTGCCGAGAACGGCAAACCTCTACGAGGCAGAGCAGCTCAAGGCCGTGCCGCTCGAGAGCGTGCGAGCCGGGGACCGCCTCCTCGTGCGAGCGGGAGAGACAGTTCCCGTCGACGGCATCGTGAGCGGAGGCACGGCCGTGCTCGACGAGGCGGCTCTGACGGGTGAGTCGCTGCCTGTGACGCGGGCCCGGAGCGAGCGTCTGCGCAGCGGCAGCATCAATGCCGGCGCCCCGTTCGACATGGCCGCAACGTCCAGCGCGGCCGACAGCACCTTCGCCGGCATTGTCCGCCTCGTCCAAGCCGCGCAGGAAGCCAAAGCGCCGTCGGCCCGCCTCGCCGATCGAGCCGCCTTCGTGTTCACGCCGCTGGCGATCGCCCTCGCCGGCGCTGCCTGGGCCTGGAGCGGAGACCCGGTGCGTGGTCTCGCCGTCCTGGTCGTTGCCACGCCCTGTCCGCTGATCCTCGCTGTGCCCGTCGCCATTGTCTCGGGCCTGTCGCGTTGCGCCGGACGTGGCGTGCTGGTCAAGGGCGGCGGTGCGCTGGAGCAACTGGCGCGGTTGCGGACGCTGTACCTGGATAAGACCGGTACGCTGACCGGCGGCCAAGCCCGGGTGGTTGCCGTCGAGACGGAGACGGGAGTGGCGAGCGACGAGGTCCTGCGGGTCGCTGCGAGCCTCGACCAACTCTCCCAGCACGTGATCGCCGAGGCTGTTGTCGCGGCGGCCCGTCGCCGCGGCTTGGAGTTGTGCCTCCCGACGAATGTGGAAGAGGAGCCCGGTGCGGGTCTGACAGGCAACCTGGAGGGCCGGTGCGTTTCGGTGGGGAGCTACGCCTACGTCTCGGCCCGGGCCGGGCAGTCCGATTGGAGCGGGCGCTTCCTGAGGCGCATGGGCTATGAAGGGGCAACGGGCGTCTTCGTCGCCGCGGAGGGCCGGATGCTGGGCGCAATCCTGCTCGCCGACGAGATCCGCGCGGATTCCGCCCGGGCTCTGCGCCTGCTGCGCCGGGCCGGCATCGGCCGTGTGGTCATGCTGACCGGCGACCGGCACGACGCCGCCGAGCGGATCGGATCAGCTCTCGGCGTGGACGAGGTCCGGGCCGAGCAGCAGCCGCAGGACAAGCTCGCGGCCATTGCCGAGGCGAAGACGCAGGGGATCTGCGCCATGGTCGGTGACGGCGTGAACGACGCTCCCGCTCTGGCCGCCGCCGATATCGGGATCGCCATGGGCGCGCGCGGCTCGGGTGCCTCGTCGGAGGCAGCGTCCGTCGTCCTCCTGGTCGACCGTCTCGATCGCTTGGCAGACGCGCTTGCCATCGCTCAAGGGGCCCGTCGAATTGCCCTCCGGAGCGTGTGGATCGGCATGGGACTGTCCATCGCAGCCATGGTCGTGGCTGCTCTCGGGCTCCTTCCGCCCGTGGCCGGAGCTCTGCTGCAGGAGGCCATCGACGTCGCCGCCATTTTCAACGCGCTCCGGGTGCTGCGGGTCCGCATTCCCGGGCGTCCTCAGGTCAGCCTTCCACTTGCGGAGGTCACGCGCCTGAAGGAGGAGCACGAGCGCCTCATCGGCCCTCTCGCCCGGCTGCGCGCGGTCGCGGACCAACTGGCAACACTGCCGCCCGACGAGGCGGCCGTGGCGCTGAGGGAGGTCGAGAACCTCGTGCGCGAACGGCTTCTGCGGCACGAGCGCGAGGATGACCTTCAGCTCTATCCACGCATCGAGCGGGCGCTCGGGGGCGACGATCCGATCGCGGCGATGCACCGAACCCATCGCGAGGTGCAGGAACTGGGCAGCGTGCTGACCCGGATGGTGGGGGAGTTGCCACCCGAAGGCATCGACTTGCCTGCGCTGAACGACTTCCGGCGCGTGCTCTACGGGCTCGACGCCATACTGCGGCTCCACTTTGCGCAGGAGGACGAACTGTACCACGGCCTCGCCAGCACCGAAGCCGTCCGGCCCGAAAGCCAAGCGGCGCCTGCCTGACAATGCCGGGCTTTGGCTTAAAGCCGGCTGACACTACGGGTGTCATCCTGGCCCCCCGGGCTAGGGCAAGCCCTCTTACTCCGCCCGGTCCAAATCCGGCCGATCAACTGAGCACCTCGGTGGGCAATGAAATGACAGAGATCTGGTCGCCGGAGGCCCGCACCGAGTATCTCGAGCAGCAACCGGCAGAGCCCTATCGCCTCGGCACGGAAGAGGTCCTCACGGTCCTGTGCGTCGATAAAGGCGCTGGGCTGAGCCGGAGAGAAGCACGCTCGCGCCTTGAGCGCTGCGGCAAGAACGAACTGCGCGCTGAAGAGCCCGTGCCCGCATGGCGCAAGTTCCTCGCCCAGTTCACGGACGTCCTCGTCGTGCTGCTCCTCGTCGCTGCGGTCGTCTCCGCAGGGCTGTGGCTGTACGAGCGCGATGCCGCTCTGCCCTACGAAGCCATCGCGATCTTCGCCATCGTGCTTCTCAACGCGGTGATGGGCTACTGCCAGCAGGCACGTGCCGAGCAGGCCATCGCTGCCTTGCGGCAGATGTCGGCCGCGCAGGCGAGGGTCATTCGGGACGCGGTGCACCAGACCGTTCCGGCAGCGGAACTTGTGCCGGGTGACATCATCCTTCTCGAAGAGGGCGACACCGTTCCGGCCGACGCACGCCTCATCCAGTCGACCGCGCTGCAAACCGCGGAAGCAGCCCTGACAGGCGAGAGCCTGCCGGTGCGCAAGGACACTGCGACCGTCACTGGCGAGGTGGAACTCGGCGACCGCCATAACATGATCTACAGCGGCACTGCAGTGACCTACGGGCGTGGGCTGGCCGCCGTGACAGCAACCGGAATGCGAACCGAGATGGGGCGCATCGCGGGAATGCTGAGGGCTGCGCAGGACGAGACCACGCCTCTGCAGACGGAACTCACTCGCGTTGGCAAGCTGCTCGGGCTCGTCGTCATTGCAATTGCCGTCGTGATGATCGCGGCGATCCTCTTCGTCGAGGATATCCAGGGAGTCTCCGCCCTCTTCGATGTGCTCATCCTGGGTGTGGCGCTCGCGGTCGCGGCGGTTCCCGAAGGTTTGCCGGCGATTGTCACCGCGGCGCTATCCCTGGGCGTGCAACGCATGGCCCAGAAGAAGGCCATCGTGCGCCACCTCGCGGCCGTGGAGACCCTCGGCTCGGCCGAAGTCATCGCGACCGACAAGACCGGTACGCTCACCAAGAACGAGATGACCGTGCGCGCCGTCGCGACGGCAAGCGGGCACGTCACCGTCAGCGGTATCGGCTACGCTCCCGTGGGACAGCTTACCCGGGACGATGGCGGTGATCTCGACGAATTGCTTCGGTCCGAAGTTGAGTGTGCTCTCTTCGCTGCTGAACAGGCCAACAATGCTGCCCTGCAGGAGCACGACGGGCGCTGGATCGTGCAGGGTGATCCGACCGAAGGTGCGCTGATCGTTGCGGCGCGCAAGGCGGGCCTGGAGGCCGCGGCACTCGGCAATCGCTTCGTGCGCATAGCCGAGATTCCGTTCTCATCCGAGCGCAAGCTGATGAGCACGGTTCACAGCGATGCCGAACACCAAGAGCATGTCTTCATCGCCACGAAGGGCGCTCCGGATGTTCTGCTCGCACGCTGTTCACACGAGTTCGTGGGTCGGCACCCGCGCGCGCTGACGGAGGAGCGTCGCAACGAGATTTTGGCAACGAACGAGGAACTGGCCGGCAAAGCACTCCGGACGCTCGCGGTCGCCTCCCGCTCGCTCCCGAAGGACAATTTCGGGAGCTCCGCTCCGGACGACGCCGTCGAGCAGGATCTCGTCTTCCTGGGCCTGATCGGCATGATCGACCCGCCCCGTGAGGAGGCACGTGAGGCGGTCGCGCGTGCGAGAGCGGCCGGCATTCGCCCCATCATGATCACGGGCGATCATCCGAGAACCGCTTCGGCGATCGCTGTCGAACTTGGCATCATGGCTGACACCCGCGCCGTCACGGGTGCCCAACTCGAAGGGATGTCGGACGAGGCGCTGGACCATGCCGTGCGCGACGTATCGGTCTATGCGCGGGTCAATCCCGAGCACAAGCTGAGGATCGTGCAGGCGCTGCAGCGTAACGGCCTGACCGTGGCCATGACCGGAGACGGAGTGAATGATGCTCCCGCGTTGAAAGCCGCTGATATCGGCGTGGCCATGGGCATGACCGGCACCGATGTGTCCAAGGAAGCGGCCGACATGGTGCTTGCCGACGACAACTTCGCAACCATTGTCGCAGCTGTCGAGGAAGGCCGAGGAATCTTCTCGAACATCCGTAAGTTTCTGCGATACCTTCTTTCGTCGAACATCGGTGAAGTCATGACCATGTTCTTCGGAGTCGTGCTGATTGAGGCGCTCGGACTATCCGGGGCGAGCGGTGACAAAGTCGTCCTTCCGCTGCTGGCCACGCAGATCCTCTGGATCAACTTCGTCACCGACGGCGCACCTGCTCTCGCCCTTGGTGTCGATCCTGTGGATCCGGCGGTGATGAGGCGGCCCCCTCGGCCGCGGGAAGAGGGAGTACTCACCCCCCGGACATGGGCAGGCATCATCTTTGTTGGTGTGGTGACGGCGGTCGGCACCTTGTTCGTGCTCGATGCCTCTCTTCCCGGAGGGCTTGTCGAAGGGTCGGGCACATTGCGTTATGCCCAAACGATGGCGTTCACGACGCTCGTGTTGTTTCAGCTTTTTAACGTGTTCAACGCGCGCTCGGACGAGGGAAGCGCATTTGAGGGGCTTGATCGGAATGCCTGGCTCTGGGGCGCGATCGCATTGGCGCTCCTCCTGCAAATCGCGGTCATCTACATTCCCTTCCTTCAGAAGGCGTTCTCGACCGTGAGCCTGAGCGTCTGTGACTGGTTGTTCTGTACGGCTGTCGCAAGCTCGGTGCTGTTACTGCGCGAGCTGAGTAAAGTGGTGACCCGCGCGATGGACAGGCGCCACAGCTGCATACCAGATCGACTGAGGGGCGCAGGATCGATGAATAGCTGAAGGATGACGACACTAGAGCGCTCCCCGCCGAAGTGGATACCGGTTCGGCGTGAGGGAGCACGAAAAATAAAAGGCTTAGGAGCCGTGCCCGTTTCCGTTGAAACGGGCACGGCTCTCGTCAGCCGGACGCCCGCGTTGGGAAGAGGGACAAGGATCGCCAATTGACAAGCACGCGCATTGGAGGAGGTCACGATGACATCGTCCAAGACAAAGCCGGATGCCGTCGACAGGGCCTGCATCTTTGACGTCGATGGTGTCCTGCTTGCCTCCCCGCACGAGCGTGCGTGGCGCGAGGCGCTCCGCGGTTTCGCCGATCCATCGCGCTTCACCACCGCCCTGTATCAGGCCTATGTCGCCGGCAAGCCGCGGCTCGACGGCGCCTTTGCGGGCCTGACCGCCTTGGGTTTACCCGATGCGCAGCGCCTTGCGGCGGCATATGGCGAGGCAAAGCAGCGTTGCCTGGACAGGATCATCGCAGCCGAGGGCGTCGCGGCATTTCCCGATGCCCTCCGCTTCGTCCGAGCCCTCACCGAGCGGGGCTGGCGGTTGGCGGCAGCCTCATCCTCGAAGAATGCCGAGAGGATGATGCGGCTGGTGCTCCTGCACGAGGGCCGGACGCTCCTCGATGCCTTCGTGGTGACCGTCTGCGGTCGCGACCTGCGGCACGGCAAACCCGACCCGGAGATCTTCCTCCTGGCCGCCGCCGAATTGCAGGTCGGTCCGATGCGATGCATCGTGTTCGAGGATGCGCCTGCGGGCATCCAGGCCGCGCGCGCGGGCCATATGACCGCGATTGGCGTCGCCAGGCTCGGCGATGCAGCGGGATTGTGGGCAGCCGGCGCCCACCGCGTCGTGGCGAGCCTCGACGAACTCTGCATCGACGACCTCGTCCTGCATCAGCCTTCCGGAGAAGCGGCATGATCGTGTCCGGCACCACAGCCCAGGCACTCGTACCAACCGCGGATCCGTCCTGGCTCCTGCGCGAGACAGGATACGAACTCCTGCGCGAAAGCACCTTCGAGACGCGCTTTGCCATCAGCAATGGCTTTCTGGGCGTGCGGGGCGGGCTCGCGACCCATCTCGGAGCCTGCCGGGCCATCCCGCCACGCACCTATGTGGCCGGGCTGTTCGACACGCCGACCCCGGACAGTGCGGTGCCGGAACTCGTGCCGGCCGCCGACTGGCTGCAGGTCCGCATCCTGCTGCCGGACGGTCCTCTGATGCGCTGCCCGAACCGGTCCTCGCGCGCGCTCACCTTGGACATGCGGCGCGGCACGCTGTTCACGGAAGCGCGACAAACCTGCAACGCCCCTCTCGATGTTCGCCTCCGCACGCTGCGCTTGGTTTCGTTGGACTTACGCGCCATTGGGATGCAGTTGATCGAGCTGGAAATCGAGAACGGTGTCAGTGACCTCACGCTCGAAGCCAGCTTCGGACCGACAGACTTCGAACTCGCACCGGAGCGAGCGGATCTCGATCTGAAGGCCTGGCGCACTTGGCGGTCCGGCAGGAGCCTTGCCATTGCGGCGGCGGCTTCGCTTCAGGTCGACGGCACAGAGCGCCAGCCCACTGCACGCGGAGACCTGAGCTGGTCTTGGAGTTGGACAGCCAGTCCGGGCCAGGTCGTAAGCTTCCAACGCATCATCGCGGTGACGCGGCACCATTCCGTGGATGTTCACTCTGGCGCCAGGGCGCGCAAGGAACTGGCCGCCGCACGCACGCTGGGCTGGCAAGGCCTCATCGCCCGGCATGAGGCGGCCTGGGCTGGACGATGGCATTGCAGCGACGTCCGGGTCGAGGGCGACCCGGCTGCGCAGGCCGCCTTGCGGTTCGCCATCTTCCACCTGAACGGAGCCGTGAACCCGTCAGACCCACAGGTCTCTGTCGCGGCCCGCGCCCTCACGGGCGACGATTACCGCGGCCATGTCTTCTGGGACACCGAGATCTTCCTGCTGCCCTTCTACACGCTGACCTGGCCGGAGGCGGCGCGTACGCTCCTGATGTACCGCTTTCGCACGTTGGATGCCGCTAGAGCCAAGGCTGCCGCGATGGGCTGGCGGGGAGCCCTCTATGCATGGGAATCTGCGGATATCGGGGACGAAGTCACACCTAAGCAAACGGTCGGCCCAGACCGCAAGATCCTCGACATTCTCTGCGGTAGCCAAGAGCAGCACATCAGCGCCGATGTCGCCTATGCGGTCTGGCAGTACTGGCGGGCGACAGAGGACGAGACCTTCCTCCGGGAGGCAGGCGCCGAGATCATCCTGGAGACGGCCCGGTTTTGGGCAGCCCGAGCCGAACCTGAGGCGGATGGCCTACGCCACATCCGCGGCATCATCGGGCCGGACGAGTACCATGAGGCGGTGGATGACAACGCCTTCACCAACATGATGGCCCGGTGGAACATCGAGCGGGGGCTCGACGTAGCAGCCCTGCTGCAAGAACTTTGGCCCGAGACCTGGGACGGCTTATCAGAGCGTCTCGGTCTTGATGAACCGGAGTTGATTCAGTGGCGCGAGGCTGCGCAGACGATCGTGACCGGTTTCGACCCGGCAACGGGCCTGTTCGAGCAGTTCGCGGGCTTCTCGGCCCTGGAGGAGATTGATCTGGCGGCCTATTCGGGACGCTCGGTTCCGATGGATGTGGTGCTCGGACGCGAACGGACACAACTGACGCAGGTGATCAAGCAAGCCGATGTGGTCGCCCTCCTCGCGCTGCTGCCGGAGGTGTTCGCCGGGAGGGCCGCAGAAACGAACTTCGACCATTACGAACCGCGGTGCGGGCACGGCAGTTCGCTGAGCCGGGCCATGCACGGTATCGCTGCGGCACGACTCGGGCGCTCCGAGACGGCGCTGCAATACTTCCGCCAGAGTGCAGCCATCGATCTTGCCGATACTCATGTGGCGATCAGTGGCGGTATTCACATTGCGGCTCTTGGCGGTGTGTGGCTGATCGCGATCTTCGGAATTGCCGGGCTGTCGCTGCGCCCCGATGGCTTGGCCTTCGACCCGCAACTCCCTGAGGCTTGGCGCAGCCTCGAATTCCGCCTCCACTGGAGAGGACGGCACCTGATCGTCACCATCGATCCTGCTGCGCGGGTTTTCAGAGTGGCCCTTGAGACGGGCTCCGGCATGCCGGTTTACGTGCGGGGAAGCCGGTATCTGGTTTCAGCCGACGAAGCCCTCGCCGTGCCGCTCGATCCTTAGAGATTGTACGGGTCCGCGAAGACGGCGTCGTGGTGAATGTCGGGCAGGGAAACGGGCCTCGCGGGTTCGTGCTGCCCGACCCCCGGGAAGGCTCCCTTCCACCTCCATGCATGCAGCCGCATGTGGGCCAACCCACCTTCCTCAGCGCCTTTGCGGACGATCGCCGTCTGCGCGTCAGTGGCTCATCAAGCAGCGGACGCGCGCATCCTGCAGGATCAAGCGAATGGCGCCGCCGAACGCTTACTCGCGCAGCCGGCTGTTACCCGACAAGCCGAGGCGAGCGATAATGGTGCCGCTGAGGATGGCGCTTGCGGCCGGCATCCTCTGCTGGGCGTACCCCCAGACCCAAGGCGAGATGATCAGGAGCGCGCCCAGGCTGAGTCGTACAATGGACGGCAGAAGCCGAGCCTGTGTTCTATCGTTCGTCATGATGACCCTCCTTCAGAAAGCAAAGGTCATTGCTGCGCGTGAAACACCGCATTAGACAGGCCTCGTTGAGCACCTGTCTTTCACTTAGCGAGCGCATGCTCACTCGCGCGCGAAACGCAGAACCTGGCCGAAAGTTTCGTAAGCTAGACCTCGTTTCAGAGCGATCTTGCGAGGCGTCTGACGAGGATCATGGCGGCAGCGAGCGATCCAGCCGCAGGTCTGTTTGATGATCGATCGCCGTGGCTACACCGCAAAAGCTGTCGTCCCGTGCTCCGGCTCGACTGGAGGGCGGTCATCGCTGCGGCGGCATCCTGAGGCGCCAACCTCGGCAGATGTGGATCAGCCTGGAGCGCGCGCCTGCTGGTTGAGGCTTGAGCGAACTATCGGCAACAGGACGTGCGCAGAAAACGACCGGTTCCGGACAGGCCGCCCCCCACCGGTCGTGGGCACGAGAGACCTCCTGAGGGGCGCCATGGCCGCAGCGCCATGCGCAGACCTCGCCGAGGATCAGCGCCGGCTGGCCATCGCCCCTCGCGTCTCAGACGAGAAAAGCGCGCCACGGCGGGAGCCGGGCAGGCTGAGAAGGGCACTATTGCAGGAGCGCCAGACAACCACGCCGGCCGGCGCGGCGCCTTCACCCGCGTTACCGGATCAGCAGCGAGGCGGCGGCCGTGCTGGTCCAGAACCAAGACTAGCGGCATTGATCCAGGATGTTGCACGCCTCGCAACGTGACCATGTACAAGCTGCCCAGGGAAGTACAGGACCCATCCAAGCGGCGGGCCGAACATGAAGGCCCACGGCCCTTCACGAGCCAGCGGCTGGGCCTTCGGGAGCTCAAACCAGGTGTCATCCCACGCTCAGGCGGCCTTGGCGTAAAACCGCGCTGACGCGCGCTCAACGGCGTTGACGACCTGATCTGGCGCCAAGTGATGGATCATGTGGCCCTGTCCCGGAACGACGATAAACTCGCTGTGCGGCAACTCGCGGTGGAGTCGCTCCGACTGACGCGCGACATCCGCGATCTGGTCGTCCGCGCCCGTGATGATCACCACCGGCAGCTTCAAGTCGCGGTAGTGCTCCCGAAGCTCTATGGTGACGGGCGTCATCAGCGCCGCATCCTCGGCCGCAGCGCGGAGCTGAGAGGGGCGGAGCATCAGCTCTTTCGGCATCTGCTCGTCGAAGCGCTCCGGCACGTCAGCGGGCGCGAACATGGCCTTGATCAAGCCCGGCAGGATGAGCCGAGAGAGCAGCGGCGACACAGTGTAGCGCAGCGCATCCCCGAGCACCGGGATCGCCGGCGGCGAGAACACAGCCACATCGGCCCGCAGCGTCGGGTAGTAGTAGCCCGAGGCGAGCACGAGGCTGCGCACGAGCTGCGGCGCCTGCAGCGCCAGGGCGACAGCGACCAAGCTGCCCCACGAGTGCCCGAGCACAACGGCCTGCGACACACCAAGACGCTCCAGCGCCTTCTGGAACAGCGTCGCGTGTGCCCTGGGTGTCCAGAGAGCCCGCGGGCGCGCGCTGTAGCCGTAGCCGGGCCGGTCGATGAGGATGACGCGGTGACGTTTGGCGAGCTCCTCGACGATGCCGCTGACGAGGAAATCCTGGATCAGGGTGCCGTTGCCGTGGATGAGCACCAAGGGCTCGCCCCGCCCACGTTCCATGTAGTGCAGGCACACACCATCAACTGTCATGAAGCGGCCGACCGGCGGGTGGCGCCGCTCGGCTTCCCGGGCTTTCGCGACCGCGTACAGCGCCGAGGCGCCGAGGGCAGCCGCTGACCCGATCAGGGCGGGAGCTAACCACTTCCGGCGGTTGGTGTGCGGCTTCGTGATGGGGGTGCTGTCGGTGTGCATACATCCTCGCTTGGTCCGAGCGGGGTCAAGCCGAAGTTCTGCGATTTGTTCCGAGAGGACGGTGACGGCAGAAGCCCTTGCGGGCGAGCAGCGTCAGACACGCCCGATGGCGAGTGCTGGTCCTACTCCCGCCCATGAACCGCGGGCGCGGTGGGCGGGCTCTTGGCCGCATCGGCCCTCACCCGCGCCTGCTTCCTGTCACGCTCGGCCTTGAGTTCCCGCTCGGCCATGAGCCAGAACTGCATCTCGAAGCCCTCGGGCCGGTGGTTGCGCTCCCAGAGGTCGTAGGCGCGCTCGCGGATCTGCTCGGGCGTGATCTCGTCTGGAGCTTCCATCGGTTGTTGCTCCTTCTTGAGCCGATCAGAGGGGCCCATCAGGCGGGGTGGATGACCACAGCGGCCCTCAAGCACCAATCTGCTGGTTTCTACCGGCTGCAAGGTCAGCCATTGCACGAGGCTGTGTGAGAACGCCTGATCTGCTAAGCTTGTCACCGCTCTGAGGAGGTCGGGATGACCCGCTTCATCGCAGGTGAGGATCGTCAGCAGGTCACGCTCCTTCCCGATTGCCTGGACGACTACGTCGCCGCGGACAATCCGGTCCGCCTCGCCGAGGCGTTCGTTGACGAACTCGACCTCGCCGCTCTCGGCTGTGCGGGAGCTGTGCCGGAGGCGACCGGCCGTCCGGCCTACGATCCGGCGACGCTGCTCAAGCTCTACCTGTACGGCTACCTCAACCGCATCCCGTCGAGCCGCCGCTTGGAACGCGAGAGCCCGCGCAACCTCGAGCTGATCTGGCTGACCGGCCGGCTGATGCCGGACTTCAAGACCCTGGCCGACTTCCGCAAGAACAATGGACCCGCGATCCAGGCCACCTGCGCGCAATTCGTCGTCCTGTGCCGTCGGCTGAACCTGTTCAGCAAGGCCATCGTCGCGGTCGATGGCAGCAAGTTCAAGGCCGTCAACAACCGCGACAAGAACTTCACGGTGGCCAAGCTCGAGGCCCGTGTGGCCCAGGTCGAGGCGAGCGTCGCCCGCTACCTCGCCGCCCTGGACCGGGCCGACCGCGAGCCAAGCGATGTGGCCGAGGCTCGGACCGCACGGCTCACCGAGAAGATCGCAGCCCTGCGCGAGCAGATGCAGGATCTGCAGGCGATGCGGCAGCGGGTCGAGGAGGCGCCCGACCAGCAGGTCGCGCTGACCGATCCCGACGCGCGCTCGCTGGCCACCCGCGGCAAGGGAACCGGTCTCGTCGGCTACAACGTTCAGGCGGCGGTCGATGTCGAGCACCACCTGATCGTGGCTCACGCCGTGACCAACGTCGGCAGCGATCGGGCCCAGCTCGCCCCGATGGGGGTCCTGGCGCAGGAGGCGACCGGCTGCGAGCCGATTACGGTGCTGGCCGACCGGGGCTACCTCAACGGCGATCAGGTGCTGGTCTGCGAGGGCACCGGAGTGCTGCCGTGCGTGCCCAAAACCTTGACTTCGGGCAACGTCAAACGCGGGCTCTTCACCGGGCAGGACTTCATCTACGACGCTCAGAAGGACCACTACACCTGTCCTGCCGGTCAGCATCTGACGAAGGCCCCCGCCCGATCCGATCGTCGGGACGAGATCGACCATTATCGCAACCGGACGGCGTGCCCGGCCTGCGCGCTCAAGCCTCGCTGCACGACGGAGGCGGCGCGGCGGATCAAGCGGTGGGTGCACGAGGGCGTGCTCGATGCGATGCAGGCGAGGCTTGATGGGATGCCGGACGCGATGAAGGTCCGCCGCCAGACCGTGGAGCACCCATTCGGCACGCTGAAGGCCTGGATGGGGGCTACGCACTTCCTGACCCGAACGCTAGCGAAGGTCAGAACCGAGATGAGCCTCCAGGTTCTCGCCTACAACATGAAGCGGATGATCCAGATCTTCGGGGTCGGAGCGCTGATCACGGCGATCCGGGCCTAAGCCCCGTACGCGCGAGCCCGCCGCCAAGGCTCACCCATGAGCCACGTCGACAAAACCCGCGTTCTCACACAGCCTGCACCCATACGAGACGCAAAAAGCGTCTCACCGCCGCGTCCAGGATGGGTATACCCATAAACGACCGCGAGCCCGAATGGCCGCTCAAGGTGGGTACCGGCCGTTGCTGCTGGGCCCACAAGCGGACATTCCGGGCGCAGCTCTGCGCTGGAAAACATCACCCCGCGCGTCCCTGGCCTGCGGTGCCAGCACCCTCCTGGAGCAACCGCCTCGCCAGGTAATCGATGAAGGCGCGTGCGGCCGCCGGGAGATGGACCCGCGACAGATAGAGGGCGTGGATGGGGTGAGGTGGTGGCCTCCAGGCTGGAAGCACGACCCGGAGGGCACCGCTGGCCAAGTGGCCCACTACGGCGAAGTCCGGGAGCATGGCGATCCCGAGGCCTGCGAGCGCCGCTCGCCTGAGGGCAAGGGCCTCGTTCGTGCGGAAAGGACCGTTCGCTTTCACGGTTACACTCTCGCCGCCAGCCTGTAGCGTCCACTCGGCTGCGCCGAAGTTGGTGTAGGTGAGGCAGGCGTGCGCGTGCAGCTCAGAGGGCTGCAGCGGCGTTCCGCGTTCGTCCAGGTAGCGCGGCGAAGCGCACAGGACCGAGCGGCATTCTCCAAGCTTCCGAGCGACACAGCCCAGGTCGAGCTGGTTGCCTATGCGGATCGCAACGTCGATCCGGTCTTCGACCAAATCGACCGGCCGGTCCGAGGCGCGCAGGTCGATGGAGAGCCGGGGATGCGCCCGCAGGAAGTCTGCCAGCAGCGGGGTAAGCTGCTCCTCGCTTAGGATCGTCGCGGCAGCGATCCTGAGCAGGCCATTCGGGCTGTCACCCTCACCCGCGACGGCGTGAAGGTTGGCGGCAAGGCGCACCATCTCGCGCGAGAGTTCGAGCACGCGCTCGCCCGCCAACGTGAGGCTCAGCCGCCGGGTGGTCCGGTGGAGCAGGCGCGTCCCGGTCCAATCCTCGAGTGCGCCGAGATGGCGCGACGCCATGGCCCGCGACATGCCGAGCGCATCGGCAGCCGCCGTCGCGCTTCCGCGCTCGACCGTCTCCACGAAAACCTGTGCGGCGGTAAGGCGATCCATCAAACGCTCGATCCGTGCAACAGTGTGTCTACATAATGGCTCTATATGTTCGTTTCGTGCAACGTTAAATCGGCTGTCGAAAGGGACGGCCATGTCGGATCTCGAACTCCGCTACTACTTCGACCCCTTGTGCGGCTGGTGCTATGCCAGCGCAGAGGCGCTGGCGGCGCTTGCTGAACGACACGGCAGCCAGCTGCGCATGATGCCCGTGGGGCTGTTCTTCGAGCCCCGCCCAGTCAGCGCGATCGCGGACCATGCGTGGCGGAACGATCAGCGCATCGGCGGGCTGACCGGCCAGCCGTTCAGCGAAGCGTACCACCGCAACGTGCTGCAGGCCCCGGACGGCGTGTTCACCTCGGGTCCGCTCACGCTGGCGCTGGCCGCCTTGGGCGAGACCGATGCCGCTCTCGAACCGCGCTTCCTTCATGCGGCGCAGCGCGCCCGCTACGTCGAGGGCCGCGATACGTCGCAGGTCGCGGAGGTCGTCCCGGTTGCCATTGCGGTGGCGACCGAGGCCGGACTGAAGCTCGATCCAGACGGGCTCGGCGCCCGGCTCCGGAATGATGCCGCGCTCGCCGAGCGGGTCGCTGACCGGATCACGGCCGCGCAGGCCGAGATGCATGGGCTACCGGGAGGCGGCGTGCCGCAGCTCCTCGTCCGTGTGGGCGGCAAGGCTCACGCGGTCAGCGGGCAGACCCTCTACGCGGGCCGCGACGCGATACTCGCCGCCGTCGAGCAAGCGTCCCTCGCATCCTGATCACACACCCTCCCCGTCGAAAGGATCATTCCATGAAAATCGCACTCATCGGCGCCTCAGGTAACGCAGGCTCGCGTATTCTGGCGGAGCTGTCCCGGCGCGGGCATCAGGTCACGGCCATTGCCCGCGATACCTCCAAAATCCCCACCGCTCCCGGCGTCACCGCGGCTGCAGTCGACATCGCGGATGTGGCGAAGCTGTCCGCGATCCTGCGCGGCAATGACGCCGTGATCAGCGCGGTCCACTTCTCGGCGAGCGATCCCGACAAGCTCATCGCTGCCGTCGAGGGTGCGGGTGTGCGCCGCTATCTGGTTGTTGGCGGGGCCGGGAGCCTTGAGGTCGCGCCGGGTCAGCTGCTGGTCAACACCCCTGATTTCCCGGCGCAATATCGCGACGAGGCCCTGGGCGGCGTCGCCTTCCTCGAAAGGCTGCGCCGCAACGACACGCTGGAATGGACCTTCCTCTCGCCTTCGGCGCTGTTCACTGCAGGCGAGCGGACTGGCCGGTTTCGTCTCGGCACGGATCAGCTGCTCACCAACGAGAACGGCAGCATCATCTCGTTCGAGGACTATGCCATCGCGCTCGCCGACGAGATCGAGCAGCCGCGCCACGTTCGCCAGCGCTTCACCGTGGGCTACTGAGGGGTCGCGGAGCCCCCGAGGTCGGCTCGACGGATCCTCGCGGCGAGGACAGCAGGTGATGGATGGCCGTCTCGCCCCAAAGCTGACGGTCCGAACGTCCGGAAAGGATCGATGCTGTTGAAAAACTCTCCAACGCTCGTCGAGTGCACTGCATATAGTATGCAGATGAGCGATGAACATGATTGCCTCGCCGCGGCCCTTGATCGCCTCCAGCACGCCCGCGCCGAGCGCCTGATGGATCGACGCCTTGGGCTTCTTCTCCTTCTTCTCGCCCCCGCCCTTGGCCTTGCGCTTCGCGCGTAATTACCCACGCCCGTGGCGGTAGGATCAGGCGCGGATGATGTTGAGGATAGTGGCGAAGGTGCCGGCCCCCGAGAGGCGGGCCGTGTCGACGACGGTGCGCACGTCCGCCTCACCCGCGGCCGCCCACATGGCCCGATAGCCGTTCGTCACCTTCCGCTGCACCACTGCCGGGCGCAGCGCGCGCTCGCAAGCGTTGTTGGTGACCGCCACGCGGCCGGGATGGTCGAGGAAGACCAGGAGCTGGTCGCGGGCTCGGCCGATCTTGGCTTGCAGAGCGCGGGTCAGATCGCAGCGGCTTGGTGCAGCGAGGATGGCGGACAGCTGCCGATCCAGGGCCCGGCGCTTGGCCGAGAGCGTCGAGGCGGCCAGGTCGGTGACGCGCTCGGCCAGGCTGAACACGCTTCCCAGCCAGAGTTGTAGGCGCAGCGGCACGGGGTCGTCGCTGACCTCGACCGCGTAGGCGACGTCACGGGCCAAATGCGCCAGGCAGGTCTGGTGATGCTCACCGTGGCCCTGCTGGGCGGTGTAGCGGTCCGACAGCCACACGGACGGCCGGTGTCCGTCCATCATCGCGTGCACCACCGCGGCGGCCCGCGTCGAGGCCGCGTGATGAACGACCGCTGCGTCCGAGCGGAACACCCAATGATACGAGTTGCTGCCCTCGATGCGCACGCCGGTCTCATCCGAGGCGACTACCGCGGCCCGGCGCAGCGCCGAGACCGCAGCTTCGCGATCGGCACGGAACTGCCTCTGGGCCCGACGCAGCAGGTTCATCAGCCCGCCCTGGCTCAAGGTGAGCCCGAACAGGTCCGACAACGCGGCCTGCAGCCGCTCGTAGGACAGAGCCTGGAAGGTCTTCAGATACACCGCCACCGCGTGCAGGCGCGGGCCGAACGGCGTGCCGCGTGCGGCCTGCGGCACTGGAGCGACGACGCGCGTGCCACAAGCCGGGCAGCGGACGGCGAGCCGTTGATGCTGGGTGACCATCGGTGCCACCGCGGGCAAGTCGATCTGCTCGCACACGCTGACGATCTCGGCCGGCAGATCCGGAGCCAGAACACCTCCGCAGCAGGGGCAGTGACCCGGGCGGTGAGCGACGATCTCGTCGGGATCGGGGCTGAGCGTTCGGCTATGTCCCTCGTGACCCGGCTTGGCGCCGCCGGGCTTGGCCTGCTCGCGCCGCTCCTTGCGGTCGGTCGAGGGCGGCTTGGACGAGGTGCGCGAGGTCTTCTCGGGGCGCTGCAGCCGCAGCACCAGCTCGATCAGCTCCTGCTTGCTCAGGCGTTCCAGCTCGCTGCGGCCCATCCCACGAGGGAATCAGCCAAATCGCCTCCCGGCAAGAGGCGCGGCGAACTCCCTCTAGCGGCCTCGCTTGTGGGTCACGCCGCGCTCGCGCGCACCCCGTGGGTAATTACCTTCGCGCGCTCTGCCGCGAGGCTGTGCACCTTGGGCCGCCCTGGCGCTGCTCCCGGGCCGCCTCAGCGGCCTCTGCGCGCTCCTCGGCGGTCTCGATGCTCTCGTGTGCGTCGTCGCCCTCGTCGGCCTCGTCCATGGCTTCCTCGGCCTCCTGTTCGAGCACCTCCGGGTGCTTGCGGATCGCCCGCTCCTCGCGGGTCCAGTTCCAGCGCGCGCCGTAGTCACCGGCCGCGGCCTTCGTCGCGGTCAGGAGGATCTCGGTTGCCTCATCGATCGAGTGGCCGCGGTTGATCAGGGCCGCCGACACCTCAAGCTGTGTCGCGTGAATGCTGTCCGAGCCCGCGCCCTGGTAGGTCATCGCGGCGAGCCGGGCGTTGATGTCCATCGGCATCTTGAGCCCGAACTGCGCGGCGACCCGGGTGAACGGGTTGTCATCGAGCTTCGGGAGGGCCTTGCGGGCCTCCGGCGCACGCCTGTGCATGACCGGGCTCTGCCGGGCCGCGAAGTCTTCTAGCTCCTCAAGCTCGTACCGGGGCTCGAACCTCGCCTCGATCACCTCGACCGGGCGCCAGCCGTCCTCCTTGGTGTTATGGCTGCCGGGCAGCCGA
The DNA here is from genome assembly GCF_000022085.1 of Methylobacterium nodulans ORS 2060. Classification (NCBI taxonomy): domain Bacteria; kingdom Pseudomonadati; phylum Pseudomonadota; class Alphaproteobacteria; order Hyphomicrobiales; family Methylobacteriaceae; genus Methylobacterium; species Methylobacterium nodulans. Next base: position 472,845 of record NC_011892.1, read on the forward strand.
ACTCACACGATGCGTGTTTCACGTCACACTGTGGCAACGATACACTCGACTCTCGGCCCAGCTGTGCGGCTTTGATGGCCGTAACAGGTCAGGGGCGACGATGATCGGACGTGTGCTGGGAGCAGGCATTGCTGCCTGCGCTGGGGTTGGTGTGCTCGGGACAGCTCATGCGCAGAGCCCCACGCCGGAGCAGATGGCCGCGATGATCCAGACTCTCCAAGCACGTGTCGAGGCGCTGGAGGAGCGATCCCGCCGCGATCGGGCCGAGGCACAAGCCGCGCGCGCGGAGCTGCGGGCGATGCGCCGGGCGCGCGGAGCAGCAGTCACATCGGCAGAGCCGACTCGGGTTGTAGTCTCAAAGTCCTCTGAGGCAGTTCTGGCGCCGGCCACTGTCGCACCAGAACCGGTGAACGGGTTCGCTGGGCCCTATGCCGCCTTCCTGGCCGGGTATGGCTTTGGCCCGGACGCCAAGCCGGCTCCCCAGCCGTTTGGGGTCCCTGGCACCTTGTCCCAGAACACCTCGCGCCTCTCGGCGCTATCAGACGCTCGGGTCGGTGCCGCTTTGGGCTACAATCGGACCTTCGGCGACTTGCTTATTGGCGCCGAGGGGCGGGTCCGGGCAGCATTCGGGCAGACGACCGCAACAGTCTCTTCAACCGCGCCGTCACGCCCACTGCCCTTCGTGTTCGCGACCTCGTGCTGCGGGCCGAACGCTGCTGTGCCTACCTCCTTCGGCAACTTCGCGCTGTCACAGAACGTGATCAGTAGCGCCGTCTTGAACCGCATCGTGAGCGGGGACGCTGCCGTGCGAGCAGGTCTCATCTGGGATGATTGGCTGTTCTATGGCCGGTTCGGTGCCGGTGCAGATGTGCTGCGCTCTGTCACGACCCGCGACAACCGCGGAACTGTCACATGCGTCGATCCGACTGTCAGCGTAGCCACGACACCGGGGGGCGCGCGATCCTCCTCGGTGGTTGGATGCGGCGTCGTGAGCACCGGGCAGGTCATCAAGCTCTCCGACGCACTGGTCTCGCCCTACGCCGTCGTCGGACTCGGTATTGAGCGCAACTTCGGCCCGGTCTTCGCTCGCGTGGAGGGCAATCTCTACATCAACCTGCCGCCCTCGCTGGTCGCCCAGACCACCAGCAGCACCTCCTACACGACGGAGATCATGGGCGCGGTGGGCTATCGGTTCTGAGCGACGGCGGAACAGGCGACTGTAGGCGAAGCCGATTGAGCGGAGCGTCGGCAGGTCGTCGGCGACCACGCCGCGGTCTTGGTCGACGTGGAGCACCACGCCGGCAGTGACGGGCACCACGAAGTGAAAGTTGCGCCGGAGCACGTTGCCCACGAGCACGCGGTCGCCATCCTGGGCCTCTCTAGGAGTTCGGAGAAGCTATACACGTAGAGGGCTAGATGAAGCTCAAGGCAACGTTGCTTACAGTGTTTATTGGGATGACGTCCTCCGTATCGGCACAATACAGCATCCGTGACGACGGATGGACGCTGAAGCACGACGGGCTGAAACTAACGGCTTCGGCAAATTTTGGCGACGACGCCATGTCGCTCTCAATGATGGAGATCTCCTGCGGAGCCGACGGCTTCCACATCGGGTTTTCGCTGAGACCCAAATCGCTCGGCGATGCCGACTTCAAGAAGATCCGTAGCGCCCAGATCGAGCTCCGGACCCGCGACCAGACCTTCAATACCAGCGGCAGCATCATAGGTGAGACCATCCTCGTTGGCAGCAGCAAAAACTTCGAGGAGAAGGAGTTCTTGGAGCTGCTGCGCCGCCTCTACGACCTTCGGTCCGTCGCGATCACTGTGGAGATTAAGGACGGGCACACGATCAGCGGCCTGTGGCTCCTAAACCCCTGGAATCCGAAGCTGGGCGGCTACGACGCGAGCAACGCTTTCGGCCGGATGACGAGCATGTGCCCGACCATGCTGCGGCGGTAGCGAACTTCCGTGCCGACCCGCGGCAACTCTTTCGGACAATCAGAGAAACCCCGCCCCTGAGTGCCCCTTGAAGGCATTAGAGCCGTGCCCGCTCCGGTTGGGTCGGATCACGGCTCTAAGGTCTTGATTTCATGCGCTCCCTTGCGCCGAACCGGCCTCCAGCTTGGCGGGGAGCGCTCTAGCCCTCCGAATGTAGCCCACCACGGTCCGCGGATCGCGGTGCCCGCTCTGGTCCATGATGCGGGCCATGTCGGCGCCACGCTCCGCGGCCGTGGTGATGTAGCGGCGCGCAGCGAGTGTGCCCCGAACGACGAGGCGTCGAGGCCGGCCGCCGTGGCGTACCGCTTCACGATCGCGGCGAATGGCGGCGCAGCGCCGGCTGATCGGGGGGGCGGCGCAATCCCCTTCATTCGTAGCCTGGCCTCCAGGCTGGCGACGACCTTCTGCCAGTGCTCCGGCGGCAGCGTCTTCAGCGCGCCGAAGCCGGGATTGTCGGCGACAAAATCACGTTGTCGCCGGCAATGATGTCGGCCTGGACCAGGGAGAGGCCGGGCAAAGGAACGCCGGCGCGGGAGGTCCGGCCGGCACTCAAGGTATGCGCAAGGGGTGCCAAGTATGCGCAAGGGTGCGATGGAAAGATCGCAACCCTGCAGGTCAATCACCGCTCGTTGCCGGCAGTTCCCCCCTCGCGCAACCCGTACGTTCACTGGGGGCCTCTACGCCTCCGGCACAAAGCCGCCGGCTCGGGTGGGGGAACCCGGCCGACGTCGAGGTATCGCTTGCGTATATCCAGCGCGCGGCGGCCCGCGATGGTTCCGGGGCCCTCAGGCCGCCCGCTTCACGACCTTGAACCGCTCCCGGCCTTCCTGCCGGTTCCACTCCTCGCAGATGACGCGGGCCTCGTGCTCCGTCAGGAGGGTCAGGGTCACTTTGTTGCCCTGGCGCCTGTCGATCACGTCCCAGATGCTGCCGGCCTCGAAGAGGAGGGCGTTGAACTCGGCCACGATGTCGAAGGGCTGCTGATCCGGCATGGGGGCTCCTCGCAGGCGCCCGAGCCTATGAACCTGCCGCCGCGCTGTCACTCGCCGGACAAGAAAGAAGCCGGCCGGAGATGCGTGGATCCGGCCGGCAGTGCCAACGGGCCACCGGTAAGAGACGGTCGAGTGGCCCGATGAGTCAATCGAGGGGCGGTGAGGTCTGTTCCGCGGCTAGAGCGTCTTCGCGAAGCTTGGGCTCAGGCGCCCGGCAAGATCAGAGCCTCGTCCAGAAGTTCTACTGTCCAGATTCTCAGGTATTCAAGCCGATTGGACTGGAAACGTCACAATTATGGCATATTTAATGCCTACGAATACGTGCATTAAACACGCAGTTGGTATGAATGGCCAAGTTCTTGTTCGTCCTGCAGGCAGACGCTGACGTGCAGATCGCTGTCAGCACGGACTGTGCGTCGATCCAAGACGCTCAGGTCGAGGCGGATAAGCTTCTCGATGCCATGGTGCAAGGCGAGAACGCCACGCGTCGCGCCGGTTGCATCTGCTGCGTGAAGGTCACCGATCCAGGGCACCATGTCGTGTACTTGGCCACACGGCAGTGTGGCACCTCCGGGGCCACCTGTGAGGGCGAAGATCAGGCTTCGATTGAGACGCCTCCTGTCGCCCCGAGCAAACGGGCCTGTTGCTGTCCTGGAGCCGTTGAGAATTCCTGCCGTCCCGGATGAGGCGGAACCCTGTCCGTCATCTCGTCCTCTAGCCCATACCCATATGGAGCATCCCCGTCTGGGAGTTCGGGCGCTAGTTCTCTGGGATGCCTGACCACCCCACCATCAGCACGCTGATCGTGCGCAACGTTGTGACTTTCGACCAACTCGACGCTGCTGTCGAAGCCTACCTCTCCGATCCGACGTCGGGCCCGAGAGAGATCGGCAATGGGGTCACAATCGACATCGCGGCGGCTGTCCAAGCCTACTCGACCGCCAAGGGCTTGGCAGCGGAACAGAGCTTCGAAGAGAGCACACGGCGGCTTCTGGTTCGGACCTCGATGCTGCTGGCGAGGCCCACATGAGACGTCGCAATCCCCGCCGAGCCTACGACGAGCACGGCCGGGAGATCCTGCCCCTGACAAGCACGTGAGCGCCGCCCTTTGCCGTTCCGCTCAACCTGTGTGAAGGACGGCCGGCGCGGTCTGCGCCACACAGAGACCGTGGCGCTATAAAGGCATGCTGAGTGCACGCTATAAGAGCGCGGTCCTGAATGGACTGCACCTGTGGTCAAGAGCCGTCGCTCCAAAGCGAACACTTGGCGGGTCTAGACCCCCGGCCGGGCGCTTTCATTTGTTATTGAACCTGCTTGGCGCGGCAAAATAGGCCTGCCCCATCATGGCTCCTCCATCTCCCGATCTGGCGGGGTGCCATGATCGGTGGCCGGGTGGTCTGAACCCGCCGGCCCGGCCGCCGCTCTCCAACCCGGACCAGTTCTCACACCGAGCAGGAGATGATCCTCTACCACCACCTTCGCGAGCAGGGCTTTAGTCGCGCCGGAGCCATCAGTCTTATCGTCGTGAACCTCACGCTCCTTGTGATCGGGGCGTATTTCGCCATTCTGGACGGGACCGGCACAATCGAAGCGCTTGAGCAACTCCGCTCGCGCCTGAACTGAGGACCTGACAGCACCCGAGAGTGCACGCCGGCCGACAGGGTCAGCAGCGCAGACCACCGGAGCGGCGGCTGCCTGCTCAGAAAAGAAAGGGACCTGCACGGCCAAAGCTGGCGGGCTCAGTCTCTGTAGCCCGAATGCCAGCACAATCGAGCCACGTACGAGAGCAGCAGCAAGAGGGCTGACGATGCTGGTGTGGTTCAAATGAGCGTTGCATAGCATAGGGCGATGTGATGAAATATGTGCTGCCTGGATGGTAAGTAGGCGCTAAGCTTGTCGGCAATCCAGGATGCACGATTGCTGCATGTTTCGATGGCGACCTCCTATCGTCTGGCGAACAATAAGGGAGATGATGGACATGCCACGCGCTAACGTCATCAACGATACGAACTTTACTTCTCCATCAAATGTCACCGATTATATCCTTGGGCCCGATGCTCATCTGAATGTTCTCACGGGGACGCAATTTCATGCCGTTGGTCAGGGCCAGATCACGACTGACGAAGGCTTTCAGGCGACCGTGAACTTCATTCTGCATGATAACCCAAGCTTCAACACCTTGAATGCTGTGGCTCATACAGACGTTGGTGTCCTCCACTTCAACTCCAGCAGTTACCAGCACACAGACCAGCTGACGGGCCCTGCTGCATCGCTCTTCGACATTGATCCGAGCGAGTACCTTTCAGGCTCTCCGACACCTTATTAGCGGAAGGCGCCGGTCCGGGCTCTCTCCTCGGCCGGCGTTTCTCTGTGCATCTCACTGAGACCCACCACCGATCTTATTGCGGACCCTCGCCACTTGCGTGGCTGACCACTCACCACCGCGAGCCACAGGGACACCCTCTCCGCTCTCCGCCAGCAGGTCCCGCCGAGAGGGCGGCCCTTGCGCTTGAAGCAAGGCTGAGAGCTAGAGAGGCTTTCAACCGCAGCCGCTGCGGCCCGGCATCCACGAGTGAGCCAGGGCAGGTTCTGAACCCTGTCAGGCGGTTGGCAGCAGGCAGTATTTCGTCAACCATTCCGCCGCAGGCTGCCGACAGCCGACCCGGAGATCCCGAACCGGCAAAGGCGGCGGCCCGGCATCAACTCGTTCGCAGAGCGCCGGGCCGTCGCTCCTGAATTTCCGAGACCGCCTGCTCGCGTTGCGTACCAGAGCGGGCGAAGGCAGCGGCCGGCAGACCGCCACGAGGGCCAGGCGGAGTGGTCGCTGTAGCTGGCGGCCGGGTTGATCGACCTGTCGGCCCGGCCGCCGGCCCACTGCTGTGTCAATGCCAGCTCGTCCGTGCCCGCGCCGCACGCGCCATCGCGATCAGCTCTTGAGGAGTAAGGCTGCGGTCGGCCGGCGGCACGCTCAGCAGCTTGTAGGCGGCGAGGGATGCCCGATGACCACTCTCGCCTTGTGCTGGGCGCCTCTCGGAGAGCTTCGCCCGCCGCGTGCTTGCTAGGCTCATGGGAATGGCCCTCCGCAACTCAGCTTAGCCGGAGCCTAGCGAAAACGTGGCGGTTGGAAAGAGGTGACGGCAGGCAAAACAAAACCCCGCTCGCAGCCGTGCTGGGCGGGGTTGATGGGCTGAGCCGATGCGGAACCGCTTAGGCAGCCAGCTTCGCGGTCAGGATCTCGTTCTCGTTGCTGGCGACCAGCGTGGACGCAGAAGCCTTCGGGGTCAGCCGGTCCGCAACGCCCAGGACGAGCGACGCGTTCACGGCAGCGGCGGCGACGAGGCTGAGGAGGACGAGAGCGGTCATCTGCGGCGGTTCCGTGTGGCGTTGTGCGATGCACCATCTATGGCAATGCACAATGCGCTTTGGAATGTGGAATACCAGATGGCTGGCATGCAGCATTGGTATGACCGGCCCTCTGTCCCCTCCGCCGACCCGGTCGGGCCACCCACCGGGCGCCGCGCCAGCCTGGGCTGTTGCCCGCGCATGTGACCGGCCGTAACTTTCGAGAACGGGTGTTCCCGCTGGTTTCGGAGCGGCGCATGGCGGAGGAGTTTGGGTCGCCCCTGCCGCGGGATTGGCGGGACGCCGCCGACACCGCCGCGCATAATCTCGGCTTCGGGCGCGACCTCACCGGGCTCCCGGCCGAGCACTGGCAGCGCGTGCTCGCCGCCGTCGAAGCCCGGATGCGGATGAAGGGGGTCGACCTGCCCGAGAACTGGCGCGAGCGCCTGACCCGGCAGGTCGGCCGGGAGAACCCCTGACCTCCTACGCGAGGGTTCCAGCATGCCCCCTCCCGATCCGCTCGCCGTCTCTCCCGGCCTCATCGGTCACTACGTGAACTGGGCGCTCGAACTCGCCGCCCAGCACCGGGCGCAGCCGAGCGTCGATATCGCGGCGAGTGTCGACACCTACCTCGCGGAGGTCCGAGCGCGGGCGAGGGCACTCCCGAGCAAGATCCAAGGCGCGTGGTTCCTGAGTGCAGTGCGCACGCAGGTCAGGCTGCAGATCCCGCGCGACCCGAAGGTCCTGGCCGCGATCGCGTCCGATGTGAGCGAGGCCCGCCGGCTCGATACCCTCACCCTGATCGTCGACCGGCTGGTGGAGCGGGCGGACGCGTGATGCCGATGATCCCTGATCGCCTCGCCCTGCCGGCACCGGAGCGCGCGACGGTGGCGCCCTTACCGGATGAGGGCACCCTGCCGGTGGAGGCCGCGGCCCTCGTCCACGCCTATCAGCGCGCCAGCAAGGCGGATGCGACCATGCGGGCTACTGGGGCGACGCTGCGGTGTTCGAGGCTTGGTGCTCGCGCTACGGCTTCCGCTCCCTGCCGGCCTGCCCCGAGGCCGTGGCGGGCTTCCTGGTCGGAGGCCGAGGCGGGCCGCCTCCACGATTGGCCGGCGCTGCGCCGCCATCCGCTATGCGCACAAGCTCACCACGCTGCCGGACCCAACCGAGGACGAGGCTGTGCGCGCGGCCGTGAAGGGGATCCGCCGCAGGATCGGCACGGTCCCGACCCGCAAGGCGGCTGCCACGGTCGACGTGCTCTCGGCCATGCTGGTGCACACGCCCCAGACGCTCGCCGGCCAGCGCGATCGCGCGCTGCTGGCGCTCGGCTTCGCGGGCGCCTTTCGCCGCTCTGAGCTCGTCGCCCTCGACGTCGCGGACCTGCAGGAGGATCTGGAGGGTCTGCGGGTGCGGGTGGCCTCGAGGCCTCGTTGTTCGGGGCGCACTCGCTGCGGGCCGGAGGCGCAACGCGACCGTGTCGCCTTCGTCAGCTCGATGGCCTTGCGGCTGATCTGCTCGCCCTTGCCCTGAAAGATGGCCTCCAGCGCAAGCGTCGCCTTGCTGCGCGAGCCCTTGGGGCGGCCGGCCGGGTTGCCGCTCCGCCCCTTCTCGAAAGGCTTGCCTGAAGCCGGCATCAGCTAACCCTCGTACTCCGCTATGTTCATTGTAGATCGCGTAGAACATCCGCCAGCGGCTCGTCTGCAGACAACATGGTCAGCAGGCCATTGGCTGTTGATATCTGCCAGGAAACAGCCTGGGGCGCCCATCTCCAGAGAAGTCGAGCGCGGTACCAGCGCAGTTAGGGGTTCCGGCATCACCGGCATCTCTCAAGCGTAGCAATATTCCACGTAATCGTTCTGCAACGGCTCAGCTTTAGACGTCTGCTTCAGCGAATGGTCATCAACGACCGCGAAGGGAGACCGAGCCATGCTGAACATCATCAGGATCATCGCCGCAGGTGCCGTTCTGGTCGTGTGGAGCCACGTCGTTCCCGCCCTGTCGGCCATCGAATCCTCTGTCGAGCAGACGACCAGCGAGGCGCCTTCAACGGAGAAGAGCTGCCCCCTGCGGGCTTGGCCTTATATCGGCTGAGCGGCTCTCCAATGCGCGCGCGAGTGGCCGAGCGGCTCTTCGAGCAAGAAGGGCTCGGACCGACCGGCGGAGCCCTCGTACGGGAACAAACAAAGTCCATATTAAGAATCTAACTAGAACTGCTATGCTTAAGGGATAGCCGCTCCCCGACGGAGCTGCGGTCCGGGTGGTTAGCCAAGCCAGATCCGGGGAGCCGTAGAACAAGCCGGAGGGCACCGGCAGCAAGTGGCGCTCTGCGCCGCAGGAGTGGGAACGGGTTGCCCCGACCCCACAGACAGCCGGGCGGCCGATCGATGAGCCTCCCGGTGGTTCCGCGTCAGACCTCGCGAGAGGTGAAGCGGTGAGTAAAGGCCGACCGCCTGACCCCGGCCTCCCCGATGAGGGTTTCGTCCATCGATCTGTGACCGGCTCGTACGGCGGCTCCGTCCTGTCAGGCCAGTCAGGCTTCGCCCCTGCTAGGCGAAGCTATGCTCTCTCCCCAGCCCACCATCCCATCAGGGACCAGACAGATTGGCTAGGTGGAACACCCGACGACCTGACCCTGGTAGCCCTGGAAACCGGCAACCGCGTCCCTTCGAGCGGCGGCGTGGAAATCAAAACCTGCCACGAAATTTCGCAAAATCCTGAGGGACAAAAAGGCAGGTGCGCACATGGGCGGGACCGGCAGTGGACGATGGGGCGGACGGCCGACCGTCGAGAGCGGACTGACCCTCAACCTCGGCAAACTCCTGCGCGACGGCTTCTGCCAGCCGGGCCAGAGCCGGGCCGGGTCGTTGGTCTGGACCAACTCGCGCACCGGCACGCCGGTCGGCTCCATCGGCTACGAAGCCCATCTCGGCACTGAGCCCGGCTGGATGCGGCTGCACTACACCACGACGCGCTGGAACGGCGAGAAGCAGCGGGCGGACTACTGGGTTAAGCTGACGACCACGGCCCAGCCGTTCGGCGGCCGGCGCTGGTGGTTCATCTGCCCGCACACGGGAGCGCGGGTTACCAAGCTTCACCTCCCGAACGGGGCTTCGACCTTCGCTTCGCGCCAAGCCTACAGGCTCGGCTATCGCTCTCAGCGGGAGACGCCGACGGACCGCGCGATCAGCCGCGCTTTCAAACTGCGCGACCGTCTTGGCGCCAAGGACGGGATCGGTGACTACATCGATAAACCCAAGGGCATGCACTGGGCCACCTTCGAGCGCGAGATGGCGAAGGTCGGCGCGGCTGAGGCCACGGTCACGGCTCTCTCCTGGCAGCTGCTCAAAAAGCTCAATCCGCGGCTCGAACCATAGAGCAGCGGCCCGCTACGGTTCGAAGAGCGCTCGTGGTTTCAGCGCCGGTTTCAGGCCATTCTGCGCGCACGAGGCGGCTTGGTTTCCGCTGGTTTCCACCCTCTATGCACGGAGCCGCCGGGCATGGTTCGCGGTTTGGTACGCGGACAAGTACGCACCCTCCACGCGCGCGTGAGCCGCCGATTACGGTGGCGCATGCGAGCTTGATCCGGGGCGTGCTGGAATGAGCGGGGATCGAGTTCCCGACAGGCGCTTCGACCGGCGTGGCCCTGCGCACGAAGTCAGCCGCGTAGCTCAACCGGAGAGAGCCTCAGCCTTCGAAGCTGAGGGGTGCAGGGTCGAGCCCTGCCGCGGTCGCCAGAAAAAAGAAGCGCCCCGGAGGGCGCTGGTTCTCGAAACACTTGGCCTACGCGCTACTTGCGCTTGCCTGATCCGGCTGCCGCATCACGGGCGTGCTCCAGCTTATCGCCCTGCCGCTTGGGGCTATCATCAGTCTCTGGCGCATCCGAGCGGCGCGAAGCCTTCTTCGCTTTTATCTCAGCGGCTCTCTTCTCCAACGCCGCCTCGGCTTCCTGGCTCGTTTTGACGTAGTCGACCGCGCGAGCTTCCTGGCGGTCCGAACTGCTGCTCTTTGAGCCTGCCATGATGAACCCTCCCTCGTTCATGCCAAGTCAACAGAGGAGGTTACGAGCGGGTTGCCTTCGAAGCGCACACAGGTCCGGCTTGCCGAACAGCTCGCGTGTGTCAGCGAGCCCGCTCCAGCACCCACTTAACCTGCATCGCTGTCCACGTCCCGCCCTGCGCGGTCTGGATGCCACGCTGGTTGAGGCCCGCCGCAATCTGCCGAAAAGACGACGCTCCCGACGCCCGGACGTAGGCGATGGCGGACTTGTGGGTCATCGGCCTGTGTCACAGGCAGACGAAGGTTTGCGGTTAGTGCAGCCTCTCTGAGAGAAAACGCAGCACACGCTCAACGGCCTCATGCGTCGGCTCGCCCTCGCGATCGATCAGGCCAATGGTGAGCACACTGTGCGGCGGCTCAAACTGAGGCTTTGCCGATGCAGCTGGAAGCTCAATCCCCTCGAAACCGTCGCCGAGTTCGCGGCGCAAGGTCTCGAACCGCGCCGCTCGACAGAACAGCATGTCGCCGTGGAAGCGCACACCCAGCACCTTCAGCCCCTCCTCGGTCGTCCGGCGGCGCGCATTGGCGAACGTCTCGGGCGTGACGTGGACAGCGGCAGCCTTGGCGCGCGTAATCGGCAGCGGCAACGACGGATGCCCCATAACCGGCGCCAGGACCCACGGATCGAGGGTGAGCGTCAGCGCGAAGTTGCCGGTGACGCACATGCCGACTACGCCGATGCCGCGGCCGTCCATCTCGTCATGGATGTGGCGAGCAAGCGCGCGCAGCCAGTCCGCAATCGGGCTCGACCGATTTTCTGCAAGCACCTGGAACTCGCGGCTGATGCAGATCCTCAGCAGCTCCGCCACACGGTTGACCGGTGTCGTCTTGACCCCCACCGGACCGAACAGGCGAGGCATGAACACAGTGAAGCCTGCGTCGACGACACGCCGGGCGAACCGCACGACCTCGGCCGAGATCCCGGGCACCTCATGCATGATCAACACCGGTGGACCTTCGCCCTTTCGGTAGATGGTTCGCTCGCGACCCGCGTGCGTGAACGCGAAGGTCGTAAAGTCTGGCAGCGTGGGCATGGCAATCATCCCTTAAGCATGATGCCGCGCCAGAACGCGGGCGACCTGAACCGGGGTCCATTTGGCTCCGCCCCGTGCGGTTGGGATGCCCCGCTGGTTTAGCCCCGTCGCAATCTGCCGGAGTGATGCCGCCCCGGATGCCTGCATATCCGCGTGATCACGACTGACCTCGTGCCGCTCGTGGACGCGCCGCGGGCACTGTTCGGCTCGCTGGACCGGGAGCGTGGCGGAGCGCTGATGGCGGCGATGGACGCCTGCAACGCCCGCTTCGGCCGGGGCGCTGTCGTGCCGGCCCGGGCGGGCTTGGTGGACAAGCGCACCTGGTCGACGAAGTTCGAGATGCGCACGCCGCGCTACACAAGGCTAGCCGAGCTGCCGGTCGCGACAGCACAACTGTAAGCGGCGCCTTAGCATACCAGCTCAGTCTATCGGGCCAGAATGCTTATGCCGCCGTATAGAAAAATGTCGTTTCCGGCCTAACCGGCACGATTATACGTGAGGCGGGGGCGAGGTTGCAGGCAAGCGGGCTTTTCGTTGTCAACGACGCGCCTAGACACAAAAAAGGCCGCCCTTGCGGAACGGCCCGAAGTCTAGGGAGGAAGCGCCCAAAGGAGGGCAGGCACGGCCGCGACGCCATCGCGGCGGTGCATCTGCTTTGTGCCATGTTGCAGTGCACAACTCAATCGGCTCAAAGTGGCATGCGACCGGGTGTTGCATTTATGGAACTTATTGCTGCCCGGGGCTGAGCATCGCGAACCTGCTCCAGGTGTACGGGCGGGGGTTGCCTCGCCGCAGTCCCGTCAGTGCCATCTGCGAGCCAAAGAAGAAGGCCCCGCCGCCGGTCGGTGCCGAGCGCACGAAGGCCATCTCCATGACTGATCTCTGTCGATCCGGGTCGTTGCCCGGCTGCCTCGGGTTCTGCCTCCCAGCCCCGAAGTCATGAGGGCAGAGTAGGCGGCAACCTTGAACCGTCAGCTAAAAAGCGCAGTGAACGGCAGGGCAACGAACCTTGACGAAGGCTTGCCAGCCTCACGCGCCCTACTCCGACGCAGCAGCCTTCTTTGGCCGTCCGCGCCCCTTCTTCGGCTCCGCAGGCGCACTCACCTTCGCGTCAGTGTCAGCACGCTTCTCAGCAGCACGCTGACGGCGCATCTGGCCCAGCCCAAGGCTCTTGGCGAGTTCGGAGCGCTGGGCCGCATAGTTCGGCGCCACCATCGGGTAGTTGGCCGGCAAGCCGTACTGCTGGCGGTACTCGGCAGGGGTCAGGCCGTTCTTGGTCAGGTGCCGCTTCATCGACTTGTACGGCTTGCCGTCGATGAAGCTGATGAGGTGGTCTGGCGTGATGGACTTCCGGATCTGGGCGGCGGTCGGCTTCAGCACTTCCTCGACAACAGGTGTAGCGGGCTTGCTGAGTTCATCAAGTGCCCGGTCAACTATTGCGATCAGTTCGGGCAATTCGGCTGCGGGCACGACATTGTTTGATACGTACGCAGAAACGATGTTGGCGGTTAGTCCTATCGTCTCGGTTTCGGGCTTGAGCGTGATCGATTTTGCCTCTTCACCCATGGACATATCCTCCGCGGTGAGGCAGGTGTCTTAATAACCGCAGCCATGATCAATGCGATCTGAAAACAACCCACAGCTTTTTTTTGCAACTTTCTCATCCAGAGGTTGCATTCGGTGCAGTGCATCAAACTACGTACGCAGTTGCATCACCGCTAGACGGTGAGCTACGGCAACCATAACGGTTACCGCATCCCTGCATCTTCTATCGCTTATTACCTACGCCGACCCAGTCCCACCGATTTTGCAAGTCCGGAGCGTGCGGTCACAAAATTAGCAGCCCGCCAGATACGGGTCTTCTGTTTTGACGCCGGCTCAACTCTCACCAGCTCGAGCCGGCGTTCTCTCGTGCCGCTACTTCGAGGCGGTCCTACGAGGACGCGCAGCCTGCTGCCGCGACCGGCCAAGCCCGATGCTCTTGGCCAGTTCCGAGCGCTGCGCCGCGTAGTTTGCCGCCACCATCGGGTAATCCGGTGGCAGACTCCATTTCACGCGGTACTGCTGGGGCGTCAGGCCGCGCGTCGTCAGATGGCGCTTGAGTGACTTGTACGGCTTGCCGTCCTCCAGGCTGATGATGTGATCCGGCGTCACGGTCTTCTTGATCGGCACGGGAGGCGTGAGCTTCACCGGCTCCGGCTCGGCGGGTCTCCCGAGGGCGCCGAGGCTCTGGTAGACGCTCTGAATGAGGGCCGGCAGCTCGCTAGGCGGTACGCTGTTCTTCGACACGTAGGCCGAAACGATGTCGCTGACCAACTCGATGTGGCCAGCCGCAGTTTCTTCGCTCATTGAAGATCCTGATTTCGAAGGACAGCATACCTGAAGCGTGATCAAAGCTGCGTCAATACGTAAGCCGATCATCAGGTTAGAAATTTGGCCCAAGATGGCCGGTTCACGGCGAATTGGATACTCAGAGTGAGTATGGACCGTGGAATAGGTCGCCCATGGCCTTCCTGCGGAGCAATGTGAACCGGCGTCGTCGCTGGTGCTCCGATCGGTCGTGCAGCATGTGACAGCGCTGGCAGAAGTCCGCCCGGATCGCTCCGGTCGTCGGCCCCACCCCGAACAGCGTGAGGGGGTCCCAGCCCAGCTCGGCGGCTTGCAGGCCGAAGTCCTCCACGAAGCGGCGGGCGTTCGTGAGCGTCTCGATCCACTCGTCCGGCTTAAACCCGGGGCACGGCGGCTGGCCGGCTGACAGAGAGGCGAGGCCGCGGCTCCATTCCTGGACGAGGCCGGCGGGGTCGGTGGGCGCGTTGGTGATCGGCATGGCGGCCCTGTACGGCCGCGCGGTGTTGTGGAGCTTGCCGCCAGCTGGAGCCTGAATGAGGCAGCGGAAGTCGGCCTCGGCTGCGGCAGTCATGCGTCCGCGTCAGTTCAGGATGGATATGCCCCTGGCGAACCAGCGCGGAACTGGTTCATTACAGCCAACTTGACCATTCAAAGCGAACCGAAGATCACTGAACCATCCTAAGCGAACTGATGGTGCACCGTGTCTGCAGGGCGAAGCGCCCGTGCGCGGTGTCGCTGTCGAACTGCTCGGTGACGCTGCGGAAGTGGACGTTCTGCCGGCGCAGGTCATCGATGGTGCGCATCATCTCCATGAAAGAGCGACCGAGGCGGTCGAGCTTCCAGAGCCACTTCCCCGACCTCGTAGACGCGCCGCGCCTGCCCGACCTGCCGCCTGGGCTCGTCTCCCTGAAAGTGCTGCGCGGGGGGAAGCCTCTTATACGGACATGACCGATACGTCACCTGTCGAGCCCGGCCTGATGATCGTCAGCTTCTTGAATTCCCCCGGATAGACCGTTTCGGCGCCGGCCCAGGTCGAGACGAGCACAAGTAAAAGCGCGAAGACGAGACGGCCCATGACAGTACTCCCAACCCGATGATGTTTCGCAATAGGCTCCT
>NC_011893.1 GCF_000022085.1 Methylobacterium nodulans ORS 2060
TGCCTGAGCGGGCCGGCTCACGCGTTTGATTTCCTGAAAAGAAAAGGGCGGCTCCCAAGCCGCCCTCGCCCCTCACGCGTGTTGCACAGCCGCATCTCGGCTGCCGCTTCAGTAGCCGGAGCCGCCCGGGCCGCCACGCCCGCCTACTCCTCCTCCAATTCCGGCGCCCCCAGCTCCGCCGGAGCCGCCGCCTGGACCAGCACCGGCCAGTCCTCCTCGACCACCGATCCCGCCCGACAGACTTGGCCCGTCGGCTCCCGACTTCTTGCTGCCGTTCACCGCGCGACGAGACGTCGTCGGATCCAGACCGGTCAGGTACTCCTGACAATCGCTAAGCGTCATGTCGCCCGGGGGTACGGCCTGACCAGGATGCGTGAGCAGGTCCTGGCAGTAACCTGCCAGAGGATCCGACACGCCGGATGCCGAGGGAGCGATGACGCCGCTCCGACCACCGCGGCCACCGGGCAGGCCCGGTAAGCCGGCGCCGTTGCCTCCTCGCCCCGGCTGACCGGGTTCCGCTGCCGTGCCGAACAGCGTGGCGCAGTCTTCTGGATGATAGAGCGACGGCACCTCCGCAGCAGTCCCTTTCAGAAGCGCGACGCAGTACTGCCGCAGCTCGGCGGGATCGGACGGGGTCGGCGAACGGGAAGGCGTTCCGATCCGGCCCGGAGCACCGCCCCGGCCGCCCGGCAGCCCCGGAAAGCCGGCACCGTCGCTCGATCCGGCCGGTGTCGCGAGGCCGCCGCGCGACACGGACGGGACGGGCGCAGCATGGGCCAGAACGCCCATGAGCCCGACGGTTCCCAGCATCACGGTCAGAGCAGAGATCATCCTCATCGGTCTGCCTCACGTGCGAGTGCGATGATCAGCCCCGTATCAGGATTGCGAGCGGGTCATCGCATCCACTCGCAGCACCCGGGATCGAGTCGCCGCCGCGGCGCTGCCCGGCGCCGCGGCGAGCTGTTGCAGCAGGACGTAGCCCCAGAGTTCAGTAGGAGTTGCCGCCCTGTCCGCCGGCCCCACCGACGCCACCGAAGCTGCCGTTGCCCCCGGCTCCGCCATTGCCGCCCCGGTTGCCGTAGCCGGCAGCCGATCCGCCTCCGCCGCCCGAGCCGCCGACGCCACCGTAAGTCCCCATGCCACCGCGCCCACCGTTGCCGCCATGGCCCCCGAACGCTCCCGAGCCGCCGCCGCCGCCGCCCCCGCCGGCCCCGCCGTAGTAGCCACCGCCACCGGCGCCACCGTTGCCACCATGCCCGCCGTAGGAGCCCGACCCGCCCCAGCCGCCGCCGCCGCCGGCCCCGCCATAGGCGCCGATGCCGCCGCGCCCACCGTTGCCACCGCGGCCGCCGTGGATGCCGTCCCCGCCACCGCCGCCCAGGCCGCCGTAGCCGCCGTAGTAGCCACCGCCTCCGGCGCCACCGCTTCCGCCCTGCCCGAAGGCGAAAGCCTGCTGTGAGAGGGCGAACATGCCGACCGCCGACATGATCATGATCATCGTCTTCTTCATGATGCTCTCCTGTTCGCTTAAGTGTGGATGCCCGTCTGATTGAGGTATCGTGGCCCGATATCTTCGGTATTGGCCATGTTTCTGTAGTTTCAGGCGATTTCTTTTGCTCTGAATTGTTCAAGCCAGACGATGATCTGGTGTCGCCATCGGCGGCCTACCCGATCGGTAGACTCGCTGTGATGATGGCTGCCCGATTTGCGTTGTTGTGTTAACCATGCTCTCTGCTGACTGAATGAAGACTGAATACTCTTCATGCACTCAGTTCAGATACTTGGAAGTCCGCGCTGTTTCCAAGTACAAGCGTCCACCAAGGGCGTCCGCCGGTGTCGGAAGCCCTGAACGATGCGCACCCACCTTGCCGTGGTTCTCGTTGCGCTCCAGTAGTTTAGCCAGGCGCCCGGGGGTCGCCCGCCAGCGGCTGCGCTGTCCTGGTTGAGCCAAGAGGGGCACCGATTGTGCCGACAGCTCTAGAAACAACGCGCCGTCTTGTTTGTGCTGGCTCACACACCAGGCCGATCGCCATCAGCGCGCGCGGTCTCGTACAGGCGCGGACATGTGCACCTGCTACGGATATGAGCTAGGGCGAGGCTTTTGCTCGCGAGGAGCTGTAGGATGGCCGATACCGAGGCCTTCGACATCGTGGCCGAGTTCAACGCGCTTCTCATCGAGGCCGGCAGCATCTGGGATGTCATCGATCGCCAGGACGGCAACCGGACGACCATCACCTTCCTGACTGAGCACGAGGCCCGCGTCATCTGCGAGGAGTGGAACTGGCAGGAAGGCCGGGAGCGGTTCAAGGTGGTGAAGCGGAGAGACTGAGCCCTCAGAACCGTCCAGAGGGACTGCGATCAACATTAGTCATTGTGCAAGTACGCCGGCTGATCTGATATTGGGATGAGCTTTGTGCAAGTACGCCTACTGACGCCGGCCGGGCCTCACCAGCTCGAGCCGGCGTCTCTTTGCCCGGCATCTGCCCGGTTCGGGCCGACAGATCACTGCAGTAGATCCGCCCGCCCACGAGGCCCCGCCAGAGGCCGATCAACCGGCCCTCGACTATGCGCCGGCTCGAGCCCCGCGCGAGGCCTTCGGAACACTGTCCGGAGGCACCATAGCGTGTTCCATACTCGGGCTTACGCGCCTCGCGAAACCCTCACGCGCGTGAGGGGCGATACAGCCTTGAAGTTGGCGGAGACAACCTGTGGACGATAGGAGTAACCTCGACAGCGTTCACGAGGTGAGTATGCGCAATATGGATTGCATAAATTGACGGAAAAAGCTTATGTAGAGGCACATTATTGGAGCACAATGAGACGCCTGTGCCTCGCGAACTTGACGCTGAAGTTGTTGATCTCATTAGGAAGCTTCTCATCAAACTTCCGATCCTTGCAGATCGAGATGACGATGTTGGCATAGCTGCTCGCGAGCTTGAGAGAGCATTGCTGCGTTTTACAAATGCAATTGCCGTTACAGATGGCGGGGGCCAAGCGACGCATTAGCCGTAGCCAAATGCTTCCATCTAGCACTAATCCAGCAGCTTGAGGCCGCCATTCCCGCTGACATGGCAGACGAGCTTCACCAGCGCTTGCGCACGCGATGACTGAGAAGCCGCTCACTGCGCGGCAGGTCGCGCAGATGATGGGGATCCATCAGCGCACGCTGAGCCGCCGGCTGAAGTCCGAAGGCACGAGCTTCACACAGGTCGCCGACGAGACGCGGCTTCGCATCGCGACGCAGTTGTTGGCCGACACCGACATGAGTATGGCGCAGATCTCGACCACGCTGAAGTTCTCGGAGCCGGCCGCGTTCACCCACGCTTTCCGGCGCTGGACCGGCACGACACCGAGCGCGTGGCGGAAGGAACACCAGCGTCTTTGAAAGGCCATGCGGCGCGGAACATCCAGACGGCGCTCAGCTAGCAAAGTTTAGAGCGCTGCGCCGGTAGGTGTGTTCCTCTGGACCAGTTCGATCCCCATCGAACCAGACCTCAGCCCGCCCGGTCCTGCCGTGGCGGGCTTTTCTCGTCCCATACACCGGCTTACGCGTAGCGCGTCGCCTCGCGCGCAGGCAGCCTGTGTTGGTTGCGGATGAGTGAGGTCCAGGTAAGCTCAACGACCTGCGACTGTAATGCTAAGCCTTCGCCTCATAGACGGCATGCCACATCGACGCGGGCTCCCCACGGGGCCCGTAGCGGAAGCGCTTCTTCTCGGCGACATGGTCGAAGCCCGCGTCGCGGATCATCGCGGAGAGGGCGTGCGCGCTGAAACGCCACCAGATGTTCTCGCTGAAGGCCCCGTCGTACTGCATGATCGGCAGGCCGTCGAGGCGGTCGAGATCCGGGTAGATGCAGTCGGAGATCATGGCCGTTCCGCGGGTGACCCGGCGGATGTTGTAGAGCGCCCGCGCCGGATCGCGCAGATGCAGCAGCAAGTCGCCGCAATGCACGAAATCGAAACGGCCGAGCCGTTCGGGGGACAGGTCGTAGACGTTGCAGTGGGTGTGCTTCACCGCCGAGCCGAGCACCTCATGGGCGAGGCGGAAGCCCTCGCCGAAGGGCCGGTCGAGCTCGGCCTCGGTCATGGTCTCGCGCAGGCGCCAGGGCAGGTCGAGCTCGCGCGCGGAGCGGATGTCGAGGGCGATCACCTCGGCCGCGCCGCGGCGCTCGAACTCGAAGGACCAGAAGCCGTCGAAGCAGGCGATATCGAGCACGCGCATCCCGTCGAGCCGCTCGGGCAGGCCGTAGAGGGGTAGGATGCCGCGGTGATCGTAGAAGCCCGGCGTGACGAGGCCCTCGCCGAGATCGAGGGTGTGATACCAGTTGATCCGGGCGACGGCCTCTGCCAAGGGGCCTGCCGGCGCCGCTTCCGGGGAGGCCGCAACGGCCGCAGCCGGCGCGGCCGTTCTCCCCGAGTAATGCCGAAGCGCGCCAACAATGGGCATCGAGAATTCGAGTCCCGCCCGGTTGCCGCTGGCGAAAACGGTTGTGCGCAGACCGAGAAGGTCCAATTGATGTGTCGTCATGGGTTCGCCCCTTTCCGTTGCTGAGTTTTCGACGGGCCCTCTATTCCAAGCTCAATACGAGCGCCCTTGAGACCGCGTTAGGGACCGGTGTGCTTATGGACCGCCAGCAACAGCGGCCAACTCGTCCGCGGTCAATTCCCGGTCTTCTTCACTCAGCGATACATGCTTGGTGCTGCCGTTTTCAATTTTCAGATCACCCATCTGACATCCCTCGATTGAACAACCGAGTAATTGCGGCCAGCCGTTGAGCGCTAGCAGATAAGTGAAGGCGGCGCTGTGCGGCACGATACAGAAAATTAGAGCCGAATCTGCTCCAAGCTTGGCGGTGTAACTTGAGCAATACGGATTGGGGTATGGAGATTTTGCGTGGAACGTGAGTGTATTGGCCGAGGTGCTCCACGGGGCAGCCTCCCCATCCGAGAAAAGCCCGCCCGGTCCTGCCGTGGCGGGCTCTTCTCGTCCCATACCGGGGCTTATGCGAATGGGCCGCCCACGCACGTTGGTGCGCAGGCTTTACAGATCGGGATCGGGATCTTCGTCGTCGCCCCACAGGTTCGGCCCGCTTTTCGTGCGCGGCTGCAATTTTTCAATAGCGCTCTGAACGCGCAAAATGCGCTCAGATAGTTGTTCCTGCTCCGCTATGATGTCGTTTAGAGCGTAATAGCTGAGTACTATACTGCGATGAGTTGAGTAAGTTGCGCTTACAAGCTCACTACATGCGGTAAATATAACGCCGCATAAGATAAGCCATGTCAATATCTCGCCCGTCCTATAGTAAATTACCCCAGCTATAGCGAAAAATATAATACCTAAGCCTCCTGAAAGCACAGGACTTGGTGCGTAATGTCCAAAGCCAAAGCTATTGAACATTGATTTATGGCGCTGATACGATCCGCTCATCCAGCCCTCCACCGGCTCGCAGATAATCCGCAGGGTCGAGCCTTCCGATAGCCCTTCCAAGCCGTACGAGCGCAGCTTCAGAGATGTCGAATCTCGCGAGCCACCCCGCCTGCTGCCGCCCTGTCTTCCGGCAGCCCTTGCGACGGTTCCGCTGGCCTCTGCCCTCACAGTCCTATCCCCTGGGCGAGCCGTGCGAGCGCAGCTTCGAGGGGCGAGTCCGGCTCCGGCCGATTCCGCTCGCCAGAATGGAAGGACGCTAGCGCTGGGCTGTCTATTCTGGCGACTTGGCTCGGCAGGATGGCCCTAGACGGCTCAGGCAGCCTCACAGGTGGCCGAGGCGGCGCGGATGGTGTTGATGGGGCCGCCGAGCTGGCGAACGGGCGCCACGGGCCGCCTGAGCGCGAGCGTTGGCTGCCGTGAAGGCTGGCAGATAGTCCGGCCCGAACCGCCACTGCACCGGCTTGCGCTGGAGGCCGTGCTCCGTCGCGCGGTAGGACGAGCCGGCGACCTCGATGCGCTCCACGAACCCGACTTCCTCCAAGACGCGCAGGGCTACGAGCGGCGGCTGCGCGTCTGAGGATGTAGGCGAGAGTGCCTATCATCGCCATGCCCGGCGCGTGGAGCGCTTCTGGATCCGCAGAGTGCGCTGGCAGCCCGCAGCGGGCCGGACCGACAGGTTTGTTGTCCAACCGCACAGTTGAGATCCGTCCAGAAAGTGAGCCGAGTCGGACTTGAGAGGCCGACCCGGCAGCGTCGCGGAGCGAGGTAGGAAATCCGCGAGGCCGTGCGTCATCTCCATCTCAATCGGGGCGACATGACGGCGCCCCATACCGCGCCTTACGTCGATATTGGGTATACCCGTGAGAGGCACGTCAGCTCAGGCAAATATGTCATGCTTCATGCCGGATCCCTTCACCGAAGCTCAAAGTGCCGCTCAGATAACCGGGATCAAACTCTGCAAATCGCTCTAACCGCTCGACATCAGGAATTGTCACTCGGCGATTTGCCACGATTAGCAAATCAGCATCCCTCAATGACTTCAAAACACGATTGACGTGAACATTTGACAATCCGAATATCTCCCCCAGATCAGACTGAGTGAGATTGAATTCATAACTGCTCTCATCAGCAAGGCCAACCGCACGCAAGCGTACAAGCATCTCGCAAAAGAAGTGTGCTATTCGCTTGTCAGCCTCTCTTCCCATATTGGCCAACCACGCCTGCATCGTGCTGAGCTTCACGAGAGTTACCCACCAAAGCGCTCGCGCAATGCCTGGGTATGTGTTGATCAACTCGACCATCGTTTGACGCGGAATGTCCGCGACTTTGCAGGTGGTAAGCGCTGCCACTCTGTTTTGAAGGACAAATGGCATAGGCACATGCCCGTCGCAGAGGTCGCCGGGAACAATAAGGGAGATAATCCGGCGATTCCCGCCTGCCCATATCTTGTATCTACAGGCGAATCCGCCTAATATGAGATGCACATTGTCAGCAAAATCATTATCGTATACATCAGAACGAGCCACCACAAATCTTTCCCGTAAATTTACATCTTGCAGAGCTTTTATCTCGACGCCTGATAATACACCAGCTTGCTCAAGTCGTCTTATCAGACGGTTGTACATACTGAATCCCCTCTCTCAAGGGTAGCAGCATCTTTTAGTATGCAACCCAGTATACAGTCCGGACCAACCGCTACAATCCCTGATGCGAGCTGCGGGTACGGCATCCCTTGCCCGAACTCATCGTGATACTCGCTGGCGCCGTTCGGGGTTTGGCGGTCGCCATACACCTGCGCGTAGAGCACCTCTGGATCCGCAGACTGCGCTGCTCAGCAGGCAGCGGCCGCCGGTCACGGCACCCCAACTGGTTTGGGGCCAACGGGGCAGCGTGACGGTGGCACCAATACCGCCAAGCGCAGCCGGCACAATCCATACCGGGCTTATGCGAATGGGCCGGCCGCACGCGCGCGATCACCGCCTCGTCTTAGCGCCACAGATGAACGACGAGGCGGTGATCGCGCGCGCCTTCAAGGCCGAGGAACCAGTCTAGGCTTCCGCGATGTAGATTTCGCTGCCGAAACCATGCCTAACGGCTTCCTCACCTGCCCACACGATCGCCTCAGTGACCTTCCCTGTGACGAAGACACCTGTAGTCACGATGCCTTCCTTCGTGACTGTCACGTCGAATTCCGGTGCGCGACTTGAATGGTGCCACTCATACACGGTCACATTGTTGTCGGGATCCGTCGGCTTTTCGCCGTTTCGCAGAATCGTGACTCCAGGCATGACCTATCCTCCTGGTCGTGCTTGAAGACATGGTTATCATCCGGGGCGCGGCGCGTCGATTTGCTCGAATTTAGTTCGCCGAAACGCAGCAGGTGCCGTTCCATCCCTCGATAGCCCTTCGCCAGCGCGCGAGCGCAGCTTCGAGCGCCGATCCTGGCTCTCCTCGAACCCTCTCGCCCATAAACAGCACGGCTCCGCCTGAGCGTTGTTCATGGGCTAGTTGATCCGCCGGCGTAGATGTACTCAAGTAGGTCATGGCGCGGATGAACGCGCGCATGTTCTCCGACGACGCGGCTAAGCTTGGCCCTGATGCGACCGTCGTGGCGCCCGACGAACCTGGACTACAGATCCCGTACTATGATCAACACACTCTGGTGGCTGTTCGGCCGCGCGGACCACGCAGTCCTCTACCACGACGTCGGTCTGGCGCTGTTCGCCCTCGCGGTCGTTGGGTGGTGCGCCGAGCGCATTCGGGGGCGCCCCCAGACGCACGAACACCCGGCGGAGGGTTAGGACCTCGCCGGGCGTGCGGTCTCGGAAAGGCTGCCTCTAGGGGCGAGGCGGCTTTCGCCGGATTCTGCTCACTCATAAGCAGTACGGCTCCGCCTGAGCGTTGCTTATGGGCGATTTGAGCCGCGGGCATGGCCCTGGACGGCGCGGGGAGGCTTACAGGCGGGCGCAATGGCGCGGGCGGTGCGGATTCGGGCCGGCGAGCTGGCGCCGGGGCTCCACGGGCCCGCTGTGTCCACGCCTTGGCCGCCGCGAAGGCTGTTCCGCAGCCTCCAGAGATCGCGCTGCGTTCGGGCAGGCGGACGCCAGCGGCTTGTCGCATGACGCTCGCGCATAGCCTTTGACCCTGCTGTGACCTCGTTTCCGCCAGGGCGCTACCGCACCTCTAGGTGACGCTGACGGACCCGCGACCCTGCCTCCCGGCAGCTTTGCTGGGGTTCCATGGGGCCAAACTCACAGGATTATCCCTATCGGTATTCGTGCCCTGCGCAGATCTGTACCCACCCCCTGCGGACGAGGCGGCGGGCCTGCAGGAGCCCTTGTCGGCCAACCACCGGAGCGTCGGAGCGGGCGCCTGCCGGCCCTTGGCGAGGCGCAGCCAGGCCCGCCACTCCTCCGAGACGATGCGCACCACGTTCGTGTCGTTGCGCCAGCCGGTGATGGCGCGCTCCTCGACCGTCACGAGCCCGAGATGCCGGGCCTCACGCAGGGCGTTGCGGACCAGCGTCTCGCACACGCCCGCGAGCGCCGCGATGTGGCCCACGGCGAGGCGGCAGTCCCCGCGCCGGCAGACCTCGGCGGCCACGACCGCCAGGACCGCGATCTCGCCCGGGGTGAAGCGGGCTGCGACGGCCGGCGGGAGCCGCCCCGAGGCCGCCCAGCGGCGGCGGCGCTCCAGGCTGGCGTCCGAGCGCGGCCGGGAGCCTCCGGGTTTCCTGGGGGCCGCTGGAGCCGCAGGAACGATCTTCCGGGCCTCGATGAGGGCAGACAGCTCCTCGGCCTCGGCCTCGCTCACGTGGCCGGCCCCGTAGGCCTTCCAGAGCACGGCCGCCACCTCGGGCAGCTTCACGCGCGGTGCGGTCTCGGCCGCCTGTCTGATTTCGTCAGCCAGCATCCTCTCGGCCCTTCTCGGGCCGCAGCAGATCGTTCGCCGCCGCCGGTCAGGGCGGTCCGGCTCCAGGCAAAGCCTCACCGTTGCCGGAAGCGGGTTCCGGCTTGACTCCCGAGGGAGCGTCTGGCGATATCGGGGCTGCAAGCTATTCCGACATCGCTTCGGTGTTCGACGGCCTCCGAGTTACCAGCTCGGGGGCCGTTGGCTTTTCAGGGTCTCACTGCGGCGGCGGTGGTTCTCCTGTGGCGACTCGACGGGGTGCCGAGTGCCTTAACCATCCATCTGAGCCGGAGCGGAGCGGTTCGTCAAACCGCAGACTGCTCGGGGCTCCCCGCAGTGATGTGCGCCGTGCGATGCGGGCCGAGCCGGCAGGCCTGATCACGCTCGATCGGCGAAGGGAAAACCGGGCCCGCATCAATCCCATTCCTGCAGACACCTGGCCGCTCGCGTCTCCATCCGCCGCATGCAAGCTTAGCCTTGTGAGTCGGATGAGGAGACGTGAGCGACGATGCCGGTGACCAAGCACCAGCTCGCCAGGGCGCTACAGACTGCAACCCATATCGCTGACCGCGAGCAGCTCGCTGCCTTCATCCTCGACGATGCGACCGCCTTCGCAGGGAACCCATTCCCGAACCTTACGGCCGGTGCCGCTCTCCAGACCTGGAGAACGCGAGCTATCGAGTTCGAGGGTGCCGAGATTGCCTGGGCCGGGTTGGGCTGCCTGCTGAGAGCGCTGGAGCGGATGCAGACGCGCGAACCTCTCGTGCAGGAGATCCTGCGCACCGCACCCCACACCCTCTACCTGTTCCACCGCGGCGATGGCTGCTCGATCGTCGGCGCGGTCCTGCATGGAAAGCCTCGGCAGCCTCTTCCAGCGGCTATTTCGCCAGCGCGGGCTGTTCGGCCGAAGCGCTCGCGCGGAGCCTCAAGGCAACTCGATCTGTTTGATCTTTCAATCGCATAGTACGCGCATAGCACACCTTGGTATTAATCCCTGCCGCGGACCTACAAAAGCGTTGCTTTAAACGAAAGCGGTCCGCATCAACCTTCTGTTAACCATTTTGTTGTTGTTATGGCTGTGCATCTGCTGCGAACCGGCCGTGCCAACTGCGCACTTTTGCCAGGATCAACGCCATGCCAGCCTCGTCGCGCTCCCCTGCCGTTCTCCTGCTCACTGGTGACGAGCTCACGCAGCGCGTGTCCGCGAGCTGCTTGGAGACCTTCGGCTTCACAGTGGTCAGCACACGCCGGGCAGGCGAGGCCGAAAAGCTGCTTCGCGAGCAGGAGACCGGACGCAAGATCGATGTCCTTGTGACAGACACTGACGTCCGCGACGCCATAGACGGGCTGTCGCTCGGGAGAGTGGCGCGGCTCCTCAATCCGAAGATGCACGTGATCTACACGGCGCGCTTCCCGCACGCGATCCCGGTCGCGAAGCGCGTGGATGGTGCGCCTTGCCTGCGCACGCCCTATCACGGGCATCAGCTTGCCGCCGTGATCAACGGGTTGCGAAGCTCTTCAGCGCCCGATCTGAAGCGTCACGCGGCCTGAGATCCGGCGCAGCCTACCCCGGCGATCCGGAATGCTTGTGGCTTGAGATCCAGCTGCAAACCAGGATGGCGCTTGCACCAACACTCGCCGCAAAACTGATCAAGTAGTTATTCCATGCATGCTCATCACCGGCACCGTTTAAGCCGATGATCGAGCAAGCTGCTTCACAAGCAAGAATAGTCAAAAGGATGGCGTAGCTTTGGCGCATGACGGCAGCCCTGGCAATCCCGTAGCTCGTCACCGTGGCTGACATCTGCTGAGCCCGGCCACTGCTCCTAAGCAGCCATTGTGGCTTAAGTAGCTCACAAAAGAGAGCTTTGTGTGCTCGGGAGAGTCATGGGACGCTCCCTCTCCGAAACTCTGGCACTGGTCCCGAGGCGGCTCTCGGCCATGTCAGTGCGCCCTGGCGAGACGAGCGGCCTTGGTGCTCTGCCAGACGCCCTTCAGGGCAGCCGAGAGACAGACGCTCCAGGCCTCGCCCGTGTCCGACCCAACCCATGTCGGTATGGATGCTAGCGCTAGCTATCATTGGATAGCGTACGCTCCGATCCTCTGCCGTCACAACCCGTCTTGGACCGCATGATATGGGCCGCAACGAGTGCTGCCCTGTTCATAGGATCGGAAATGGGCTTAACGCTCCGCTAACCGATGGCCCCATACCCTGCCTGCCGCATTCTTCGGCAGGAGATGATCCGCATGCCGGTCATATCGGTGGCTAATCCCAAGGGCGGCGCCGGCAAATCAACAACGGCGTTGGTGCTGGGCACGACGCTCGCAGCCCATGGCGCGACCGTCACGCTCCTCGACTGCGACCCCAACCGTCCCATCGCGGCATGGTCCCGAGGCGGAAGCGGAAGCACGATGAAGGTGCTCGCCGACATCAGCGAGAGCCAGATCGTCTCGACGATCGATGCTGAGCGGGCAGGGCGGCAGTTCGTCGTGGTGGATCTGGAAGGCACCGCGAGCCGGATGGTCTCCCGCGCCATCATGCGCTCGGACCTGGTGCTGATCCCGATGCAGGCTTCAGCCGTCGACGCCGCACAGGCGGCGCGCGCCGTCAGCCTCATCCAGGAGGAGGAGCAGGTAGTCGGCCGGGCCATCCCTTTCCGCGTCCTGTTCACCAGGACTTCGCCGGCGATCCCCACCCGGAACGAGAAGATGATTATCGACGAGCTGCGCGGGGCCGGCATCCCAGTCCTCGTCACGCACCTCAACGAGCGGGCGGCCTACAAGTCGATGTTCACCTATCAGCGCACGCTGGCCGAGCTCGATCCGGCACTCGTGAACGGCCTCCCGGGAGCTGTCGAAAACGCCGAGCGCCTCTCGGGCGAAATTGTGGAGTTGGTCAGCAGCCTGAACGTGAGAGCCGCCGCGTGACCACCAAACCGTCCTTCGGCTTTGGTAAGCTCGCCGAAATTCAGCCTGATGCAGCGCCTGCCCCAGCGCCGGTCGCCCGAGAGGTCGACCGCGTTGCCGAGAAACTCGGTTTCCAGAGTCGCGAAGTACCCACGCGCCGCAAGCGCCGGGTCGCCGTCGACGAGCCCACCGATCAGCTGAACCTCCGCGCTGCCATCGCCGACATCAACCGCTTCGTTGAGTGGTGCGAGCGCGAGCGCATGTCCTATCGCGAAGGCTTTGGGCGCTTGGTCGCCAAGATCGACCAAGCCTGAGTTTGATCACGACTGCCTTCCCGGTGATTATGGCCAGCGCGCTCAGCACCGCGGGCAGAGCGCCAGCGATCGGCCTCCGCCGCCGTCTCGCTCACCTCAGCCGGCGGCCGCCGATCCGCCGAGCTGCTACGCGGCCTTGCCGGTCCAGGTGTCGAGCAGCTGCGCCCCCTGCCAGAGCTCGACCCGGTGCGCGTGTGCGTCGTCCCGCGTCCGGCAGAGGTCGACCGCCGAGGCGAACCGGATACGGGCCGCCTCCGGGGTCTCCACCGTCTCGGTGATCACGTCCTGGCCATCGCGGTAGGTCAGGATCCGGAACGATGGGCTCTTCAGGTCGTCGGCTTCCATCCGGGCCTCCTGGCGCTCACGCGGGCGAATGCATGGTCTGCGGCCCAGAGGTAGGCGGTGGCGATGGCCTGTTAACCACCCGGCCCACCCTGCGGGCGAGCCGAGCAGGGTCATCCCGGATCGGCGAGAGCGGCGGCTGCATCGGACCTGCCGTGGCCGCCGCTCCTCCAACGCATCGCCACGGGCGATATCACGAGCGTCCTCACGCGACACATCGAACGCCTTGAGGCCGAGATAGGCGAACTGCGCGCTGGGACACGATCGCGGCGCAGCTCGACGCGCTGCGCGCCACGATCCAGGCCATGGAGGCGTCGCTCGCCGTCGAGCGCGAGCGCCGTGCCGACGTGGAGGCCAATCGGGATCGGTGGCACGCGCTGGCGACGGCGCACCGGCCGTGGTGGCGCCGGCTGGTAGGCTGACCGCCCGTTTACCTCGATCTAAAAGAACCTGAGTTCACCCCGGATGGGTCCACATACTTTGTTAGCGGACTCCCGCTTGCCTGAAGACGAGCAGAGTGGATATGCCCAAACCGGAGCCAGCGGCAGCCCGGTAATGGATGGCGCTTTTTGGGTTTCTGTTCACACCTTGTAACGCCGCAAGAGAGGCGTTGCTACAGTGACTCATATCGTCTCACGCAAACGATCCAAGAGCCCCAACAATCAGCGGCACGAACGGGATCCATTGGACGCCCCGGCCGTCGTCGTTGTCGGTGCGGTGCTCTTATTTTTTGGCGTCCTGCTCAACGTCGTCGAAATGCTCTAGGTGTGTTTAGCGGCCGGATCTCCGGGGCACGACCGCGCTGGAGCCAGAAGCAGGCCCGCGCGTTGGTTTTTAGACGCATGACGCGTCGTGAGTCCTCCTTGCTCTCCGGCGCCCGGTGGGACGGCAACCCGCCGGGCGTTTCACTGCGTGTTGCAGGTCATCAGCGCTCCCGCTGCTCACGGTCGAGAGCCTCGACGATGAGCTGCCGCTGAATGCGCCACTGCTCCACGGTTTCGTGCATCAGACGGAGCAGCTCCTCGGCCAGCGACGTATCCCGGCCGACGGCGCGACCCTGCTCGATGCGGGCGGCGATGTCGCTGATCCGCCGCTCGCCATCGGCGATGTGTTGATCGACCTCGTCGAGGTCGGCGATGACGTGATGGTCCGGCATGGCGGTGGCCCTCTACTCCGAGGTAACGCAGCAACGGCGATCCGGACCCGGCGAGCGCCTGGCAGATCCTTGGGTTAGCGTTTGTTGGTGCCCGTGCCGTTGCCGTCCGGGTATGGGCAGCCCCATGAAGGGCAGCCCCATGAAGGACAACAACCGACTGCTTGCCGACAGGGCGGAGCGCACAGCCCGCGCCCTCTCTCGGATCCACTACACGAAGATCTCGTGCGAGTGCGCCGCCCAGCGCCGGAGTGAAAGCCTCGAAGCCATCGAGCGGTCCCGCAAGCTCCTTGCCGTGCCGGTCTTCGACCCCTTCAGGCTGCCTCAAGGAGGCGCTGGCAGCCGGTGAGGAACCGGGAGTAGCATCGCGGTCGGCAGGCGCGGGTGTTCCGTCTGAAAAGCACCTTGCGCCGCCGGGCGGGACTTCCCGCGAACGGACGGGGACCGGTTAGCCGGAGGGAGCGCTGGTCCTCGTCTACGACCTGCCGGCGCGGCATCACCACAGACAGCAGCAGCCCCTGGAGGGCCTCAGGGAGTCCGCTGGCGGGCTTCGGGCGGGCTGGTCGCTGCAGCTGGCGGCCGGGTTGATCCGGACCTGTCGGCCCAGCCGCCGGCTCAGTGCTGTGTCAGTGCCAGCTCGTCTGTGCCCGCGCAGCACGTGCCATCGCGATCAGCTCTTGCCCGCTGAGACTGCGGCCGGCCGAAACGTCATTCAGCAGCCTGAGTGCAGCGATTGCTATTCGATTAGGCTGCCTCGCTTGCGCTTGGCGCCAGTCGGCAATCCTCGCCCGCAGCATGCTTGCTAGGCTCATTGCAATGGCCCTCCGCAACTCAGCTTGGCCGGAGCCTACCGAAAACGTGGCAGTTGGAAAGAGGTGACGTTCGGCAGTGGCATCCTCTATCTCGCCGCGCCGTCGATGCCGGCGAGCTGCATGCCGAGGTAGAGACACTACGGGTGCAGCTCGCTGCGGTTGAGGCCGAGCGGGACGTGCTGCAGGCGGCGCTGGAACAGTCGGGCCATGTGCGCTTGCGCACGTCGCGCCAATAGGGCGCTTCCCACATGAGGATTGCCCCTCGTGGGCGTTTCCTCCCTAGACTTCGGGCCGCTCTCACCAGATCGGCCTCTTTTCTTAGGGGGCTACGGCGACGGCCCAGCAATCAACCCGTTCGCAGAGTGTCGGGCCGCTGCTTCAGCCGGCCCGGCCGCGGCGTCACACAGCCTTCGCCTTCCGCTCGCCGGCATCGGCGCCGATCCCGGCCTCAGCGACAACTTCTTTTTTTGCCTCTAAAACTAGACGCAGTGTCTCTGTCACGTTTAAAGAACAAATCCGGCGCCGGTCTGCTATATTTTCGCTTATTAACTTTATAAAATCGTCCTTATACATCAATTGCATCGTATCCGATCCAAAACGGACATCTTCCGTCTTCCGGAAAGACCATGTCATCATGGATGGAACGAGCACCAAATACTCATCTTTTATATCATAACTTTTTGCCAAGCTGAAAGTAATTCGAGATAAGTGTGTATTTATAGATCCGCCATATTGCTTGATTACATTCGTAAACCAAGTCGCATCTAAGCCAAATTGATAACATTCCAAGCAAAACACAAATTGAAATATTTCACTCCATTTGTATTCTAGACGCTTTCCCTTCCCTGGCTTGAGATACTCTCCTGTTTTAAAATCTACAGGTATTCCGAGCTTGGATAGATGCTTCATCCGAGCCCGGAACGTGGTGTCTTGCACGTCCTGTACGCCATGCACCCGCGCCAGGACCTCCTCCATTTGACCATACGTCAGCATGTCCGCCCCTCCGTGCCCTCGTGTTAGCTGTGGGCTGTTGGAAGCGCAAGTGTGGACTTGCGGTTCTGTCAGAGCCGGTGTAGGCGGTTCTTGTAGTGCAACCGTTCACTTCCGATGAGGTGTGCCGATGGAAGACGACCTCGAACGCATCAGGAGACAGTTCACGGTGCCGGTCCCGCTGGCCGGCAGGGTGTTGGCGAACCTGTCGCCCTCTGCGGCCTACGACGCAGCTCGAACCGGCCGCCTCGCCGGCATCGAGGTCATTCGGATCGGTCGGAAGATGGCGGTTCCGTGCGCACCGATCCGCCGGAAGCTCGGCCTCAACGACAACGGCGCCAGCGGGGAGGCGGCTTGATCATGAAGAAACCCGCGCATCGCGGGGCGACGGCGGGTCTCTCGATTGCTCTCCGGCAAGATAGCATCGAGACATATGCGCCGCATGAAGCCCCTCGGCAAGCAAAATACCTTTCCGTTCGCTACGGCCTCTCGCCGCTCCATGCGGCGCTGATCGCTGAGCTGGCCTATCCGGCTGTCGATACGTGGCGGGGGGGCGCATGAGCGCCCCCAACCCCAACATCGACCATATCGCGCACGGCACGCCTGAGATGCTGTTCGCGTGCATCGCGGAGGCGTTCGACCTCACGGTCTTCAAGGCGAGCCTCGCCGCCGACTGTGCCTCTATCAACGACCGCGCTGGGCTGAACCACCACGCCCACCAAGCCGCGATCGTCTTCGAGCACGCCCTCGATCTGCTCACGATGCTGAACGAGGCCAGGAAGGCCGCAGAGGCCGCGGAGGAGTTCGCATGATGCACGACTTCTCCGAGCGCCTGCGCGCCGCCAGGAAGGCTGCTGAGGCCAGTTACGACTTCGGCTGTGACGAGCCCGAGATGAAGGCGCCAGAGGCGCCTTCATCCGCGCCGCCGCCCCGCAACGACATCGTCACGGAGGACAGCGCCGCGTGCGAGTTCGCCGAGATCCACGGCGAGCGCCTGCGGTACTGCCACGACACGGGATCCTGGTATGAATGGACCGGCGTCGCGTGGCGCCAGAACCGCGTCGGCATGGCCTTCCAGTGGGCGCGCGAGTTGGTCCGGCAGCTCATTGCCAACGAGAGCCCAAAGGCCCGCTATCTCGCCTCCAAGACCAGCTTCGCTGCTGGCGTGGAGAAGTTCTGCCGGCACGATCGCACCTTCGCGGTCACCGCCGAGACCTGGGATGCGGATCGGTGGCTGCTCGGCACGCCCGGCGGCACCGTGGACCTGCGTACCGGGCGCTTGCGCGAGGCGGACCAGGGCGAGCGGATCACCAAGCTCACGGCCGTGGCGCCGGCCCGCCTGCCAGACTGCCCGCTGTGGCTGGCCTTCCTGACGCAGGCGACGGGCGGCGACGAGGGCCTGACCCGTTTCCTGCGGCAGTGGTGCGGCTACGCCCTCACCGGCACCGTGAGCGAGCACGCCCTCGTGTTCGTCTACGGCCCCGGCGGAAACGGCAAGAGCGTGTTCCTGAACGTGCTCACCGGCATCCTGGCCGAGTACGCCAAGACGGCCGCGATGGATACGTTCACGGCGTCCAAGGGCGACCGGCACCCGACCGACATGGCGATGCTGCGGGGCGCCCGGCTCGTCACTGCTTCCGAGACGGAGGAAGGCCGCCCCTGGGCCGAGGCAAAGATTAAGCAGCTCACGGGCGGCGACCCGGTGACCGCCCGCTTCATGCGGCAGGACTTCTTCACCTTCACTCCAACCTTCAAGCTGACCATCGTCGGCAACCACCAGCCGCTGCTGCGCAATGTCGATGACGCGGCCCGGCGCCGGTTCAACATCGTCCCCTTCACCCGCAAGCCCGAGCGGCCCGACCCGCATCTCGAGGCGAAGCTCAGGGCCGAATGGCCCGCGATCCTGCGCTGGATGATCGAGGGCTGCCTGGACTGGCAGCAGAACGGCCTCGTGCGGCCGGCGAGCGTGACGGAGGCGACGGAAGCCTACTTCGCCGAGCAGGATCTGCTCGGCCAGTGGATCGCTGATGAGTGCGTGGTTCGCCAGGGCGATCCGCACTGCTGGGACCGCATCGCGGACCTCTACGCGTCGTGGTGCGAGTACGCGCGGGCGGCCGGCGACGAGCCTGGGACGGTGAAAGCCTTCGGGCCGGCCATGCGGCGCAAGGGCTTTCAGGACAAGCGCACCAATCAGGCGAAGGGCTTCGCGGGCATCCGCGTGAAGGTCACGCCCAGCTACGGCCACGGTGACCAATGACCAAGAGTGACGGTCACTTCGCCATTACGCCTCATACGCGTGCGCACGTGCGTGAGCGATCACCGAGAGTGACCGACACTCTTGGTCACTTGGTCACGGTCGCGCTGGCCGACCGGTTTGGGCCATGGGCGAACGGCATCAGCGAGCCCGAACGCACCGCCCGCCTGCGCTGCCTGAGAGCACTCACGCACCTGATCTGCGGGCCGCGCGGCTGGACCCTCTGCGACACGCTGGAGCGGGCGGAGACCGATCCTGACGCCTTGGTCCGGTCAGTGGACGAGCTCGGCCGGCTGCCGGCCCTGGACCGCCGCAAGATCCTGTCGAGCTTCGCGCACCTGCACCGGCGGCGGAGATGAACCGAGCGGGTCGCGTGCGTGGTCGACATCCCGCCCGACCCGACCCCGCCCCCAGCCCGAAAAGGAGATCGAGATGACCCAGCACCTCGCCGCTGCCGACCCCCTGGGGGGCTGGTCAAAGTCCACGGCCTTCGAGCCAAGGACCGGTGCCACCCCTCAACGCAATCGAACCTTGCCCCCGTTCAATCGAGATTTGCCCATGACGACCAAG
Organism: Methylobacterium nodulans ORS 2060; assembly: GCF_000022085.1. Classification (NCBI taxonomy): domain Bacteria; kingdom Pseudomonadati; phylum Pseudomonadota; class Alphaproteobacteria; order Hyphomicrobiales; family Methylobacteriaceae; genus Methylobacterium; species Methylobacterium nodulans. Next base: position 18,680 of record NC_011893.1, read on the forward strand.
CACCGTCCTGCCCCGCCAGAGCACCTGGCCGAGCCCACCAAGGCGTGGTGGCGGGCCGTACAGGACGCCTACGAGCTCGAGGCGCATCACCTCCGGCTCTTGCAGCTCGCCGCGGAGGCTTGGGACCAGTGCCAGGCGGCCCGCGAGGCCCTCGCCGAGCATGGGATGACCTTCGAGGACCGCTTTGGCGCCCCGCGCGCCCGGCCCGAGGTGGCGATCGAGCGCGACAGCCGGCTGGCCTTCGCCCGGCTGATCCGAGAGCTCGACCTCGACGTTGATCCGCCCGGCGAGGGCCGGTCCCGCCCGCCGGCCCTGCGCAGCAATCGGAGGCTCTGACCGTGCCCGCGAAGGTCCGCCGTGCGAAGCGCCGCTCCGGCCCCAGCCTCGACGCCTACGCGATGGTGTTCGAGACCGGCCACGATTTCTTCGGGGACCTCGGGTTCGGGCAAGGCTCCGTGTCCGACGAGCACGCCCGCGCGGCGGCGCGGGAGGCATGGCCGGAGTTGGGCGCAGCATTCCTGCAGGAGCGCGCCGATCGCCTCGCCCGGCCGGACGCGGTCCGGAAGTCGGACCAGCCGTGGGCGCTCGAAACCTTCGGGCCGCCGCCCGGATGGAGGCGCTGATGCCAGCGAAGCGCAGAACAGCGAAGAGCCGGATGCATCGGATCACGAGCGAGGCCGTCGAGGCGTTCGAGGCTGGGGATTACCACCGCCTTCATGCGGCCCTCGGCCTGCGGCCCTGGGAGGCGTCGCCGCTGCCCTGGGAGGTGCACGGCCTTGGCGTCAGCGATGGCCCGCGGCCGCCCTGGACGAACGCGTTCACGGAGAGTTGGGAGCAGGCGCAGGAGCTGCAGCGCGCGCTCCTCGAGGCCGGGGCGAAGATGCCGACGAAGGATCGACCATGCCGTTGAAGCGTCGCCGCCCGAAGCGGATCGAGGATCACCCGCCGCTGCCGCACGAGCCGCGTCCGGTCGAACGCGAGCGGTGGGAGCGGCATCGCGACGAGATGCTGGCGAGCGAGCGCCCCGGCCGGCGCCCGGAGGAGTGGTGGGCGTATGAGGCCCCGATCCCATGGCCCGGCTACGACAACGAGACCGTAGCCCTCTACCGCGCGAACCTCCTGCGCAAGGACGAGCTCGCCGAGCTGATGGCCGGGTGGAAGGAGCAGGCCGAGAAGGCCAAGACGATCGGCTTCTACACCATCGGGCCGGGCCGGATCCTCACGGGCAAGGAAGCCGAGGAGGCATGGCGCCGCTGGGCCTGCATCCCTGACGAGCTATTCCGTGACTGAGCGCAAGACCGCCGCTGCTGCGCGGCTACGGACTACAGGCGCACGGTGCCATGCCGTCGCCATCCTGCTGCAGCAAGCTCGGCAGTCAGTAGGCAGGTCTTAGGGAGGTCCCATGGGCTACATCATTGCCGGGTCGAACCTCTCCAATGCGGAGAGGCCTGTCGTGTCCAACACGGTCGAGGCGGTGGTTGACGCTCTGCGCCTGCTCGCAGAACTCCAGAGCGACGGGTACCAAGTGCGGATTGCGACATCGGACGGCGACAAGGTCACGACAGAGGACCTGAAAGCCCGCGCCGCGGCGGGCGAGAGACTCTAGCGGCGGCCGGGTCTGGACCGGCCGCCGGCAGGATCAAGCGCCGGTCTTCCGGCCCATGACCTTCCGGCCCAGCCCGTGCTTCTTCGCCAGTTCGGAGCGCTGGGCGGCGTAGTTCGGCGCCGTCATCGGGTAGTTCGTCGGCAGACCCCACTTGGCCCGGTACTGCTCCGGTGTGAGACCAAGCCGGCCAAGGTGCCGCGCGAGGGTCTTGTAGGGCTGGCCGTCCTCCAGGCTGATGATGGCGTCCGGCGTGATCGTCTTCCGGATCGGTACGGGCGGGACCAGCGGCTCGGGCTTGGGCTCGGCCGGTTTGGTGAGGCCCGTCAGCGAGGCATGCACGGCGGTAAGGAGGGGCGGCAGGTCCGTCACCGGCACCGGGTTGTGCGCGAGGAAGGCCGAGACGATGTCGGCCGTTGTCGCGATGAGGTACAATGATTCGACGTCATTCGCGGCGGTGATGGTGATGTCATTGGGCATGCCACCCTCCCTATGCGGCGATGCAAGCCTTGCATCCTCGCGAGTGCAACGATGCTAGAGCGGGATGGCGCCTCAGGCCCTGCCCTGCACCAGCCGCGACGCTGCCAGTGCAGAATACACCGGATCGTGACATCTTGCGGGCAGAGGTGCTGAACTTGCCCTGCCCCTGGTAGGATACCCCAATCAGGGGGCTGTCCTCCACCCAGAACGTGAGTGGTTAACTATAACCCTCGCGCACACGCGAGAACGACTTCGCGGGCGCGCGGGGGATGCTCGGCCGGGAGTGCTTCAAGGCGAGAGCAGCGGCGGTCATGCGCAGCTGCTAGGGTCGAGAGCTGGGGCGAGGCTTTTGCTCACGGGGAGCGGCAGGGATGCCGACACCGAGAGGCGCCCGGAACCATCGCGGGCAGCCGCGCGATTGAGATATGCAAGCGTTCCTTCAACGCCGGCCGGGTTCCCCACCCGAGCCGGCGTTCCTTTGCCCGGTCTCTCCCTGGTCCAGGCCGACATCGTCGCCGGTAAGCACCGGACCAGAGCGGTGAAGGCGCCCACTCACCGCTTACCGCTCCTCCGGGGTATACCTAGAGCAATGCCCGATCAGGTCGGATCATAGGCATCGTAGCCAAGCGCGGCGAAGTAGTTGCGGCATTCGGCTGGCCGGAAATCCGCGAACGCGCTCCGGATCACCTCCCTTTGATCGTCGCGGGATGCCCAAAGCAGATGATTTGCGACACCCCCTGCTGTGAGAAGGCAATTTGATAAACCAACGCTATTGGCTTGACGATAATCCATCCACCGGATGGAATATCCGGCGGCGGCAAAGGGCTTTCGACACCGAATTCGCCGCGCCTATGACGAACCATGAGCTGTGGGAACTGTGGGATCGAGGCGTCAGGTCGGGCACAATGACCAAACTTAGCCCCTACCGGCAGGCGTATGGCTCCGGCGAATGCGGCCTCTGCGCGATCATCGCCGCCGTTGATACGGTGTGCCACAACATCGACGAAGAGGCCGCGGGCCAGTTCCTGTCCGCTCTGGCCCAGGCGCTCCCGGCTGAGACGGCGGCCGACTTGGCGCGCATTCTCTACGAGGAAGGGACGGAGCGGCCCGAGATGGAGCGCATGCTTGCGGCAGCTCAGGCGTGGACGCAGGCGCGCGGCTGGCGTGCTTGGAAGTGGGAAGGTGCGCATCCGCAACCCGGCGAGACGGCCGCGCACTTCTGGGATTGTGTGAGCACCGTTTCACAGCGGCCCCACACCGCTGTGATCATCGGCTTGGGTGAGGACACAGAACCTGATACGCGCTACAGCGGCCATTGGACCTGCCCCGAACGCATCACCAAGCGTGAGGTCTATTTACGGGACAGCGATGTGTATCGGCGCATTCCGCGCGCCGACACGGGCATTCGGCCGGAGCCCCGATGGGCCATCGAGGACTGCTATATTCTCAGCCGCGCAACCTGACTGCGATAGCCGCCACTATCGCAGATAAAGGCACACCGGCCGAGGTGAGGACACTGCCCGCGGCCGGCGTCGAGGGAATCCGTTCTGCGTCGCAGAGCAATCGCGCGGCGGCCCGCAATGGTTCCGGGGGCTCAGCCCCCGCTTCACCAGCTTGAAGCGCTCCCGGCCGGCCTTGGCGTTCATAGTCTTGCAAGTGGCGTGAGCCTGCCTCTCCGAGACAAAGGCCATCCGGACAATCCTCTTGGCGTGTCGCTATTGCTTCGGATAGCCGACGTAGTAAATGCCTAAAATTTCGCTCCGAGCATCCCGGATTGGCTCGTAGCCCGTTGTGTAAGGCTTGCCCAAAATATCTACATCGCCAAAGAAATTTTCGCCTTTTCTGATAGCCGCAATGGCCTTGCCTTTCGGGTCTAACATTGTGGCAATCGCTCGCGAGCCATCCTCTTTTTTGACATTCGTTGCCACTCGGATGAATTCGTCTCTATCTTTCACAAATATGGTCGCAGTACCGCCCTTTTCTTTTTGGACTTCATCAACAAGTGCGAAGTTTCCATTCATTTTTGTGCTTCCAAAGTAAAGAACGGGCACCTTCTTCCCTGCCAACTCTTCTTCGCCTTTAATGCTTGGTGCGCCGATAGCAGCGGCTTTTGATTTGAGAAGCTGCATTGCAGATTGAACATCTTCAGCAGGCCCGGCTAACACTCGTGTCGGTGCTGCTCCTGAGAACATGGCAGTCAAACCTACCAGCGCGAAGGCGACGGCAGACTTTTTCATTTTTGCCTCCCACTAGCCTCACAGCACCTCGGTGTGCGGACATCGGGCGTGGAGGCCCATCTCAGTCATGCGAAGAAACTCACGCCTGCCGTCGCCTTTTGTCAATCGGCCCATCCCCCAGAAGCCCTCTTTCAGCATTATGGCGGGCTGGCTGATCCGGCAGGAGCGGAGGTGAAGACCTCGAGGTTGTGCGCGGCGGATCAACTGCGGTGATCTATGCGGCCCTAACCGGGCGGATCCTGGCCAAAGAGAGGCCGGCTCGGGTGGTAAGGCCCGGCCGGCGCTCAATAGTCCGTTGCGTGTCATAGGTTGTGATCCGTGGCGACTAGTCAGGCTTTCTGCTGCCCTGTCCCTAACTGTTCATCAGCTGCCGACTGACTGGAGATGAATATAGGCAACACTGAATGCAGTGACGCCCATGATGATGGCACAAGTGAACCAATAAGCTTTGTTACTGCTGCCTCAAGCCACGGTCCATCTGAGTGGACGACAGCCGGCGCGGTCTGCATGACACGGGGCACGTGGCGCTATTGCGAGGACGGCGTGTTGCGCGACACGCTGGGGATCTGCGCCCGGATCAACGCGCGGACGGACTGGTGCGCGGGATCCGCCGGCCCGCTGCCGGCCCACAAGGTGGTCGGGCGGGACGTGCCGTGGCCCGACGGGTGGACGGCGATCTGAAAGGCCGTTTCCCGGCGCCTGGACAGGGGCTAGACGGCCGTCAAGCTTCGGCCCTAGAGCCCGCCGAATAGTGCCTCAGAAGGGGGTCAGCGGAGCCCTCGCGCTCTCCAACGTTCAGCGCGATGGTGCCGCTGAGAGCCTGTTTCGCGTCTTACGAACAACTTAGTCTTAAAAAGTATTTATTAGTATTAGGAAGGGCTTATTGGACAGACTCTGGGGATCTTGTGCTGTTCCGCACATAATACAGGGGGAATTATCCTCATTTTGCTCCTGCCTCGCACAGAGGCAAAAGGAGCAAGGGATGATCAAGACTGTCCTCAGTGCCGCTCTTATCTCTGGGATTGCGGCTGTTAGCTTCGCCGGTTCCGCAGAAGCCCGCGGGTTTGGTGGGTTTCACGGCGGCGGCTTCCATGGTGGGTTTCATGGGACCGGCTTCCGGGGAGGTGGGTTCCATCACTTCACCCCCTTCCACCACAGGCGGGTTTTCTTCCGCCATGGCTTTCGGCGCTTCAGCTCCAACGACACTGGCGGCGTGAGCACCGATCGCCTCAACGGCCCGGCCGAGTACCGCCTCGGCGCGTGATCACCTCGCAGCAGTAAATCGCGTGATGGGACCTTCGGGGAGTCTGCCGAAGGCCGCATGCGCCCCGCGCTGGGCCGGATCAGCCGCATGTTAGAGCGGTATCCGAGCCATGTGAATCAGCAGGGAGTTCCGCCGATGGCGTGGGAGTGATTCACCCCAGCTGTGAACGGTGGAAGCGGGTTGAGGCATGTCATTTGCGCTGTCAGGGGATCTGCGCGAGCGTGTGCTTGCGGCGATTGAGGCCGGGATGTCGGGCCGGCAGGCGGCCGTGCGGTTCGCCGTCAGCCCGGCCAGCGTCAGCCGCTGGCGGGCGCGTGTGCGGGAGACGGGCTCATGCGCGCCCGGTGCCCTGGGCGGCGATCGGCGCTCGCATCAGATCGAACAGCATGGCGAGGTCATCCTCGCCCTGGTGCGCGAGACGCCGGATCAGACGCTGAAGGAACTGCGCAGTCGCTTGGCTGAGAAGGGTCTGCCGATCGGCTATGGCGGGCTCTGGCGTTTCCTCGACCGACACCAGATCGCATTCAAAAAAAACCGCGCACGCCAGCGAGCAAGAGCGTCCTGACATTGTCAAGGAGCGTCAGACTTGGCGCGAGGGGCAACGTCAGCTCGATCCAGCCACTCTCGTGTTCATCGACGAAACTTGGGTCACGACCACCATGGCCCGCACCCACGGCAGAGCCCCACGGGGTCAACGCCTGCGCGGCCGCGCCGCACAGGGCGAGCGCTGCCGGATGGCGGTGCCGCACGGGCATGTGTGGACGCCCCCTCCGGTGCAAGAAGAATCTCAGGATAAGCTGCGAGCGCGTGATCGGGTGCTGCCATGTGTCCGGCCTCTAGTGCGGCACGAAGATTGGCCGCGGGCCCGTATGGGAGTTCGAGGATCAGGTCCACATCACTGGAACGCGCTCGAAGCGCTCCCCGTGCGCCTGGTTCTCCTGATCCCGCCTCACCGACGTTGCGCCATACCTGTCCTTCGACCTCCTCACCCCGTCGACAGCCTCACATCCGCCGACCGCTCACGCGGCGACGGCCGGAGCTCGATAGGTCCCGCCCTTCGCAAGCAGCGCCCAGGCAACGCGGGCGTTTTTGTTGGCGAGTGCGACGATGACCAGCATCGGCGGCTTGCGCGCCAGCATCCGGCCGAGCCACGAGCCGGCCGGCACGCCCTTGCGCTTGGCCCAGCGCACGACGGCGCTGGCCGCGAAGATGAGGAGGCGTCGCAGCGTCCGCTCACCCATACGCGAGGTGCGGCCGAGACGCTCCTTGCCCCCGGTCGAGCGCTGAATCGGCGTCAACCCGACCCAAGCAGCAAAATCCCGGCCTGAGCGGAACGTCTCGGCAGGTGGCGCGAGCGCCTCGATGGCGGTGGCAATCAGCGGACCGATCCCGGGCACCGTCATGAGCCGGCGCGCAGCGGCGTCGGCCTTGGCCCGTGCCGCAACCGCCTTGTCGAGTTCGGCGATCTCGTCCTGCAGATGACGGAGCACCGCGACGAGCCGCACGAGGCAAGCGCGAGCTGCGGCGGGAATGCCGGATGTCGGATCCTCGACCTGCACGATCAGGCGCTCGATGTTCGAGGGACCTTGTGGCGCGATTAGCCCGTACTCGCCCAGATGGCCGCGCAACGCGTTGATGATCTGGGTACGCTGACCGACAAGGAGATCGCGCGCCCGGAAGATCACGGCGGCAGCCTGCTTCGCCTCGCTCTTCACGGCCACGAACCGCATGGTCGGGCGTTGCGCGGCTTCGCAGATCGCTTCTGCATCGGCCGCATCGTTCTTCTGACGTTTGACGAAGGGCTTCACGTAGGCCGGCGGGATAAGCTTCACCTCGTGCCCCAGCTCGCCGATTGCGCGTGCCCAGTGGTGCGCGCTCGCGCACGCCTCCAGGGCGACGCGGCAGCGAGGCTGACCGGCGAAGAAGGACAGCACCTGCTCGCGTCGCAGCTTCTTGCGGAACAGGACGGCGCCAGCCGCGCTCGCGCCGTGCGCCTGGAATACGTGCTTGGCCAGATCCAAGCCGATGGTGCTAACCTCCGCCACGGACGCCTCCCTCCGGTGGTGCTCAACACCACCACCTTGGCACGTCGATGCCGTCGGGGGGCGTCCACCCCATCACTGGAAGACCACGACCCTGATTGCCGGCCTGCGCCTCCAGGGTTTCACTGCGCCCTACGTTCTCGATGGCGCGGTCAACCGCGCCACCTTCGAGGCCTATGTCGGTCAAATCCTCGTTCCGGATCTGAAACCCGGCGACCTGGTCATCATGGACAACCTGCCCAGCCACAAGGGACCTCGCGTGCGCCAGATGATTGAAGCAGCGGGGGCACGGCTTCTCCACCTGCCGCGCTACAGTCCCGACCTCAACCCGATCGAGAACGCCTTTGCCAAACTCAAGGCGCTCTTGCGTAAAGCAGCCGAACGCACCGTCGAGGGCCTCTGGGATGCCGTCGGACGCTTGCTGGAGAAAATCACATCAGACGATTGCGCCGGCTTTTTCGCCCATGCCGAGTATGTTTCAGTCTGAGCGAATACCGCTCTAGGCGTCCCAGCGCGGGGCGGGTTCAGCCCCCTCCTGGAATCACGGCCATCTCGGCCACTCAACCCCACCCATACCGCTTATCGGACGGGTTTTTAGGCGTTCCTCCGGCTGGAACCCCTGAGGGCCTAGGCCCCAAAGGGGAGGGAGCCCTCAGGCGACCGACCCCAAGGCCGCCGGCTGCGACCCGATCCGCTCCGAGAAAGTCTCTGGCACCAGCACCAACGGCCGCGTCGAACTCAAAACCATCCTCGAGTTCATCGGCGAGGGGGATACGCTGGTGGTCACCCGCATCGATCGCCTCGCCCGCTCGATCGGAGACCTCCAGGACATCGTGAAGATCCTCAAGGCCAAGGGCGTGATCCTGAAAGCGACCAAGCAGCCGATCGACACCAGCACGGCGACCGGCAAGGCTTTCCTCGATATGCTCGGCGTGTTTGCCGAGTTCGAAACCAACCTGCGCCGCGAGCGCCAGCTGGCCCTCCTCCACGAACTTGCGGGTCTCACCGAAGAGGCCGGCGCCCGCGAGCGCGACCTACAAGCCCGCCTGAACGACGCCGAGCGGGGACCTGGTGGCGATGCGCGCTCGGCCATGGTGGCGGCGCCTTGCAGGTTGATCTCCGGAACCACCGGTGAAGGTGGCGGCCTGGCGTCGAAGCCTCCATCCAGATACCAAGCCGCCATCTCGCACGAGATCGAGAACCTCGACGGATACACCTACTCAGCCGCCCAACGCGCGAGGATCGCCTCGGCCTCGGCCGGGCTCTCGCGGATCCGCCGCACGGTCTGCCAAGAGAGCTTGGTCTCGGCCGCGATGACACTCAGGCCGACGCCCTGGGCGAGCATCGCCCGCACCGTGGCGAGCTGCTCGCGGTCGAAGGACGGCTTCCGGCCTCGGTAGGCGGTCTCCCGGCTCTTGGCGTGCTCGATGCCGGCCTTCTGGGCTTCCCTCGTCGCCTCCAGCTCCGCCTCGGCGCTCGCAGCCATGAACCCGATCAGTGCGTCCCTGATCGCCCGCTGCATCGGGTCCTTCGTCGCGCCGTCGAAGGTCATGTTCGAGATGATGGTCCGGACGATGACCCCGCGCCGCATCATCTCCCGCATCGTATCGGTCACGTCCTCGTAGTTGCGGCCGAGCCGGTTGATCCAGCGCACCACGAGCGTGTCGCCCCGGCGCAGCAGGTCGAAGAGCCGGCGGCCCTCCGGCCTCTCCCGAAGCGGCTTGCGACCACTCTCGCCATGGTCGGCGACGACCTCGTCGAAGGTGAAGCCGGCCTCCCCGGCCTGGGTCCGCTGGTGGGCGAGCGGATGCGCTTCTCGCGGTGGCCCGCCCGTCGGGGCAAGATGGACCGAAGATTGCTCGGGTCGTCATTCCGCGTTGATGTTGAAGCGACGCGTCAAGGTCTATTTCGGGATTATCGAATACATGCTCTTGTGATACTCAACGTCCTCGCATTTAGCGCCGATTAGTTCAAATTCGCCAGAGCTTGATGGCCTGGCCGTGGGGACTCGGCCGCTAGATAGGCGAAATAAGTGTTTGTTACTGGATGTCGCTGTCAGGTGGTGGAATATTGATATTTCTCTCTTCTTCAACGTTAGAGACGCCTTCGACCTGACGCAGAAGATTAAGTTTATCACGGTCGATCACTCCTGTGAGAACGCCGAGATCATCGAGTTTATGCTCAACTTTCATGCCGATTTGCTTGGCGGCAGTGGCAACCGTGGCAATTTTATTCATGTGGGAGTCGCTGATATTCAGCGTGAGACGAACCTTGGTCATTCTGCTTTCACTCCACTGTCATCCAACATGTAGGAGCTGGCCCAGCGGAGTGAAAGCAATCTTGGCGAATATCTCAAGGCGCCTGCACCAATCCCGCGCCGATATCACGTGTTAGGAGAGGCAGGCGCCGAGCCGACTGGGTTAGTATGCTCATCAGGGCGCGACCGCGAAACTGGGGATCGCATTCCGCCCAGAGAGCCGCGATACCGGCAACATGCGGTGTTGCCATGCTGGTTCCGCTGATGCTGTTGTAGAGAACAGGCCGCGGCCAACTTGAGCGGATGTCGACTCCCGGGCCTGCAATATCGACCTGTCCCCCCTCCGGATTAAGTCCTCCACAGGAGAACGGGGCGACTTGGAACTGACGATTAAGGGCACCGACCGCCATAATCGAAGGGCAATTCGCGGGATGACCGACCGGAGCGATGAACCCGGGACGCTGGCTCTCATTGCCGGCCGCTGCAATGATCAAGGTTCCCCTGGCCAGCGCTCGCCGCGCTGCGTGTTCGAAAACTCGGGAGTATGACTGACCTGGTCCCACCCTGCCGCCGAGCGACATGGAGATGATGGCACAGCCGTTTGCTACTGCCCACTGGATACCCGATAAGATGCCTCCATCTGCGCCACTGCCCTGGTTGGAAAGAACCTTACCGGCGAAGATTTCGGCCTCATAGGCGATCCCGTACCGGGGTAGCTGCCCCGGCCGGCGAGCCCCGCAGGCTGTTCCGATGCAATGAGTTCCATGTCCGTGCCCGTCTTGGACCTGCTCCCCCTGGATGAAGGATTGAGTTGTAATCCGTCGACCTGCAAAGTCCGGATGTCCGGCATCAAGGCCGGTATCGAGAACCGCAACTCGGATACCGCGGCCGGTAAAGCGAGAGGCCGGTACCTTAGTGGCCTGCAGGCCCCAAGTGAGTTCGGTTTCAATAAAAGAGGGAACAGCTTCAGCACCAAGTTCTCCCGGCACTGCGCCGGTCAGGGCATCATAGAGATGATTCACCGCATCGCGGTACCCTTTCAAATAATCCAACGGGAACCCAGCGGAGCTGGGCGGAGATAAGCCCGGGAGGCCCGGCTGCATGGGCCCGTCCTCAATTGCATAGACGATACGCTCAGGCTCAATGGCGAGAACACCGGAATCGGCGGCAGCCACGCCAATGGCCTGCACCTGGTCGGGTGGGGCATCCACAACGGCGATGCCCAGTTCCGGAAACATCAATGCATTAGCACCGCCGAGGTCGTCGATCGATGCACCCTCCTTAATGTCGGCGGTGCTCGCGACGCTAAGTCCAGCCACGTTGGTGAGCACGGAAGCGGCAGTACCCTCCTTCAATAGAACCAAGAACCGCCCGGTTGTGCCGGGAGGACTAATTCCCTGCATTTCAACGATCGCCGGGCTCGGCTGCTCCTCTGTGTTCTGATCTCGTGGTATTCGTGAACTAGGTCCTTTCCTCGGCGTTCGTGCCATAACTTTCTCCTCTTTATGCTGGATGTTAGTCAATCGAGCGGCGGGTAAGCTGGCCTGCATGACTAAGTGGGCGTGACGGGTAGGGTGATGACGACCCTCGTCAGAGACACCCGATGCCTGACCTGCCCACCCGCTTCGCCAGGCTCATCTTGGCGTTCGCGCCACTCTTCGTCCACCGCTCTTTGCGACACGCCCAGCTTCTGCTGATCGGCGCCACCGCGACCCCTGGCCTGCGGACAGTGACGGGGCGTGTAGCAAACTCCGAGGTGGGCCGCAGGTGCGCTTCGACAGCCTCGCTTTCACACTTTGTTCGCTGCGGGAAGCCCAAAGCAGTAGGCGAGCAGTTGGTTCTGCTCGCGCACAGTCCACGCGAACACAAACCCAAAGCCCTTACGCAGCCACAGCTCAACGAGACACGCTCGTCCGTTTGAGTATACCCTATCAGACGCAAGTGTCTCGTAAGAGCTTCTGTGAGACATCCGAGACACGGCTTTCCGCTCTGCTCCTATGCGGCTCTTCGGATGAGGCCTATGCTCAAACATCCGCTTTTCTATGCTGATCGCGCATATCGGTTGCGGGTGGAACCGGACGTCAGCGACTGTTTGTATTCAGCGCCACGGCCGCGCGGATGAGCGCCTTCAACGCCGTTTCGTCGATCTGGACACCTTTTTCGATATCAATCGCGCGTCTGATGTTGCCTTCAAGGCTGGAGTTGAACAGGCCTGACGGATCATCAAGCAAAGCACCCTTCGCGAACGTCAGCTTCACTTTATCTTTGTAAGTCTCTCCAGTGCAGATGACCCCCGCGTGCGACCAGACCGGGACACCGGCTGGATTAGATGGCTTGCGCCATTTCACCTCCTCGATGACATCAAGATCAGCCTCGCGGATGAGATTGCGGATGCGCGCGAGCATCTCGCCGCGCCAATCGGCCAGCGCCGTAATCTTGACGTCAATCAGCTGAGATGCAGTCTTCGCATCCTTGGCGGCCGTTGCACCTGCAACCTCGGTCTTCTTGTCGGCCATATCACGATCCTGCCCAAGCGGTTCACCACCTAGTGGTCCAAATCAGACGCTTGGTACCCACCCAAATAGCAGACCTGAGATCGCGAGAGGCCAAGAGCAGTGGGTTCGAAGTGTCAGATTTGGACCACTAGGTGCCAGCACAAGCCAACGTCCGCAACGGGTCGCGAATGGCTTGTAGCGTGCCAAACGCCTATGCACGTCCTGCAACCCAGAACACGTACTCTGTCGTTCTTGGGTATACCCTATTGCGCGAGGAGGCTGAGCTATCTCCTCGCACGAGGCACTTTCTTCGGCCGTTCACATGGAAGGTTGAAGCAAACTAGCCCGATTTCCCTCGGTATCGAGAAACGACACATACTCTCCGACGCTGGGAATTTGCATAGGATCTCCTAGGATCTTGCCACCGGCACGCAGAATTTTCTCCATTGTGCCTCTAATGTCGCCCACACCGATGACGATAGCAGGAACCTGTGCCGGCCAATCCGCTCTCTTCTCCCAAAATCCTCCGTTGATAGAACCCCGTGGGGCATCTGGCTTGACGTCAGCGTTGGCTGTCGTGACGATGACATAATTGCCCATTTCTGGGCCAAGTTTCTGTGCCTTCCAGCCGAATGCGCTTTCGTAGAACTGGATCATACGGTCACGGTCCTCATAGGGCATTTCGAAATGAACAACCGGATCCATGTTGCATGCTCCGTTTCGTGAGGATCTTATTTCAAAATCTGTCGGCGTTGTAACTGCTTACTGGTTCCCGCGCACGATCACGAAGGGGTAGTGGGCGAGGCAAGTGACCCGCGCGCCGCCGACTGCCCTTATGAGAACAAATAGTAAACATACTGTTCCAGGTAGCCGGTCAAGGAAGCCGTTCAGGTCCGTGCTGCTAGGGTCGGCCTTCTATCAAGGCCTGTACCCATGCGCCTGACCACACTCTCTCTGACCGTCGTCGCTGCGCTCACCGGCCCGGCTCTTGCGCAACCGGGCGCCACCGTTGGCCTGCCAATCGGAGCCGGGCTCGCCCCAAAGCCGGCTCCTGCTCAGAAGCCAGTCACGGCCGCGCCTGGCGGCGCGATCTTCCCGAACGCCATCGCACCCAAGTACGCTAAGCAGCCTCCCGGCAAGGCGCGCCAGCAGACCTGCCTGGATCAGTACCACGCCAACAAGGCCGCGGGCGGCGCCGGCAATGGCGGCCTGAACTGGATCCAGAAGGGCGCCGGTTACTACTCGGAGTGCAACAAGCGCCTGAAGGGCTGAAGGTCCTCTGAAGTGACGCGCGAGGTACCGTCACAGGAGGATCACACCTCCATCTTCGGCCGCCGTGCAACCCTCCGGTATGCGATTAAGCATGTCCGGGCCCATGTGCGTGAGCAGGACGGACTTCGCGGTCATGGCAGGCAGGTGCTTCCGCAGCGTGGCCCAGTCGAGATGATAGCGAACGGGCCGCTCGGCCGTGTAGGCTTCCGCGATCAGGAGGTCGACCTCACGACCAGCGGGGTAGAGCGCGTCCACCCATTCCGTGTCGCCCGTGTAGCAGAGTGTGCGCCCCTCGCAGGCCAGACGCAGCGCATAGGAGGGCGCACCGGAAGGATGGCGGACAGGGAAAGCCGTCACGGTCACGCCGTCCACCTCGGTCGGCATCTCCGGCTCCAGCTCGATAAGGCGCAGGTCGAAGCGGCGCTCAACGGTGCTGGATCCGGGGAACATGGCCTCCATCAACGCAGCCAGGCGCTCGCGCAGAGTGGAGGGGCCGACAATCGTCAGGGGCGCGGTGCGTCGGCTGACGAGCTGTGCGTCGAGGATCAGGAAGGGCAGCCCGCCGAAGTGGTCGCCGTGCAGGTGGGTCAGGAAGACGGTCTGGATGGCGTTAGGCTCGACGCCGAAGCGGCGCATCGCGATCAAGGCGGACGCGCCACAGTCGATCAGGAAGCGCGTGGCCGGCGTCGTGACGTGGAAGCAGGTGTTGAAGCGACCTCCCGAACCGAAGGCGTCGCCACACCCGAGGACGCGCACCTCCATCGTGCCCTCCTCTCAAGTCCTGCAGATGCGCTGCTATGGAGGCTGAGTCGCCCCGTGCCAAGGCCCGCCGTGAGACCCGCGAACGGGAGATCTGGGCGGAGCAGGATCGGAAGCCCGAACTTGCAGGTGAGCGTGTTGTGTGAGGCGTCGCGTCCGCCCGCAACAGCGCCTTGCGCAGACGACGCTCTTCCCGCCGGACGAGGGATCATGGGCGGGCCAGACGTAGGTCACGACGGCCCCTGCCCCTGTAGCCTGAACGCCGATGCGTTCGCGCTTGCGACAGGCCCGCAGCGAGCCGCGCCTCACTACTTAGTCCCACCTTTGTTGATGGTAATTCCTGTAGCGTCCCGACCTGCCGCCACACCATCACCTGTCGCCGACACAGTGACGTTCCCTGACCGGAAGACCACCAATCCCATGGCTACCACTAAAGCCGCCAGAGCTAGTGCCGCGACCAGCCAAGTTGTCGGGACTGCGCGTTCTCTGGCTGGATGAATGTCCTGTGCCATCGCTTTCTCGCCCGTCGGCACAGCCATCGGAAACGCGGGCCGTTCGGGTATGGCATCGTGGCTGGCCTGCCCGGGGAACAGGGGCGGCTCATCCGGCTTGAGGCGGATACCTTCGACACGCTGGAGCAACTTACGACGTGCCTCCTCCTCGCTGCTGCCAACCAGGTCGACATAGACGATTTGGGCGAGCAGGCCCTCAAGATTGCACGGCCGCACTCGCACTGGCAGCAGCAGATCGTGCTCGCTTGTGGCATCCTGGGCAAAGCGCGCCGCCCACTCGGGGGCGGTGAAGCGGGAGACAAGGTAGTCGGGCGAGAGCACGGCGATGGTGCGACGGGATTGAGTGTGTGCTTTATCCATCTCAAGGACGAAGTTACCCTTGAAATCCCAGTCTTGAAAGAAGACTGAGTAGCCCTTCTCCTCCAGTACCCAGGCGATCCAGGTCGCCCATGCGCGATCAGCCTTGTTGAAGCTGACAAAAAAATCGCGCTTATTGGCTGAACTGTCGATCACGGATGCCCTCTAACTAAACCGTTGACTTAGAGCTGATCGAACTCTCTCGCATTGATCAACTATCTCATCTGCCGCTGGCGGATCTCGGCCTGCGCTGTCGCGCGCAGTGCACGAACGTCCGCGACCCATTCAGGCGGCCAAACAGCTGCAACGACGCTCAGGCCTGCATCAAAGGCTGCAACGGCTTGTTTGAGCCGCGCCGTCCCCCTCTCCCGCTCCCCGAGCCTCTGGAGCGCGGTGCCGAGGTTCATCTGCGTCTGGGCCCAGTCGAGCGGCACCCGCTCGCGTGTGCGTTCCTGCAGGGCGGCGGTGTAGGCGGCCACCGCCTGCTCCAGCCGTGCCGTCCCGCTCTCCCGCTCCCCAAGCACCGCGAGCGCGAGGCCGAGGTTCATCTGCGTCTGGGCCCAGTCGAGCGGCACCCGCTCGCGCGTCCGCTCCTGCAAGGCGGCGGTGTAAGCCGCCACCGCCTCCTCCAGACGCCCCGTCCCGCTCTCCCGCTCCCCGAGCCTGAAAAGTGCGGTGCCGAGGTTGTTCTGCGTCATGGCCCAGTCGAGCGGCACCCGCGCGCGCGTGTATTCCTCCAGGGCGGCGGTGAAGGCGGCCACCGCCCGCTCCAGACGCCCCGTCCCCCTCTCCCGCTCCCCGAGCCTCTGAAGCGCGGTGCCGAGGTTCATCTGCGTCTGGGCCCAGTCGAGCGGCACCCGCTCGCGCGTCCGCTCCTGCAAGGCGGCGGTGTAAGCCGCCACCGCCTGCTCCAGACGCCCCGTCCCGCTTTCCCGCTCCCCGAGCGCTTTGAGCGCATTGCCGCGGTTGTTCTGCGTCCCGGCCCACTCGAGGGGCACGCGCTCGCGTGTGCGTTCCTCCAGGGCGGCGGTGTAGGCGGTCACCGCCCGCTCCAGACGCCCCGTCCCGCTCTCCCGCTCCCCGAGCCTCTGAAGCGCGAGGCCGAGGTTGTTCTGCGTCCCGGCCCAGTCGAGGGGGACGCGCTCACGCGTGCGTTCCTGCAGGGCGGCGGTGTAGGCGGCCACCGCCTGCTCCAGCCGTGCCGTCCCGCTCTCCCGCTCCCCAAGCACCGCGAGCGCGAGGCCGAGGTTGTTCTGTGTCATGGCCCAGTCGAGCGGCACGCGCTCGCGTGTGCGTTCCTGCAGCGCGGCGGTGTAGGCCGCAACTGCCTGCTCCAGACGCCCCGTCCCGCTTTCCCGCTCCCCAAGCACCGCGAGCGCGAGGCCGAGGTTGTTCTGTGTCATGGCCCAGTCGAGCGGCACGCGCTCGCGCGTGAATTCCTCCAGGGCGGCGGTGTAGGCCGCAACTGCCTGCTCCAGACGCCCCGTCCCGCTTTCCCGCTCCCCAAGCCTCAAAAGCGCATTGCCGCGGTTGTTCTGCGTCCCGGCCCACTCAAGGGGCACGCGCTCACGTGGCCGCTCCGCAAGCACAGTCCGGTAGAGGTCAGCCGACTTGCGCAACGCGTCATTGTCGCCGCGCTCGTAACCTTGCGAGGACAAAGCCCCCGCCTGCCGCTCGACAAGAGCGCTGTGCTCCTCAAGATGTCCGGGCGGAACATAGGATGCCGCTTGGCCATACAGCTCCGCGGCCTCCAAGTACCGCCGCTCCGTCTGAGCCACGTCCCCTTCCGCTGCCAGCGAGCGCGCCGCTCCGAGCATCTGTGCATCCGCGGCCGCCTGCGCCTGATCGCGCAGCTGCCGCGCCATCTCGGCCGCAGCGAGCTGCGCCTGAGTGGCTTGCCGCAACAGCTCACGCCCCCGGTCGAGATGGCCGGCCTCGATCTCGGCCTTCGCCGAGGCGACCAGGGCCTTGGCGGTCGAGTTGTCCGGGTTCAGCCCCGCCACCTGCGCCTTGAGCCGGACGTAGTCGGTGGCCACCTTGGTCAGCACCTCGGCGAGGCGCTCGTCGGGCACGTCCGGCTGTTCGCCGACAATGCGCAGCAGGGTCTGCGCCGCGTTCGAGGTGATGCCGAGCCGCCGGCTGATCGCCTCGATCCTGTCCATCAGGGGGCCGGTCGCACCCTCGACGGCCGCCTTCGTCGCCTCACGCAGCTGCTCGGGCGTCAGCCCGAAGTTGCAGGTGAGCGTATTGTGCGAGGCGTCACGCCCGGCCGCGATCGCGCAGGTGGTCGCCGTCGCGCCCTCGGCCGCCGCGCTGCCCCGCACTGCCAAGACGATCAGCAGGGCAGTCGCGAGACCCGCGGTTACTTCTGGCCGGCTTCGGCGGGTCACGGTGTTGCCAGCGCCCTACGGCGCAGCTCCGTTAGAAGTAATCGGAGTGTGTGATACGTCGCGTCCGCCCGCAAGTGAGCCGTGCCGCGCTGTGTCTCATCTTGCGCGAACCTCCGCGATCCATTCCGTCGAGGTGGGCGCGTTCGCGGGCGTGCGAGATGTCCGTGCGAGATGGCAACGCGCGCTGGATCCAGAGCCTCTGAGTGGATCCGCGTTGACGCCCGTCCGAGGGCCTCCCACGATGCTCGACGTTCGATGAGCATTGTGTGAGCCCCATCATGGCGAGCGGCAACTTCGTCACCTACGCGCGGGTGAGCACGGCCAAGCAGGGCCGCAGCGGGCTCGGCCTCGAAGCGCAGCGCGAGGCGGTGGCTCGCTTCCTCGACGGCGGGCGCTGGCGGGTGGTCGCCGAGTTCGTGGAGGTCGAGAGCGGCAAGCGGGCCGACCGGCCGGAACTCGCCAAGGCGATCGAGGCGTGCCGGCTCTACGGCGCTCGCCTCGTCGTCGCCAAGCTCGATCGCCTGTCCCGCGATCCCGGCTTCCTGCGCGACCTTCAGCGCTCCGGCGTCGATTTCGTCGCTGCCGACATGCCGGACGCGAACAAGCTCACGGTCGGCATCATGGCGCTTGTGGCTGAACAGGAGCGGGAGGCGATCAGCGCCCGCACCAAGGCCGCCCTGGCCGCCGCCAAGGCCCGCGGGACGGTGCTCGGCGGCTTCCGGGGCCGGACCTTCACCGAGGCCGACCACGCGGCCGCAGCGGCCGGCCGGAAAGCCCGCGGCGACCGCAACGCGGCCCGGCTCATGCCGATCATCGCCGAGCTGCGCGCGGCCGGCATCATCTCGGCCAACGGGATCGCTCGCGTCCTGAGTGAGCGCGGCATCCCGACCGCGCAGGGCGCAACGGCGTGGCGGCCGACGCAAGTCCAGCGCGTGCTCGCCCGCGTGGTGGCCGCGACCTAATGGATCGAGTGGGGTCTGATAACTGCCCGGTCGCCGCACCTCGCTTCGAAGAAGGCGAGCATCCGAAGCGACGAGACAAGCTGAAGAGCGGTCTCGCGCGCGAGGCCCGTCTGCTCCCGCCCGTTCACCCGGACCGGCTCGCCCGTGTGCTGCGAGTAGACGCCCCAACCATCGTGTCCCTTGCGCACCGCGAAGACACGGTTCGGCATAGCGTTCCTCCGACTATTATTTGCTATCGGCTTGATACACGCCGACGTCTGCAGCAAGGGTCCGATCCGAGCGCACGCCAAAGGATAGCGCTGCCATTCTCGGACTTTAGTGCAATCGCGTCTGTATAGGCTCTGCTTCTGGGCAGACGACCGATCGGAAGCTTCAAGCTGTCGTGGGGAGCCCCGAGGCGGCTATTGCGGCGGCCCATCCAGATCACGGCGGATTTCGGTGATGTCGCGCGCCAGCCTCTCGGCCACAATGGCGATGAACGACCGAACGAGCTCAGGCGAGCTGGCGTCGTCCCAGCTGGCGACGATGGATGCGATGAAGCTCAGGCAGGCATTGATCGCCTGCCTGTCGGCTTGAATGCGCGTCATGCCAGGATCGAGCTCAACGCCCTCGACGGCCGCGTCGATGGCTTCCGCCACCCGCAGTTCGTAATCAATGGATGTCAACTCTCGCCCCTTCACTTGGCGATCGGCGGTTTCCCCATCCGCTCGAACTCGCGGTTAATCAGATCGACCATGTAGTCTTGTAGAGTCAGACCCGACTCGGCGACCATCACCTTGAACTGGCGAAACGCTGCCTCATCGATCCAGACGGCGAGGTTCCGTTTCCCCTTCCGGTAATCGGGTACAGTTAGCTGCTCGGACGCGGCGCTCTCCTGTTCGCGGTACTGCTTCAACTCTTCAAACAGGGCGACGACATCCACCTTCGTGGACTCGATCTCGGGACGGTTGGGCATCACGCCGCCTCCATCTTGCGCGCGAGGCTTTCAGCTCACTTTCCTCACGGATATCGCCGATGTGGTTTAGCCTCAGAGGCATACCGCCCGCCAATCCGTCGCAAGCGTTTCGCCCCATGTCATGATGCGACCGCCACCCTCAGGGAACCGAGCCCGGGGTGCGGGGCGCATCTTCATGTCTGAGATGGCGGCCCGCCCTTCGCGAACGCTCCAAGTGGTCGAGGATTGGGGCCACATCTCCACGAGGACCGTGTAGGGCTTGCCCTCCCGCGTCGCCGTGTAGGCGAGCAGCTCGCCCCGGTTCGCCTTCGGGCCCGGCAGCGGGGCGACAAAGGCGCGCTCTAGCACGAGCCGCGGGCCGGGCTCGTCCATCGGCTCAAGGGCGACCTTGCCCTTGCACACCTCCGCCCCTGCCTGCCCCGCCAGCACCGCCCCGACTAGACCCAGAACGACCGCGCAGGTGGCGTGTCTCATTGGTGTGCTTTCAGAGCAATTTCATGGACAGACGACTTGAAGCAGGTGTGAGCCCAATGGGCCTGTGTAGATGATAAAGGGATAAGCACCGTGTGTCACACGCCCAGTGAATTTTTCGGCATGTTGCTTCGCCTGAGCAGTCCAATCGATCGGACGATTGGTAGGGCCGTCACCAGACACCCAACTGTCGCCGACAACTGAGGGGACAGTGGAAGCCATGAAGTCTTGGCGGATGATAAAAGAGCCCTTTCGCCCCTGTATCTCGACGGCGACGTAACCGACCTGCGAACCTTCGCTTGGCTGTCCTTCCGGCACGAGACTGAATGTACTGGCCCAGCGCTTGACCTTGAACCTAGCACCTTGGAAGCCGAGATGCGGTGAATCCGCAAAGGACAACCGTGTTTTCTCTGCACGCAGCGTCGCCTTATCGAAAGAGCAGACCTTACCTGCCCAGGCCTGCCCGGCGCTCAAAACCGCGATGAAGCTAATAACGACTGCGCGCATGACTATGTCCATTCGCACTTTGACGCCCAGGATCCCTGCAACGGGCCCGACAGAACCATGTACCAGCCTTGTTCGGGATGTGCCGCCGCCGCAGACGCAGCAGTCGTAGACCATCCGGCAGGTGGCGCGAGGCTCACTCGCAGGTCCCGAATAGGGCCATGGCGTAGGCGTTGACGGTCGCCTCGGCGCGCTGGAGGCGGGCGATCCGCCGCTCGAAGGTGCTGCGATGCATGCCCTTGGGCTTGTCGATGTAGCAGCCGATCCCGCCGTGCCGATCACCGAGTTGATGACGGAGTTTGAAGGCGCGGCTGATGGCGCGGTTGCGGGGGCTCTCGCGCTGGGACCAGTAGGCGAGGCGGTGGGCTTGGCGTGAGGCGAAGATGGCGGCACCTGATGGCAGGTAGAGCTTCGCAGTGCGGGTGCCTGCCTTGGGGCAAATGAACCACCAGCGCCAGCCGCCGAAGGGCTGAGCCGTGGCGAGCAGGGCGATGGTGTAGTCGTGGTCGATCGCCGTGCCGCGCTGGGCGGTTCGGTACTGCAGGCGGATGCGGCCGTGCTCCTGGCCGAGGATGGCGGTGTAGCCGATCGAGGCCCTGGTCTGCTCGGAATGGGGCGAGGACCAAGTCAGGGTGCCGGCTGTGGTATGGCCGGGTCTGACGGCGCGATCGCGCAGGAGCTTGGGCAGGTTGAGGGCAAGGCAGTCCTCGACGGTGGGTCTGCCGCCCCAGTTGCCGCTGTTGATGCCGCCCATTTGCGGTTCGCCTCCTGCGGATTATCCGAAATTCCGTGGCAGCTTTGATTTTCGGGCTGCGTCCGAGTTCGCGCTCAGCCAGGGAAAAACTCCTTTTGCTGATGGCGTTTTGGAGCGCATCGGCTTATCCGGCGAGCGCAATTTGGGCCGGCGCGGTGCTCCCATCAGGATCTCCCGCCTTCGATGACCCGCAGTGCTGGGTGGTTATGGCGCACTGGGTCTGACACCCTGGCCTTCTCGCCAAGCCCCCGAACCCCGCGTCCGCTGGCGACCCGCTCTGGTCGGTAGGACGCGACAATGGAAGTCTCCTCACCGACCATTGCCTGCACCGGCCCGGCAGAGGCGTCGGTCTGCCAGCAGGCGGTTGAGTTTCGGAACCGCTCCGGGAAAACCTCTGCCAGCATGCTGCTGGGCCAATAGAGTTCCAAGGGCATCATGACGGCCTCACATGAATGGCGAAGCTTGCCTCC
>NC_011894.1:0-205000 GCF_000022085.1 Methylobacterium nodulans ORS 2060
ATGCGTGTGGATGGCAGCTTGGCGGAAGGGTTCGATCCGGGCGGCGGCGGCAGTAGCGGCAGCGGCGGTGGCGGCGACGTCGCGGCCGCGTGGCAGCGGGTGAAGCGGCGCCTGCGGGCCGAGCTCGGCGAGGACGTGTTCGCGAGCTGGTTCGCGCGGCTCGAACTGCAGGAGGTCTCCGGGGGGACCGCCCGTCTCACCGTGCCGACCCGTTTCCTCAAGAGCTGGATCGAGTCCCACTACCTCGACCGGGTGCTCGCCACCTTCCGCAGCGAGGCCGACGGCGTCGAGGGGATCGAGGTCGGCGTGCGCGGGCCGATGGCGCCCGCCCGCGCGGCTCCGGTCGGCATGGCGCCCGCCGCTCCGAAGGCGGCCACGCCCGTGCGGCTGGCCGCCTCCGCCCCGGCCGCCGCCGAGACGGCGGAGGCGGACCGGGCCGGCCGCTCCGAGGCCGCCGATCTCAGCGGCGCACCCCTGGATCCGCGCCTCACCTTCCAGAGCTTCGTGGTCGGCCGCTCGAACGCGCTCGCGCATGCGGCGGCCGAGCGGGTCGCGGCCCATGACGGCGGCGGGCCGGTCTACAACCCGCTCTACTTCCATGCGGGGGTGGGTCTGGGGAAGACGCATCTCCTGCACGCGATCGGGCATGCGGCCAAGGAGGTTGGGCGGCGGGTGATCTACCTCACGGCCGACCGCTTCATGTACGGCTTCGTCAACGCCCTGAAGACGCAGAACGCGCTTGCCTTCAAGGAGCGTCTGCGCGCCATCGACGTGCTGATCCTCGACGACGTTCAGTTCATCCAGGGCCGCTCGATCCAGGCCGAGTTCGGCCATACGCTGAACGCCCTGATCGATGCCGGCCGGCAGGTCGTCGCCGCCGCCGACCGGCCGCCGACCGAGCTGGAGAGCCTCGACGAGCGCGTGCGCTCGCGCCTTGCGGGCGGCCTCGTGGTCGAGATCGGCACCCTCGACGAGGCCCTGCGCGCCACCATCCTGCAGTCGCGCCTGGAGGCGGTGCGCGCCACGCACCCGGCCTTCGAGGTCAGCCCTGCCGTCGCCGAATACGTCGCCAAGGCGATCACGGCGAATGGCCGCGACCTCGAAGGGGCGGTGAACCGCCTCCTCGCCCACGCGACCCTGACGGGCGCCCCCGTGACCCTCGAGACCGCCGAGACGGCGATCCGCGACCTCGTGAAGAACCGCGAGCCCAAGCGGGTCAAGATCGAGGACATCCAGAAGCTGGTGGCGAGCCGCTACAACGTCTCGCGCTCCGACATTCTCTCGGAGCGGCGCACCGCCGCCGTGGTGAAGCCGCGCCAGATCGCCATGTATCTCTCGAAGGTGCTGACGCTGCGCTCGCTGCCGGAGATCGGCCGCCGCTTCGGCGGGCGCGACCACACCACGGTGCTGCATGCGGTGCGCAAGATCGAGAAGGCGATCGGCGAGGATTCCGCCCTCTGCGACGAGGTCGAGCTCCTCAAGCGCATGCTCCAGGACTGATCCGCCCCGGTTCCACCCGTGGGCGCGCGCCCCACGGGCGCGCGCCGGGTCCCGACTTGCCTTCGGGGTCCGGCTTCGCCAAAGTTTCGTCCCCGTGCGGGCACGGGAAGCGATGTGGTGCCGGCCTTCCGGCCGGAATGTTTGAGACGGCGGACCACCCCCATGAGAGTCACAGTCGAGCGCGCGGCCCTCCTTCGGTCGCTCGGCCACGTGCACCGCGTCGTGGAGCGGCGCAACACGATCCCGATCCTGTCGAACGTGCTGCTGCGCTCGAGCGCCGACGGCCTGCAGCTCAAGGCGACCGACCTCGACATCGAGGTGACCGAGACCATCCCGGCCGACGTGGCCGACGGGGGCGCCACCACGGTCCCGGCCCATGTCATCTACGACATCGTCCGCAAGCTGCCGGAGGGCGCGCAGGTCTCCCTGGAGACGACCGGTGATACCGGCCAGATGCTGATCCGCTCCGGCCGCTCGCGCTTCACGCTCGGCGCCCTGCCGGAGACCGATTTCCCGGACCTCGCCGCGGGCGAGCTGCCCCATCGCTTCCAGCTCCAGGCCGCGGAGCTGAAAAAGCTCATCGACAAGACCCAGTTCGCGATCTCCACGGAGGAGACGCGCTACTACCTCAACGGCATCTTCTTTCACACGATCGAGGCGGAGGGCGGCGTGAAGCTGCGCGCGGTCGCCACCGACGGGCACCGCCTCGCCCGCGTCGAGATGCCGGCGCCCGAGGGCAGCCACGGCATGCCGGGCATCATCGTGCCGCGCAAGGCCGTGGCCGAGATCCAGAAGCTCGTGGAGGATGGCGGCGACAGCGTCGGCGTCGAGATCTCCTCCGCCAAGGTGCGCTTCACGTTCTCGACCGGCGTCATGCTGATCTCGAAGCTCATCGACGGCACCTTCCCGGACTACCAGCGCGTCATCCCGACCGGGAACGACAAGCTCCTGACCGTGGAGCGCGACCAGTTCGCCAAGGCGGTCGACCGCGTCTCGACCATCTCCTCCGAGCGGGGCCGGGCCGTGAAGCTTGCGGTGGCCGGCGGACGCCTCTCGCTCTCGGTGAACAACCCGGATTCCGGCAGCGCCACCGAGGAGCTCGATGCCGATTACGAGGCGGCGCCCCTCGATATCGGTTTCAACGCCCGCTATCTCCTCGACATCACCGCGCAGCTCGACGGGGACACCGCCCTGTTCAAGCTCGCCGATCCGGGCTCGCCGACCCTGATCCAGGACAAGGACGGAGCCCCCGCGCTCTACGTCCTGATGCCGATGCGGGTGTGAGGGCGTAGCCCTTTGTGAGCGTCCTCACTGACGACGTGGCGATTGATCGCGTCGTTCATGGGGCGCGGGATCTTGCAACGCTCCTCGACGACCCTTGATTGGGTGGCTCAACGCCCATGGCCGCCCCCGACCCCTTTCGCGTCACGCGCCTCATCGCCCGGGATTTCCGCAATCACGCGAGCCTCGATCTCGGCGTGAGCCGGCCCTTCGTCGCCCTGGTGGGCGAGAACGGCGCCGGCAAGACCAACATCCTTGAAGCGCTCTCGCTGTTCGCGCCCGGACGCGGCCTGCGCCGGGCGGACTTCGCCGCCATGGCCCGCGAGGGCGGGCCGGGGGGCTTCGCGGTCTCGCTGAACCTTGCCGGGCCGCATGGCGAGCACCGGGTCGGCACCGCCTGGGAGCCGCCGCAGACCCGCGAGGAGCGCGCAGGCCGGCTCTGCCGCATCGATGGGGCGAGCGCGCCCTCCCCCACGGCCTTCGCCGAGCATCTGCGGGTGGTCTGGCTCACGCCGGACCTCGATGCGCTGTTCCGTGGCCCGGCAGGGGAGCGGCGCCGCTTCCTCGACCGGCTGGTCCTCGCGGTCGATGCCGGCCACGGCGCCCGGGTGAGCGCGCTCGAACGGGCGCTGCGCTCCCGCAACCGCCTCCTGGAGGAGCGGCCCGACGACACTCCCTGGCTCGACGCGGTGGAGCGCGAGGTGGCGGAACTCGCCATCGCGGTGGCGCTCGCCCGCCGCGAGACGGTGGAACGCCTCGACCGCCTCATCCTCGCCAGCCGGGACGAGGCCTCGCCCTTCCCCTGGGCGGGGGTGCGGCTCGAAGGCGAGATCGACGACCTCGTGGCGGTCTGGCCGGCGGTCGATGCGGAGGACCGCTTCCGCGCGATGCTGCGCCAGAACCGTTTTCGCGATCGCGCCGCCGGCCGCACCCTCGCCGGCCCGCAAGCCTCCGACCTGCTCGTGCGCCACGGCCCCAAGGATGTGCCGGCCGGCACCGCCTCCACCGGCGAGCAGAAGGCGCTGCTGATCGGCCTCGTGCTCGCCCATGCGCGGCTTGTCGCCGGCATGAGTGGCCTGCCGCCCCTCGTCCTCCTCGACGAGGTCGCGGCCCATCTCGACCCGCGCCGCCGCGCCGGCCTGTTCGATGCGCTCGAAGCCCTGCCCGGACAGGTCTGGATGACGGGGGCGGATCCGGCCCTCTTCGCCGAACTCGGCAACCGCGGCGACCTGATCGCGGTCGCGGATGGCCACCTCGCTCCCGGCTGACCGGCGTCAGGTGAGGCTGGAGGCGATGTCGGTGTGATGCGGCTTCCGGTTGATCTGTTCGGAGACAAGAGGGCGCGGGAACCGCGGGATCCCCTCTCCCGTGCGGGAGAGGGGTATGGGGATCGAAGATCCCACGCGAGGGTCCCGGACCGTTCCGCAATGATTCTGAAGCCGTGGTGCTGGCAGCGGGCCGGTTCAGGCTTCTTGCTGAACCACCTGGGCCCTCACGCGCGATCTTCGATCGCCTGCCCCTCTCCCGCACGGGAGAGGGGTTCCCCGCGCGGACTCAATGAACATCAGGGCTCACCGCTCAGATGGTCGAAGAAGGCGTTGTCGGCCTTGAGGCCCGTTTCTGGAGCGGCTGCCAAGGCGTCCTGGATCGGCTTGATGCGTGCGCGGAACGCTAAAGAGCGACTGTTCGCGGCGTTGAATTTCATTCTCCAGCGCCATACGCACGGCTTTTCGTCTTGCTGACGCGCGCGACGGAAGCCAGCATCTCGGCGAGGCGATTCACCTCCTCGCTGCGGATGTTCAGAGGCATTGCGGACCTGCCGTGTAGACGGGCGAAAAGTAATGCCTGCCAAGCCGGTCGCAACGCGCGCCGGCACGTTCAACGCCGGGGCGTCCATGCCGCTCCGGCCACTGAAACAGGGATCCGATGACCTCACGCCTCGACGAGGCCCGCGCCGCGCTTCGCACCACCTTCGGCTATGAGGATTTCCGGCCCGGCCAGGCCGAGGTCATCGGCGCCGTGCTCGCCGGGCGCGACGTCCTCGCCGTGATGCCGACGGGCTCGGGCAAGTCGATGACCTATCAGCTCCCGGCCCTGGTCGAGCGCTCGCTCACCGTCGTGGTCTCGCCGCTGATCGCCCTGATGCACGACCAGGTGCAGCAGATGCAGGGGTTCGGCGTCGCCGCCGCGACCCTCAACTCCACGATCGACGAGGCCACGGCCAGGGCGGCCTGGCGCCAGATCCGGGCGGGCGACCTGCGCCTGCTCTTCGTCTCGCCCGAGCGCCTGCTGATGGAGGGGCTGATCGAGGCGCTCCAGAGCGCGGGCGTGCGGCGCCTCGCCGTCGACGAGGCGCATTGCGTCTCGCAATGGGGCCACGACTTCCGGCCCGAATACCGCGATCTCGCCCGGGCCCGCGAGGCGCTGGGCGGCGTCCAGACGGTGGCGCTCACGGCGACCGCCGACACCGCCACCCGGGCCGATATCAGCGAGCGGCTCTTCCCCGCCGGCCGCAAGCCCGAGGTCTTCGTCCATTCCTTCGACCGGCCGAACATCCGGCTGACCTTCGCGCCCAAGGAGCACCCGACGCGCCAGATCAGCCGCTTCCTGCGCCCGCGCCGGGCGGAGAGCGGCATCGTCTACTGCTCGTCGCGCAAGCGCACCGAGCAGCTCGCGCAGCTGCTGCAGGAGGAGGGCGTCAGGGCCCTGCCCTACCATGCGGGCCTCGACCAGGGCACCCGCATGCGCAACCAGGATGCCTTCCTGCAGGAAGACGGGATCGTCATGGTGGCGACCGTCGCCTTCGGAATGGGCATCAACAAGCCCGACGTGCGCTTCGTCTGCCACGCCGACATGCCCTCCAATGTCGAGGGCTATTACCAGGAGATCGGCCGCGCCGGGCGCGACGGGCTGCCGGCCGACACGCTGACCCTCTACGGCCTCGACGACATGGCGCTGCGCCGCCGGCAGATCGACGAGAAGGACATCCCGGACGAGCGCCGTCGGGTCGAGCGCCGCAAGCTCGAGGCGATGATCGCGCTCTGCGAGGGGGCGACCTGCCGCCGCCAGTCGCTGCTTGCCTATTTCGGCGAGGCGAGCGGCCCCTGCGGCCGCTGCGACCTCTGCCGGGGCGGCGTCTCCCTGGTCGACGGCACGGTTGCGGCCCAGAAGGTCCTGTCCGCGATCGTGCGCACCGGCCAGCGCTTCGGCGCGGCCTATATCTGCGACCTCGTCCATGGCAAGGAGACCGACCAGATCCGCCGCAACGGCCATACGCGGCTCAGGACCTTCGGCGTCGGGGCCGACAAGCCGGTGGCGGCATGGCGCTCCATTATGCGCCAGCTCTTCGCGGCGGGGGCGGTCGCCGAGAACCAGGACGGCTATGGCGGCCTCGCCATGACCGACAAGGGCGAGGCGATCCTGTTCGGCCGCGAGACGGTGCAACTGCGTCCCGATCCGGAGCCGCGCCCGCCCAAGGAGCGCCGCAGCCGCAGCGCCGCCGACCACGACGACACGCTCGGCCTGTCGCCGGACGACGAGGCGCTGTTCCAGCACCTGCGGGGCCTGCGCGCCACGCTCGCGCGTCAGGAGGGGGTTGCCGCCTACATGATCTTCCCGGACCGCACGCTCATCGAGATGGCCCGCGCCAAGCCCGTCGACCTCTGGGCCCTGCGCTCCGTGCACGGCGTCGGCGAGAGGAAGCGCGAGGCCTATGGCGAGGCCTTCGTCGGCACCATCGCGGATTTCCTCGCCGATGCGGCCAAGCGGGCCGGCTGACCGGCATCGGTCTGCCGGTCGGCTCCGCCGAGCAGCCGGCAGCGGGCGTCCCGGGCCGTGGCAAACTAGAACTATTTCAATTATAATCGTTTATTTTCAATGGCTTGCGGCGTTGACACCGTCCCGCTGGTTTGATTGACATCGCGCCGTTCTCATCCCGGACGAACGCATCTCGGCGTCACGGGAGCGCGGGGATCCGGAGTTTCGGGATATGGTGAAGGGTCGGGTGGCGCTGGTGGTCTGCGCGGCGCAGGCGGCGTGGATCGGCGGAGCCGTCGCGCAGGGCGCGAGCGATCCGGTCATCGCCCTCGACGAGATCTCCGTCGCGGGCTCCGCCCCGGAGGGCGCCGTGGTGGCGCGGGGCTACCAGCCGGTGCGCAGCAGCATCGTGAACGGCACCGAGACGCCGATCCTCAAGATCCCGCAGGCGGTCAGCGTCGTCACCGAGCAGGTGATCCGCGACCAGCAGGTCCGCACCCTCGACGAGGCGCTCTACAACGTCCCGGGCATCACCCAGGCCAACACGCTCGGCGGCACGCAGGATGCGGTGCTGCGCCGGGGCTTCGGCGACAACCGCGACGGCTCGATCCTGCGGGACGGGTTGCGCACCGCGCTGCCCCGCAGCTTCATGCCCACCACCGAGCGGGTGGAGGTGCTGAAAGGGCCAGCCTCGGCCCTCTACGGCATCCTCGACCCGGGCGGGCTCGTCAACATCGTCACCAAGAAGCCGCGCTTCGTGCCGGCCGGGACCGTCGAGGCCTTCGGCACCAGCTTCAATGGCGGCGGCGCCTCGCTCGACTTCACGGGGCCGATCGAGGGCACGGAACTCGCCTACCGGTTCGTGGCCGAGCACCGCAATGCCGAGTACTGGCGCAATTTCGGCACGCAGAACCAGCAGGTGCTCGCCCCCTCGCTCACCTGGCGGGGCGACACCGCCACGGTGCGGCTGTTCTATGAGTTCTCGCACTACCGCGCGCCGTTCGACCGCGGCACGATCTTCTATCCGGGCACCCACAGGGCGGTGCCGGTGCCGCGCGGCCGGCGCTTCGACGAGCGCTACAACATCACGGCCGGCGAGAGCCACGTGGCGGGGTTCGAGGTGAACCAGGACCTCGGCGAGACCTGGAAGCTCGACCTCAACTACGCCTACAGCCACAATTTCTACGAGGACAACCAGGCCCGGGTGACGGCCTTCAACGCGGCGACCGGGCGCGTGACCCGAAGGGCCGACGCCACCCAGGACTCGAATTTCGGGGTGCATGCCGCCCGCCTCGACCTGACGGGCCGCGTCGAGGATCCGCTCGGCTTCTCGCACGAGCTCCTGTTCGGCGCCTCCTACGATGCGAGCCGGGTGCTGCGCACCGATATGATCCGGGGCCCGACGAATGCCGGCTTCAGCATCTTCGCGCCCGTCTACGGCACCCTGCCGGCGAGCCGCGCGGTCTCGGCCGCCGACAGCGACCAGCTCGAGCGCATCGAGACCGCGGCCGTCTACGCGCAGGACACCGTGGCGGTGACCGAGCGGCTCAGCCTCGTCGGCGGCCTGCGCTACCAGGATTTCACCCAGCAGGCCGGCAAGGGCCGCCCCTTCAACCTCAACACCGACGTCTCGGGCGGGCGCGTGGTGCCGCGGGTCGGGGCCGTCTATCTCCTCAACCCCGAGACCTCCGTCTACGCCTCTTATAGCGAGACCTTCCGGCCGAATTCCTCGATCGCGAGCTATATCGGCGCTCTTCCCCCTGAGTCCGGCGAGGCGGTGGAGGTCGGCATCAAGGTCCAGACCGAGGGCATCACCGCTACGGCAGCCTTCTACGACATCGTCAAGAGCAATGTGCTCTACACCGAGACCGTCAACGGCATCAGCGTCAGCCGCACGGCCGGCCGGGTTGGCTCGCGCGGCTTCGAAGTGGACATCGCCGGCCAGATCGCGCCGGACTGGAGCGTGATCGCCACCTACGCCTATACGGACGCGGTGGTCCTCGCCGATCCGCTGCTCACCGGCAAGCGCCTCACCAACGTGGCGCCGCAGACCGCCTCCCTCTGGGTCACCCACGATTTCGGCATCGTCGGCGACGGGCGCCTGCGGGCGGGCGCGGGAGCGCGCTACGTCGGCTACCGGCCGGGCGACGCGGTGAACAGCTTCAAGCTGCCGGACTACGCGGTGGTGGACGCTTTCGTCGCCTACGACACCGTGGTCGCCGCCCTGCCGACGACGCTCCAGCTCAACATCCGCAACCTGCTCGACACGACCTACTACACGTCCTCGATCGGCACGAACAATCTCGGGGTGGAGGTCGGCGAGCCGTTCCAGGTCCTGGCCTCGGCGCGGGTGAGCTTCTGACATGGCCCGCCTGCATCCGCTCCTGTTCCAGATCCACTGGTTCCTCGGCCTCAGTGCCGGCCTCGTCCTGATGCTGTGCGGCGTCACCGGTGCGCTCCTGACCTTCGAGGACGAAATCGTCGAGGCGCTCAGCCCCGGCATCGTCACGGTGGCGCCGCGATCCGCCCCCCGACTCACGCCGGACGCGCTCCTCGCCCGGCTCCAGGCGGAGGCGCCGGGCCAGCGGGTCGCGCTGCTCACGCTCTCGGGCGAGCCGGAGCGGGCCGCCCGCATCCGCTTCGCGCCCGAGGGCGGGCGGGGACGCGGCGAGACGGTCTATGTCGATCCGTATGACGGCCGCATCCTCGGGCCGGGCCGGGGCGAGGCGGCCTTCGGCACCATCCTGCGCCTGCACCGCTGGCTCCTCATCCCCGGGGATGGCAACGGCTTCGGCCGCACCCTCACCGGCGCGAGCCTGCTGGCGCTGGTCTATCTCGCGCTCTCGGGGCTCTATCTGCGCTGGCCCAAGCGGGTCGGCGACTGGCGGGTCTGGCTGAGGCCGGCGCTGAGCCGCCGCGGCCGGCCCCTCTACTGGTCCCTCCACGCGGTCGTGGGGACCTGGGTGCTCGCGATCTACCTCGTCATCGCCCTCACCGGCCTGTGGTGGTCCTTCGGCTGGTATCGGGACGGCGCCGCCCTGCTCCTCACCGGGCGTCTGCCGCGCGGCGAGGCCGCGGAGGCCCGCCGGGACGGCCCCGGCTCCGGCGGCTCCCTCGACCGGGCCTTCGCGGCCTTCGAGACCGCCACGGATGGGCGCTATGCGGTCGCGACCCTGGCGCCGCCGCGCGGCCCCGAGCCGATCCGCATCCGCTCCGTGGCCCCGGACGCCCCCCACCGCCAGGCCCGCGACGAGTGGCGCATCCGGCCGGACGGCACCGTCGTGTCGAGCGATCTCTACGCCGCCCGACCGCTCGGGGAGAAGCTCGCCGGCAGCATGCTGGCGCTGCACGAGGGGCGCTTCTTCGGCTGGCCCGGCACGCTCCTGTTCTTCCTGGCCGCGCTGGCGATGCCGCTCTTCGGGGTCACGGGCCTGCTCCTCTATCTCGGGCGGCGCCGGAGCCGGCGCCGGGCCGCCGCAAGGGCGGAGCCGGTGCCGCAGCGGGGATAGGATCGCACCGGCGAGTTGCCATCCGGTCCCGCGAGGCATTAAGCGCATCGCGAGGCCGCAGGACGCCGGAGAGGGTGCCGCATGATCCGCAACGACATCGCCATCACGCCCGAACTGGTGCGCCAGCACGGCCTCACCGAGGAGGAATACGCCCGCTTCAAGGGACTGATCGGGCGGGAGCCGACCATCACGGAGCTCGGCATCGTCTCGGCGATGTGGAACGAGCACTGCTCCTACAAGTCCTCGCGCATCCACCTGCGGACGCTGCCGACCAGCGCGCCCTGGGTGATCCAGGGCCCGGGCGAGAATGCGGGCGTCATCGACATCGGCGACGGCCTCGCCTGCGTGTTCAAGATGGAGAGCCACAACCACCCGAGCTTCATCGAGCCCTACCAGGGCGCGGCGACGGGGGTGGGCGGCATCCTGCGCGACGTGTTCACCATGGGCGCGCGGCCGATCGCGGCGCTGAACGCGCTCCGCTTCGGCTCCCCCGACCATCCCCGCACCCGCCACCTCGTGGCGGGCGTCGTCGCGGGCATCGGCGGCTACGGCAATTCCTTCGGCGTGCCGACCGTCGGCGGCTCGGTCGGCTTCCACCGGCGCTACGACGGCAACATCCTGGTCAACGCCATGGCGGTCGGGCTCGCGCGGGCCGATGCGATCTTCTATGCGGCGGCGACCGGCGTCGGGAACCCGATCGTCTATCTGGGCTCCAAAACCGGGCGCGACGGCATCCACGGCGCCACCATGGCCTCGGCCGCCTTCGACGAATCCTCCGAGGAGAAGCGCCCGACCGTGCAGGTGGGCGATCCCTTCGCGGAAAAACTCCTCCTCGAAGCCTGCCTGGAGCTGATGGCCTCGGGCGCCGTCATCGCGATCCAGGACATGGGCGCGGCGGGCCTCACCTGCTCGGCAGTGGAGATGGGCGCCAAGGGCAATCTCGGGGTGGAGCTGAACCTCGACGCGGTCCCGACCCGCGAGCCCGGCATGACCGCCTACGAGATGATGCTCTCCGAGAGCCAGGAGCGCATGCTCATGGTGCTCAAGCCGGGCATGGAGGAGCAGGCGAAGGCCATCTTCGTGAAGTGGGGCCTCGATTTCGCGATCATCGGCCACACCACCGACACGCTGCGCTTCGTCATCAAGCATGGCGGCGAGACCGTCGCGGACCTGCCCATCAAGGAACTCGGCGACGAGGCCCCGGTCTACGACCGGCCGCACCGCTCGAACCTGTACCACCCGGTGCTCGGGCCTGAGGAGGTGCCGGCGCCGGTGACGAACGTGGACGCGCTGCGCAGGCTCGTCGGCTCGCCCGACCTCGCCTCGAAGCGCTGGGTCTGGGAGCAGTACGACCACTTCATCCTCGGCAACACCGTGCAGAAGCCCGGGGGCGACGCCGCCGTGGTGCGGGTCGAGGACGGGCCGAAGGGGCTTGCGCTCACCACCGACGTGACCCCCCGCTACTGCGAGGCCGATCCGGTCGAGGGCGGCCGGCAGGCCGTGGCAGAGGCCTACCGCAACATCAGCGCGGTCGGCGGCCGGCCGCTCGCCGTGACCGACAACCTCAACTTCGGCAACCCGGAGAGGCCGGAGGTGATGGGTCAGTTCGTCGGCTGCATCCACGGCATCGGTGAGGCCTGCCGCGCCCTCGACTTCCCGGTCGTCTCGGGCAACGTCTCCCTCTACAACGAGACCAACGGCGTCGGCATCCTGCCGACCCCGACCATCGGCGGCGTCGGCGTCGTCGACGACGTGAGGAAGACCGCCACCATCGCGTTCAAGCGCGAGGGCGACGCGCTGGTGCTGATCGGCCGCACCGAGGGCTGGCTCGGCCAGTCCCTCTACCTCGCCGAGATCTGCGGCCGCGAGGAGGGCGCCCCGCCCCCGGTCGATCTCGCAGCCGAGCGCCGCAACGGCGAGTTCGTGCGCGGGCTCATCGCCTCGGGTCTCGTCGACACGGTGCATGACCTCTCGGATGGCGGCCTCGCCGTGGCGCTCGCCGAGATGGCGATGGCCGGCGGCATCGGCGCCGCCCTGCCCGAGTGCCCCCTGCCGGTCCCCTGCCACGCCTACCTGTTCGGCGAGGACCAGGGCCGCTATCTCCTTGCGGTCGATCCCGAGACCCTTCCCGACCTCCTCTACAGCGCCTCCGCGCAGGGCATCGACGCGGCGGTGATCGGCGTCACGGGGGCGGATTCGTTGACCCTGCCGGGCGACGAGACCATATCGGTGGAGGAGCTGCGCGGCGTCCACGAGGCGTGGCTGCCGAACTATATGGCCGGCCCCGCCGCCTGAACCTTATCCACGGAGATTCCTGAACCATGCCCATGGACGCCCGCGAGATCGAGGCGATGATCCGGGAGGCTCTCCCGGATGCCAAGATCGAGATCCGCGACCTCGCCGGCGATGGCGACCACTACGCCGCCACCGTCCTGTCCTCGTCCTTCAAGGGCAAGTCGCGGGTGCAGCAGCACCAGATGGTCTACGGCGCATTGCAGGGTCGCATGGGGGGCGTGCTCCACGCGCTTGCGCTGACGACGGGCGTCCCCCAGGATTAGGCTCCGCGGAGCCCGCAATGGACCAGCCCCCGCTCTACGAGGAGGACATTGTGACGTGGGCCGAGCAGCAGGCATCGGCCCTGCGGAGTTTGGCCGCTCGTCCGGACTTGTCGAACGCGCTCGATTGGGACGCCGTCGCCGAGGAGATCGAGGAGGTGGGGGCGTCGCGCATTCGGGCGACTGCGAGTGCTCTCTTGCTCGTTCTGGTCCATGTCCTCAAGTACGTCTCGGCTCCGACGGCGCAGTCGACGCGGTCGTGGCGGGCGGAGGTGATCACCTTTCAGACGGCGGCCCGCGGCCTCTACACGCGTTCCACGCGCCAGCGCATCGATTGGGACGATCTGTGGCGGTCGGCGAAGCGGAATGCCGATGCGTCCCTTCACATTCACGGCGACAGCCTGATCGAGGGACTGCCGGAGCAGATGCCCTTCACGCCCGAGGAGCTGGTTGCACCGGATTTCGACATGGACGCGGCGCTGTCACGCTTAGGCCCGCTTCTCGCACCAACCGGCGGCCGACGCCGCCCGACCTAAAGGGACAACCATCATGACCGACATCAACACCCGCATCGAGAACGAGATCAAGTCACAGGACGTGGTCGTGTTCATGAAGGGCACGCCGCAATTCCCGATGTGCGGCTTCTCGGGTCAGGTCGCTCAGATCCTCAATTACCTCGGCGTCGACTACAAGGGCATCAACGTGCTGGAGGACATGGAGATCCGCGAGGGCATCAAGGCCTATTCGAACTGGCCGACCATTCCGCAGGTCTACGTGAAGGGCGAGTTCGTCGGCGGCTGCGACATCACCCGCGAGATGTTCCAGTCGGGCGAGCTGCAGCAGCTGCTCGCCGAGAGGGGCATCGCGGTGAAGACCGCCGCCGCCTGACCGGATTGCATCTGCGGCATCGGGACAAGGGCGCGCGAGCGCCCTTTTTCGTGCGCGCCGCGTGAACCCTCCCTGCGCCTCGCGTCTTGTCGGACAGGGGTGCAGCGGCGGAACTCTCATGCGCGACGTGATCATCGTGGGCGGCGGGCCCGCGGGCCTGAGTGCGGCCCTGGTTCTGGCCCGGTGCCGCCGCACGGTGCTGCTCATCGATGCCGGGCATCCGCGCAACGCCGTGACGGCGCGGATGAACGGCTATCTCGGCCATGACGGCTGCCCGCCGGGCGAGCTGCGCGCGACCGCCCGGGCGGAGCTGGCGCGCTATCCGAGTGTCGAATGCCGCGACGGCGAGGCGACGGATGCGCGCCGCGAGGAGGACGGCTTCACGGTCGTCCTGGCGGATGGCCGCACGGAACGGGCCCGCCGCCTCATCCTCGCCACTGGACTCGCCACCGAGCTGCCGCCGGTCGAGGGCTTCGCGGAGTTCTGGGGCCATGGCGTCCACCATTGCCCCTATTGCGACGGTTACGAGAACCGGGACGCGCCCGTCGTCGTCTACGGGCGCGGCGGGAGCGGCAAGGGCCTCGCCCTCGAACTCACCAGCTGGACCCGGGACCTCGTCCTCTGCACGGACGGTCCGGCGGAGGAGCTGTCGGCGTCCGATCGCGACCGGCTCGCGCGTCAGCGCATCCGCATCGACGAGCGGCCGGTGGCGCGCCTCGAAGGCGAGGACGGACGCCCGGTCCGCCTCCGCTTCGCGGATGGCGATGCCCTGCCCTGCCGTGCCCTGTTCTTCGCGCCCGCCGCCTGCGCCCCCTCCCCGCTCGTCGAGCGGATCGGCTGCGACCTGACGCCGAAGGGCACGGTGCCGACCCGCGACTACGAGCAGTCGAACGTGCCGGGCCTCTACGTGGCGGGGGACGCCTCGCGCCGCGTGCAGTTCGCCATCGTGGCCGCGGCCGAGGGCGCGATGGCCGCCTTCGCGATCAATACCGAGCTTCTTCAAGAGGATACGCGCTGAGCCCGCCGCGCTGGAGCCGTGGCCGTTTCGATTGAAACGGTCACGGCTCTTCAGTCTTTGATTTGTCGCGCTCCCTTGCGCCGAACCGGCATCCACGTCGGCGGGGAGCGCCCTAGGGCACCCCTCCCGACCTTCAAGAATGTCGTGAGCTGCAAAGCTTTGTTAGCCTTGATGCACACTGATTTGCACCGGGGGTGAGCATGAGAGCTTTGGCAAGAGCCTGGCGGAGCCGTGCGTTCCAGGATCCCCAGGACGCGTCGCGGAACGAGGCGGCGCGTCCGGTTTCCGTGACCGCAAGGCCGATCGAGCGGGAGCAGGAGCATCGCGGGCTCACGGCGCGCGAGCTGATCCGCATGGCCCAGTCCGCACGCATCCACCGGAACTGACCGGGGGCGGCGCTCGCTGCCGCTTCCATCGATCCATGACCGTCCCGGGAACGTGACGCATCGGCACGCGATTCGGGACGGACACGAGTGACCCTGCTGCGAGACGGTTCAAGTCCGTTGCGGCAGCTTTGAGATGGCGGTCGCGCCGCGCCGTTGCGGACCGCCTTGCGCGAGAGCTCAGGCCACCTCGCAGGCGCGGCGGCAGAGACGCGTGATCGAAGCCTGAGCCGGCCTTGCGGCACCGCAGCAGAGGCCGCCGGATGGTCGGGACAACCTCTGATTGATCGGTGCCGGTAGCTGTGTCACAGCGACAACCGGCGCGCGTTTCCTCGCGCCTTCGTGACCACTTTGTCTTGCACCGCAACGCGACCCGCACGTGCGTTGCCGCACAACGAGACTTGGAGGGCCGCCTTAGAACTTGGGAAACCGAGCGGAGCGCAGGTCCACTGACTTGCAGCGAGGCGCGAAAACTTTTGTTGCGCGGCCTCGTCAGGTGCGGAACTGTTCAGCTTGTCATCGGTTGTTGTGTATCTTGTATGCGTGTGCGTACCCCACCAGCCACGGGCCTCGCGCCCGGGGGACCATCATGCCCGATTTCGACGCCCGCCATCTCGACGACGCCGAGGCTCTCGCCCGCCTCGCCGAGATTCTTCATCCGACCAAGGCCCTGCGGGCCCAGGCGAAGGCCCGGGGCCGGCGCCGCGAGCGCGAAGGGCTTGTCGCTGCGGCCAAGCCCGCCGACGCCAAGTCGGACGAGGCGGCGTGAGCCTCACCACAGCTGCGATGTGATCAGGCCCCGGTTCGTCACGACGACCCAGGTCTTGCCCCGGCGCTCGATCGCCTCGACGCGGCCGATGCCGGGGACGGTGTCGCCCGGCCCCACCTCGACGAGGCGCCGGTTGCGGTTCTCGATCATCGCCACGCCGTCATAGACGTCGCGCAGCGTCCAGCCGTCCACCAGGGTGGGCGCAGGCTTCGCGGCCGGCTTGTCGGGCAGGCTGCCGGTCAGCGCGGGCTCGG
The DNA here is from genome assembly GCF_000022085.1 of Methylobacterium nodulans ORS 2060. Classification (NCBI taxonomy): domain Bacteria; kingdom Pseudomonadati; phylum Pseudomonadota; class Alphaproteobacteria; order Hyphomicrobiales; family Methylobacteriaceae; genus Methylobacterium; species Methylobacterium nodulans. The sequence continues at coordinate 15,914 of NC_011894.1, forward strand.
CCGCGGCAACCTTCGCGGCGGGCGCCGCGGGCGCAGGAGCGGCCGGGGCCGCGCTCCGCTGCCGCTCGACCTTCTCGCCGAGCGCCGTCACGCGGGCGGATTGCTCGCGGTCGAAATGGTCGAGCTTCTCGGAGAGACCGGCGAGCTTCGTCGCCGTTTCGCCGCCGACCTTGTTCAGCCGGTCGAGGCGCTCGGCGAGCTGGCCGAAGCGCGTGCCGCTCTCGGCCCGCGCCTTCTCGGCCGCATCATGCGCCTCGGCGGTGCGGTCCTTGAGGAGCTTGATGTCGGTGGCGAGGCGAGCGGACTCGGCGGCCTGCGCGTCGAGGCGCGTCGCGAGCTTCTTCCACTCGGCCTGTCCGATCGCCGGCCGCTCCGCTCGGGCACCCTTGGTGAGGAGCGCGACCGCGGCGCCGCCTCCGAAGGAGCCGAGGCAGAGGCCGCCGAGCAGCGCCGCCGCGATCGGCGGGCGCAGCTTCAGGCGGAAGGCCGGAACCTTGCGGAAGGCTTCGGCCTTCGGGAGCGCAGCCCTGGCGCTCGTCACCGCATCCTTGAGGCTCGCCTCCGCGGAGGCTGCCGACGTGCCGGGCGCCGACGCCCCGGCCTGATCCTTGCCGTCGCTCATGACGCAAAAGCTTCCCAACGATCCCAGGAAGCTATTGGTTAAGGATGTTTGTTTACCGAATGGTTAGCGGCCATCGGCAACGGCAGCCGTTCCGGCATGGATACTTAGGCGGCGAGCAGGCCCCGCTTGCGCAGGAGAGGCTCGATGCTCGGCAGCCGGCCCCGGAAGGCCGTGTAGGCGCTCTGCGCGTCGCGCAGGTTCCCCGCCCCGTACACATAGGTCCGCAGGCGGCGCGCCGTCTCGGGGTCGAAGATGTCGCCCGCCTCCCGGAACGCGTCGAAGGCATCCGCGTCCAGCACCTCCGACCAGAGATAGGAATAGTAACCGGCAGCATAGCCCTCGCCCGTGAAGATATGGGCGAAGTGCGGCGAGCGGTGCCGCATGCTGATCTCGGCCGGCATGCCGATCCGCCGCAGGGCCTCGGCCTCGAAGGCGTTCACGTCGAGCCCCTCCTCCACGGCGCGCGAGAGATGCAGGTCGAGGTCGACAATGGCCGAGGCCGTGTATTCCACGGTGGCGAAGCCCTGGTTGAAGGTGCGGGCGGCGAGCAGCCGCTGGAGCAGCGCCTCCGGCATCGGCTCGCCCGTGCGGTAGTGGCGCGCATGCGCCCGCAACACCTCGGGCTGCTCCAGCCAGTGCTCGTAGAGCTGCGAGGGCAGCTCGACGAAATCGCCCGCCACGGCCGTGCCGGCGAGCAGCGGATAGGTGACGTCCGACAGAAGTCCGTGCAAGGCGTGGCCGAATTCGTGGAACAGCGTGCGGGCATCGTCGAAGGAGAGGAGCGAGGGCTCGCCCTCTCCACCCTTGGCGAAGTTCATCACGTTGACGATGATCGGCGTCACCGGGCCGATGAGCCGCTCCTGCGACCGGAAGGCGCTCATCCAGGCGCCCGAGCGCTTGCTCGGCCGCGCGAAGTAATCGCCGAGGAAGAGGCCGATCGTCGTGCCGTCGCGGTCCTTCACCGCCCAGGCGCGCACGTCCGGATGGTAGCGGGGGAAGGCCGGGAGTTCCTCGAAGCTCAAGCCGAACAGGCGCGAGGCCGTGTCGAAGCTCGCCGCGATCACGCCGTCGAGGGGCAGGTACGGCTTGATCTCGCCCTCGTCGAGGTCGTGCTCGGCCCGGCGCAGCTTCTCGGCGTAGTGACGCCAGTCCCAAGGAGCGAGGTCGAAATTCCCGCCCTCCTCCCGGACCATGGCCTGCAGCCGGTCGCGCTCGGCCGCCGCGCGCTCGCGGGCGGGCGTCCAGACCTCGCGCAGGAGCTTCATGGCGGCCTCGGGCGTGCCCGCCATCGTGTCGGCGAGCTTGAAATCCGCGAAGGTCTCGTAGCCGAGGAGCCGCGCCCGCTCGGCCCGCAGCCGCATGGTTTCCACGATGATCGCGCGGTTGTCGGTCTCGCCCCCGTTCTCGCCCCGGCGGATCCAGGCCGTATAGGCGCGCTCGCGCAGGTCGCGCCGGGTGGAGAAGACCAGGAAGGGCTCGATCAGGGAGCGCGCCAGGGTGATGACGTGGCCCGGCAGGCCCCGCTCGGCGGCGGCCCGCGCCGCGGCCGCGCGCAGGAAGGGGGGAAGGCCCCCGAGATCCTCCTCGGTCTCCAGCGGCAGCACGAAGCTGCTCTCGTCGGCCAGCAGGTTCTGCGAGAAACGCGTGCCGAGTTCGGCGAGCCGCGCCGTGATGGCGGCCACGCGCTCCTTCGCGGCCGGGTCGAGATCCGCGCCCGCGCGGCGGAACAGCGTGCGGTAGCGGTCGAGGACGCGGCGCTCCTCCTCCGACAGGCCCGCCTCGTCGAGCGCCTTGACCCGTGCCCACAGCGCTCCGTTGAGGAAGAGCGCGCTGCGGTGCCGGGCGAGGCGCGGCGCCATGATGCGCTCGACGGCCTGGAGCTCCGGGTTGGTGTGGCTGCCCGTGATGTTGAAGAACACGCCGCTGACGCGCTTGAGCCCCTGACCCGACCGCTCCAGCGCCGCAACCGTGTTGGCGAAGCTCGGCGGCTCCGGGCTGTCGGCGATCGCCGCGATCTCGGCCTCGTGCTCCGCGAGCGCCGCCGTGAAGGCCGGCTCGTAATGGGCGGGTTCGATCCGCTCGAAGGGCGGCAGGCCGTGGGGCGTCGTCCAGACCGGCTCCGAGAACGGATTGCCCGGGAGAGTCGCCGTCGTGCCAGCCATGCGCGTCGATCCTGTGCCTGTGAGCCTTAAGCCCCGACGATAGAGGGCGGCGCCCGGGGTGCAAGCCGCAAGGTCGTGGAACGGTCACGGTCGCGGGCCGTTGAGAGACGCTGGACACGATCGGCGGAAGGAATGCTGATTCGTCATCCTGTCCTCCTCGCCGCCCTGCTTCTGGCCCGGCCCGCGGTGGCCGAGGTGCCGCTCCCGCCGCCGCGCCCCGATCGGCCGCCGCCGGCGGCCGAGCCCGCCCCGTCTCCCCTCGAGCCCGCCCCCACGCCTGCCCCCTTGCCGCCCGAACGACCCGCCGAGCTGCCCGCCGGTCCGGTGACGCCGGTGGTGCCGGACGACACCGCCTGCCTGCGTCGGCTCGACCGCCTCGGGGTCAAGGCCGAACCCCTGCCGCCGCTCTCGGACGGGCTCTGCGGCGCGCCGAAGCCGCTCCGGGTCACCGAACTGCCGGACGGTGTCCTGGTCTCGCCCGCAGCCACCCTCACCTGCCAGGCCACCGAGGCGCTCGCCCGGTGGAGCACGGAGGTGCGTGTCCTCGCCGAGCGGGGGCTCGGCTATGCCCCCCGCTCCGTCCGCATCGCCACCTCCTACGAGTGCCGCGGCCAGAACCGCGACCCGGAGGCCAAGCTGAGCGAGCACGCCTTCGCGAACGCCGTCGACATCGTGGGCTTCACCTTCGAGGGCCGCGATCCAGTGACGATCGGGACAGAAGCGGACGGCACGCCCGAGGCGGCCTTCCAGGCGGCGGTGCAGGCGAAGGCCTGCGCCTTCTTCCGCACCGTGCTCGGGCCCGGATCGGATGCCGCGCACGGCAACCACCTCCATCTCGACGAGCGCGAGCGCCCGGCCGGGCACCGGCTTTGCCAATGATGTGGAACGGGAGGGCCCCTCCGCGACTTGAGGCGAGCGCGGCAACAAGGTCAAGGCGATGCGACGGGCGATCTACGGAGTGGCGGCATGTCTCCTGCTGATCGGAGGCGCGGGCGCGGCCGAGACCGCCCTCGACCGCGAGGCCGTGAATACGGCGCGGTTCGAGCCCGACCGCCAGACCAGGGAAACCGGCAAGCAGCCCGATCCGCTCCTCGTCAAGGTGCAGGTGCTCCTCGACCGGGCCCGCTTCTCCCCGGGCGTCATCGATGGCCGCTCCGGCGACAATCTCGAGGGCGCGCTCAAGGCCTTCGCTGAGGCCAGGGGCATGAAGGCGTCGGGCCGCCTCGACGGGGCGCTCTGGGACGCCCTCGCGGTGACGAGCCAGGATCCGGTGCTCGGCGACTACACCATCACCGAGAAGGACACGGCTGGCCCCTTCGTGAAGGAGATCCCCGCGAAGATGGAGGAGCAGGCCGATCTCAAGGCCCTGGCCTATACCGGCCCGGCCGAGATGCTGGCCGAGCGCTTCCACATGAGTCGCGCGCTGTTCGAGGCCCTGAACCCGGGCAAGGCGTTCGACAAGCCCGGGACTCTGGTCACGGTGGCGGCCGTCGCCCCGCTGGAGCTGGAGCGGCCCGCCGCCAAGAGCCTGCCCGAGGAGCCGAAAGTCCAGCGGATCGTCGTCGACAAGGAGGCCCTTCAGGTGCGGGCCTATGGGGGCGACGGCGCGCTCCTCGCCGTCTACCCGGCCTCGATCGGCAGCGAGGAGAAACCCGCCCCGCAGGGCACCTTCAAGGTGAAGGGAATCGTCTTCGATCCGGACTACACCTACGATCCGAAATACGGCTTCGCGGGGGTGCACGCGAAGCACAAGTTCACGATCAGGCCCGGTCCGAACAATCCGGTCGGCCTCGTCTGGATCGACCTCTCGGCGGAATCCTACGGCATTCACGGCACGCCGGACCCGGAGAAAATCGGTAAGACGGAATCGCATGGCTGCATCCGCCTGACCAACTGGGATGCCCGCGACCTCGCCCGCCATGTCGTCAAGGGCGCGACCGTGGAGATCGGCGGTTGACCCCAAATCCCGCAGCGATCCCCGTCCGTATCAGTTGCCACCGGCGCTGCCGACCCTGGCGGATGACACCGTGGCGGATTGAGCGCTCCCGCCTGCGGCAGCCCCACCGGCCCTCAATTGAAACTTAGGAGCGGGGCGGCTTCCGCACATCTCAGTTTCTATTTAGGACGGATCCTGCCCCGGACGCCGAACGACGGCCTCGACCGCGAGCACGACCGCATCGGCCAGGAAGGCGAGCGCCGCCGCCGCCGCCGCGCCCTGCAGCAGAGGCAGCCCGTTCTGGTTCTGCAGCCCGACCACGATCGGGGTGCCAAGGGTCGGTGCGCCGGCGAGCGCCCCGACCGCGGCGGTCGCCACCGCCACCACCATCGCAACGCGCAGGGCCGCGAGGATCGGACCGGCCGCGAGCGGCAGATCCACCCGCCAGAACAGCTGCGCGGGCGTCAAGCCCATGGCGATTGCGGCGGCGCGCACCTCCTCCGGCACGTTTCCCAGCGCATCGCTCGTGGCGCGCAGGACCGGCATCAGCCCGTAGCAGGCGAGCGCCAGCAGGGTCGGCGGGGCGCCGAAACCGAGCACCGGGAGCGCGAGCCCGATCACCACGACGGGCGGGGCGGCCTGGGCGGCGGCGGCGAGCGCGTCGATCGGACCGCGCAGCCGCGCGCCCCCCGTCCGGGTCGCCAGGATGCCGAGGGCGAGGCCGAGCCCGCCGGCGAGCGCGAAGCCGGCAAGTGCAAGGAACAGGTGGCGCTGCGCGAGCCAGAGCAGCCGGTCGAGCGGCACGGGGGCGCCCGCGGACAGCCCGGCCGCCCGGGCGACGAGGCCCGCGACGGCCGGATGCGCCAGGGCGGCGAGGAGGAGCCCGATCGCGGCAGTGCCGAGGGCGCCGGACCAGCGCGGGCTCATGCGACCCTCCGGGGGTTGAGTGCGGCGAGGCCGCGATCGACGGCGAGCGACAAGGCGATCACCGGCACGGCGCCGAGCACGATCAGGTCCGGGGCGAACTGCGCCATCCCGTCGAAGACCACCGCCCCGAGCCCGCCCGCGCCGACGAGGCCGCCGAGCGTCGTCAGCCCGATGCTCTGCACCGCCGCGACCCTGAGGCCCCCGAGGAGGATCGGGGCGCCGAGCGGGAGCCGCACCCGCAGCAGGACCTGCCACGGCGTCAGGCCGAGGGCGCGCGCGGTCTCGACGACGGTGGGATCCGTCGCGGCAAGGCCCGCCGCGAGGCTCCGGACGAGCGGCAGGGCGAGGTAGGCGGCGGTGCCGATCACGGCCGGGGTCGGCCCGATCGCCCCGAGGCCGAGTTCCCGCAGCCCGGGCAGCCGCGCGAGCAGGCCCGACAGCAGGGAGACCAAAGCGGCGAAGAGCGCCAGTGCCGGCACGACCTGAACGCCGTTGAGCGCCGTGTCGATCAGGCGCGCCGCGAACCCTCGGCGCAGGCTCAGAAGCGCAAGCGGCACGCTCGCCGCAACGGCGAGCGCCAGTGCGCCAGCGGCGAGCGCGAGGTGCTGGAGGATGGCGGCATTCACCGCCCCGGCGCGGGCGCGGTACTCCACCACCAGCGAGAGGGAGTCGAACAATCCGGAATGGACCGCGATCCCGCCAGCCAGGACGGAGATCGCGAGCGTCAAGAGCCCGGCGGCCTGGAGGGCGGTGGCCCGGACCGCTTCGCCCGCGATCAGCGCGAGCGCGAGCCCGGCGATCCACGCCCCCGCGCCGAGGGAGGCCCGCGCGGCCGGTGGCTGCCCGGCGAGGAGCCCGGCCGCTCCCGCCCCGATGCCGAGGCCCAGCACTGCGAGCCCCGTGAGGGCGGCGGCGAGCGCCAGGAGCGCATCGCGGCGGCGCGTGCCGGACAGCAATCCCGCGGCGAGCAGGCCGAGCAGGGCCGCGCCGGCCCCCGCCCAGCCGGCCCCGACCGGTGCACCCGGGACGAGCCGGTTCGGCGCCAGGGTCAGGAGCGGCAGACCGGCGAGCGCCGCCGCGGCGGTCGCGGCGGCCGCGAAGGCGAGGACCGGGAGCGGGCGGGCGCCGAGCGTCATGGCGCCGCCCGATCCGGGGTCGGGAGCCTTGGCCGGCCCGCAGGGTCGCGCGCCATCCGGGCCTCACCCGAGATGGCGACGGGCCACCGCCTCGGGGGTCTCGCCCTCGACGGTGATGGCGGCGTTGAGGCGGCGCAGGGTCGGCAGGTCGAGCCCCGCGAAGACCCTGTCGAGGGCGGGCGCGATCGCCGGGTGGCGGGCGAGGACGGGCTCGCGGAAGACCGGGGCCGGCTCGTAGACGATCTGCGCGCCCTTGGGATCGGCCATCACCACTACGTCGAGGGCGGTGATGGCCCCGTCGGTGCCGTAGACCATCCCGGCATTGACGCCGCTGATCCCCTGGGCGGCCGCCCGCAGGGTGACCGAGGTGTCGCCGCCCGGCAGCGTGACGATGCGCTCCCGGGGCAGGACGAAGCCGTAGGCCTGCTCGTAGGCCGCGAGCGCCGCCGGGCTCTCCACGAACTCGGCGGAGGCGGCGAACTCGATCAGGCCGCGCCGGACCGCCCGGGCGAAATCCTCCATGCTCGACAGCCCCTCGGCCCGCGCGAGGCCGCCCCGCACGGCGATCTGCCAGGAATTGTTCGCCCGCGCGGGCGTCAGCCAGACCAGCCCGCGCGAGGCGTCGAAGCGCCGCGCCGCCGCGTAGGCGGTTTCGGCACGCTTCCAGGCCGGATCGGTCTCCGTCCCCGAGAAGAACGCCACGTTGCCGGTATATTCCGGATAGGCGTCGATCTCGCCCGCGACGAGGGCCGTGCGGACGATCCGCGTCGGCCCGAGCTGCAGCCGGTCGACGACCGGGATGTCGATGCGGCGCAGGGTCTGGAGGATCATCTGGCCGAGCAGCGTGCCCTCCGCATCGCCCTTCGAGGCCACGGTCACGGGCGTCTCCGCCGCGCGGGCGGCGCTCCCGGTGAGCGCGGCGGCACTCGCCCCGAGAATCAGCTTGCGGCGGCTGAGTGTGCACAAGGCCCGCGACGTTGGAGAGGGAGGGTTCATCCTCTTATCCGCACGACTTGAACCGGCCGGAGATGGGTCACGGCGACGCTTGACATGGACCCCGTTCCAGGCGACGCCTCAACGGCCCTCGCGACCCGCGGGGGCGCGATTCCGCGGCGAGCGCGGGCGCGCGGATTCGCCGCCCTGGCGGCCAACGGTGATCCAGACCATCCACAGAGTGACAGCGTGGCCTCGGTGCGAGGCATTGAGGAAAGAGCCTCCGGCGTGAGCACGGAAACAAGCGACCAGATCCTGAATGGGGCCCGCGTCCTCGTCGTCGAGGACGAAGCGGCGATCTCGATGCTCCTGGAGGACATGCTCCTCGATTTCGGCTGCGACATCGTGGGTCCGGCCGCGCGGCTGAGCACGGCGCTCGAAATGGCCGAGAACGAGACCTTCGCGGTCGCGATCCTCGACGTCAACGTGGCGGGCGAGCCGATCTATCCGGTCGCCGAGGCCGTGGTGCGGCGCGGCCTGCCGCTGGTTTTCTCGACGGGCTATGGCGGGGCCGGGATCCGCGAGCCGTTCCGCGACCGGCCGGTGGTGCAGAAGCCCTTCAGCCAGCAGGACCTCAAGCGCACCCTGATCGCGGCGATCCGGGGCCATTCGGACTGACGGCGGGCGCCTCCGCCTCATCGCCCCGGGCTCTGTCGGGCCGCACCGTCTCCGCTTCCACCCGGCGCTTGAACGCGCCCCAGGCCATCAGCGTGCAGCCGCAACGGTCGCACTGGATCGGTGCGTCCTCGTGCAGCACGGCCGGGAACCGCACCGCCGGGCTGCCGCAGGCTTCGCAGCCGAACCCACTTCGCATGATGCCCCTCCGGCCGGTCCGCGCGGAACCCTGGCCTTGCTGCGCTGCACAGAGCATGAACGGCGCGGCATGGTTTGCCAACTCCTGTCAGGACGGCTCAAGGTCGAAGGCGGAGACGAGATGACGCGGCCAGCGCCGCGGTGCGACGAAGACCGCGTCGGCCCGCAGGGTGAGCCCGGCGCTCCAGGGATGCCGCGCGATCCAGGCGCGGGCCGCCCGCGAGAAGGCGCGGCGCTTGCGCGCGTCGATCGCCGCGGCGGCCGCGTCGAGGGTCGGCCGGGCCTTCACCTCGACGAAGGCGATGACGCTGCCGCGCCGCATGACGAGATCGATCTCCCCGCCCGCGGCCGCGAAGCGCCGCGCGAGCGGCCGGTAGCCCTTGAGGAGCAGCGCCAGCAGGGCGAGCCGCTCGGCCCCGTGCCCGCGCAGATAGGTGGCGCGCCGCCGGCGCGCCGCCGGATCGTCAGTCCTCGTCATCGGCGCGCCGCGTGAGCGCGAGCGCGCGCGCGTAGACGTCGCGGCGCTTCTGGCCGGTCTCGTCGGCGACGAGCGCCGCCGCATCCTTGATGGAATGGCGCGCGAGCGCTGCGGTGAGCCGCGCGTCGAGGTCGGCATCCGCCTCGGGGCCCGGCGCGCCCTCGACGGCAGCGCCGATCACCACCACCACCTCGCCCTTCGGCGGCCCGGAGGCGGCGAACTCGGCCGCGAGCGAGGCGAGGTCGCCGCGGCGCACGGTCTCGAACAGCTTGGTGAGTTCCCGGGCGACCGCGGCGGAGCGCCCGCCCCCCAGCATCTCGGCCGCATCCGCCAGCATCTCGGGCAGGCGGTGGGGCGCCTCGAACAGGACGAGGGTGCCGGGCACGCTCGCGAGGGCGGCGAGGCGGTTGCGCCGCGCCCCCGCCTTCTGCGGCAGGAAGCCCTCGAAGAAGAAGCGGTCGGTCGGCAGGCCCGCGGCCATCAGGGCGGTGATGGCCGCGGAGGGGCCGGGCACCGGCGTGACGGAGAGCCCCGCGGCGATCGCCGCCTGCACGAGCTTGAAGCCCGGATCCGAGACCAGGGGCGTGCCGGCATCCGAGACCAGGGCGAGCGCCTCGCCGGCCTTCATGCGCGCCACCATGCGCTCGCGGACCGCCTCGCCCGAATGCTCGTGATAGGACACGAGCGGGGTGGTGATGCCGTAATGGGCGAGCAGCGTGCGGGTGACGCGGGTGTCCTCGGCCAGCACCGCATCCGCCGCCGCGAGGGTGCCGAGCGCCCGGAAGGTCACGTCCTTGAGGTTGCCGATCGGCGTCGCCACCACGTGCAGGCCCGGCGCCAGGGGCTCGGCCTCTGCGGCGAGGCCGAAGGCGGTGTAGACCGCCGGCCCTCGGCCGGGCGCGTCGGGGCGGCGGGGGGGATCATCGGCACGGTCGCTCATGGCCCGTATCTCGCACGATTGCGGCCGGACTGACCATGGGGGATGATCATCAGGGGAAACCGGCGGCATTGTTGCTTCACCGCGGAGCGTTCCGTCGTTTACACTTCCTGAGGAGACTTTCTGCAGCCGGCCGATGCCGTCGGGCGTCGGGGCGGTCGCAGCGGGGGAGCGGGGGCGATGGCGGCGATGCGCTTCGGACGACGGGGGCGGCTGGCGGCGAGCATGGTGCTCGCCCTCGGGCTCGCCGCCTGCGGCGGCGGGGTGAGCCCTGTCGTCGCGACGCGGCCCGTTGTGGAGGCGCCCGCCCCACCGGCCGGCGATGCCGCGACGATCGGGGCCGGCTCCGTCAAGGTGGCGCTGATCCTGCCGCTCACCGGCCCGGGCGCCGCGGCGGGGACCGCCATGCGCAACGCCGCCGAACTCGCCGTGCAGGAGTTCCAGAACCCCGATCTGAAGATCCTGGTGAAGGACGACCGCGGCTCGCCCGAGGGGGCCCGCGAGGCCGCGTCGGCGGCGGTGGCGGAGGGGGCCGAACTCGTGATCGGCCCCCTCTTCGCGGGCAGCGTCCAGGGCGCCGCCGCGACCGCCCGGGCTGCGGGCAAGCCGGTGATCGCGTTCTCGACCGATGCCAGCGTGGCCGCCCGCGGCGTCTATCTCCTGAGCTTCCTGCCCCAGCCCGAGGTCGACCGCGTCGTCGACGAGGTGACGGCCGCGGGCCGGCGCTCCTTCGCGGCGCTCATCCCGGAGACGACCTACGGCCATGTGGTCGAGGCCCAGTTCCGCGAGGCGGTCGCCCGCAAGGGCGGGCGCGTGGTGGCCCTCGAGCGCTACCCGGCCGGCAATCCCGCGGCGGCGGTCGGGCGGCTCGCGCCGCTGATCACCGGACCGGGCGCCCAGGCCGACGTGCTCTTCCTGCCCGACGCGCCCGAGGGGCTCGCCGGCACGGCGGGCGCGCTCACCCGGGCGGGCTTCAACCCGACGCGGGTCAAGCCGATCGGCACCGCGATCTGGAACGACCCGCGCGTCTTCGCGTTGCCGGCCCTCCAGGGCGGCTGGTTCGCGGCGGTCGATCCGGGCGGCTACGCCAATTTCGCCCAGCGCTACCGCACCCGCTTCGGCACCGAGCCGGTGCGGGTGGCCTCCCTCGCCTACGACGCGGTCTCGCTCGCCGCCGCACTCAACCGGCAATACGGGTCGCAGCGCTTCGCGGAGCCGACGCTCACCAACCCGTCCGGCTTCGCGGGGGTCGACGGCACCTTCCGGTTCAGGGCCGAGGGAACGAGCGAGCGGGCGCTGGCGGTGTTCGAGATCCGCGGCGCCGCCGCCGCGGTGGTGAGCCCGGCCCCGCGGGCGCTCGGGCCTTCGGGGACGTGAGGGGGCCTCGGCCGTCCGGTCGATCCCGGCCTCATGCTGAGGTGCTCCGAAGGAGCCTCGAAGCACGCCGGAACGGTGGTCCGAGGCTGTGGTGGATGGGAGCACCGGTCCGGGGTGCTTGGAGGCAGCCTGCGCGATCTGCGATCGCCCGCGCCTCAGCATGAGGAGCGGGGCAGTTTCCACGCACGTCAGTTTCGATTGAGGAGCGGGGCCGCTTCCACGCGCCTCGGGTTCGATTTGGGCTGCGCGTTGGACAGCGGGTCTCCGTCGAACGGCGCTCAGGCGGCGAGTTCCGCCACCAGTGCGTTCAGCACCGGCGCCCCCTTGGGCGTCGCGGCGATCCGGCCCGATCCGGTCAGGGCTATGAGCCCTTCCTGCACCAGCGCGTCGAGCCGCCCCCGGTCGATCGGCCGCCCGGCCAGGGCCGCGAAGCGGGCGGGATCGATCCCCTCCGCCAGGCGCAGGCCCATCAGCAGGAACTCGTCCGCCTCCTCCGCGGGCTTAAGCGGCTCCATGGTCACGATGCCGTGCCCATCGCGGGCGACGCGGGCGAGCCACGCCTCCGGCACGCGCTCCGTCACGGTCCCGGTGCGGCCCTCCGGCAGGACGAGGCGGCCATGGGCGCCGGGGCCGATGCCCGCATACTCGCCATAGCGCCAATAGAGCAGGTTGTGCCGGGATTCGGCCCCGGGCCGGGCGTGATTCGAGATCTCATAGGCGGGCAGGCCCGCCGCCGCGCAGACCTCCTGGGTCACGTCGAACAGGGCCCGGGCCGCATCCTCGTCCGGGGTGACGAGCTTGCCCGCTGCCGCGAGACCGTGGAACGGCGTCCCCTCCTCGATCGTGAGCTGGTAGAGCGACAGGTGCTCGGCCGCCCGGGCGATCGCCTCCCGCAGTTCCGCCGCCCAGGCCGCTTGCGTCTGGTCGGGCCGGGCGTAGATCAGGTCGAAGGAGTAGCGCTCGAAGTGCCGCGCCGCCGTCGCGACGGCCGCCAGGGCCTCGGCGGCGCTGTGCAGGCGGCCGAGGCGCTTGAGCGAGGCGTCATCGAGAGCCTGGACCCCGAGCGACACGCGGTTGACCCCCGCCAGCCGGTAACCGCGGAACCGCTCCGCCTCGACGCTGGTGGGATTGGCTTCGAGGGTGATCTCGGCGTCCGGCGACAGGCTCCAGGCGCCCGCCACCGCATCGAGGAGCGCGCCCACGGTCGCCGGCTGCATCAGGGAGGGCGTGCCGCCCCCGAAGAAGATGCTGGTGACCGTGCGGCCGGGGGTGAGGGCCGAGACATGCGCGATCTCGCGCGCGAAGGCCGCCCGCCACACCGCCTCGTCCGGCGGCGCGTGGCGCACGTGGCTGTTGAAGTCGCAATACGGGCACTTCGCCGCGCAGAACGGCCAGTGCAGGTAGACCCCGAAACCGACGTCTCGGGTGGGATGATCGATCATGGGCCCGGATGTGCCGCCGCGCGCGGCCCGGCACAAGGTCCCAGGAGGCCGCGTGTGTCAGTTCACCACCGGCCGGGCGATTCTGTCGGATGACATCGCGGCTGACGGAGCGCTCCCTCCCGCGGCAGCCAACCCAGGCCCTCGTGCTGAGGCGCTCGCGTAGCGAGCCTCGAAGCACGCCTGACCGCTGGTCCGAGGCTCCGGCGGATGGGAGAACCGGTCCGGGGTGCTTCGAGGCTCGCTGACGCTCGCACCTCAGCATGAGGAGCCTGGCGGCTGCCACGCAGGTCGGATTCTATCTAGGGGACGGGCAGGCCGAACCGGCGCCGCGCCGTCAGGCATTCCGGATCGCCCGGCTCGCAGGTGCGGCAGACTTCGGGCCGCACCGCGTAGACGCGGCAGGTCACCGCGACGCCGACCTCGCCCGCGAGCGCGCTGCAGCGGTCGCCCTCGCAGCGCATCCGACCGGCCGGATCATCCACATAGGCCGCCGGGATCGCCGCGAGCGCCGCCTCGTCCTCGGTCGAGAAGCGCGGCCAGTCGGCCGAATAGGCGCAGCAGGCGCCGCAGGCCTGGCAGGCGAAGGCGGGCGGCGCGCTCACTCGGCGGGGGGCGGCAGGGCGAGCCGCGCGGCGTTGGCGGCGACGTGCTCGCGGTAGCGCGCCAGCACGGCGCCCATGCTGCCGCCCGCGAGCAGCGTGCCGGATGCCTCGATGAGGGCACCCACCTTCTCGCTCACCATCTGGTGCGCCTCTGCGGCGGCGGCGGCATCGCAGGCAGCGAGCTTCACCAGACGTCGCGCGATCACGCTCTGCGACTCCACCGCCAGCAGGACGGACTCAACCCACACTTCGAACATGCCTGACTCCGAGGGACCGCTCACGCGGCGAGCCTCAACAATGCGCCAAAGCCTGAAAGGTCCCCTACCGCTCCGTCATGGCCGCTCTGCTTTCGGAGCGGGCGGCACCGGGCGCGGCCGGCCCTCGTCGTCGATCGCCACGAAGGTGAAGCTGGCCTGAGTCACCTTCTCGCGCAGCTGCGTGCGGAAGCGCCGGGCCCAGGCCTCGATCTCGATGCGCATCGAGGTGCGGCCTACCTGGACGACCCGGGTGTAGACGCACAGCACGTCCCCGACCCGGACGGGGCGGATGAAGCTCATCCCTTCGACGGCCACCGTCACGACGCGGCCCTGCGCCCGCTCGACCCCGGCGATGCCGCCCGCTTGGTCCATCTGCGACATCACCCAGCCGCCGAAGATATCGCCGTTGGCGTTGGTGTCGGCGGGCATGGCGATCGTGCGCACGGTGAGATCGCCGCGGGGAAGGTCGGTCGTGGTGTCCTCGGTGGCGGGCATGGCGGTCCTGCACCTCTCGTTGGGCGGGAGCGAGCATAGGCGCTTTGCGGCCAAGGCGACATGCCGCCCGCAATGCGGGCGCCCGCATTGCGGCCGCTTCCGGCGCCAGCTAGAGCATGGTCCGACGCTGAGGATACCGGCTCGTTGCAGACCATGCGGCGAGATCGGAAGTCTAGAATCCGTCCGGCGCGTCCGGACGCGCCGGACGGATTCCCAGTCCTCGATGTGTCGTATGTCCGGACGGAGAAAAGGTGCCGGAGAACCGGTGTCCATTTCTCCTGGACATAACTCCTAGGCAGCATCCGGTCGCCCTGAGCGGAAGCTGCTCCCGGTCATTGCCCGAGGGAGAGGGGCTCGTGCGGCGCGTCTGGCTCTGGCTGATCCTGTGGGCCGCCATGGTCCACGAGGCCGCGGCGGCCAACCGGCTCGCCTTCGTGGTCGGGGTCGACACCTATCCGAATCTCGGGCCCGCCGCCGCCCTGGAGCGGCCGGTCGCCGATGCGAGGGCGGTGGCCGAGACCCTCGAGGCGATCGGCTTCCGGGTGACGCTCCTCTCCGCCGCGGTGACGCAGGAGACCTTCCTGCGCCGTTTCGGCGCCTTCGCGGACCAGGTGCAGCCCGGCGACACGGCCCTGTTCTACTTCGCGGGCCATGGCATCGCGCTCCAGGGCACGAACTACCTGCTGCCCTCCGACATTCCGGCGATCGAGCCGGGCCAGGAACTCCTCGCCCGCACGCGTGCGCTCGCCGAGGCGGACCTGAGCGCGGCCCTGCGCGAGCGCGGCGCCCGGGTCGTCGTCATGGTGATCGATGCCTGCCGGGACAATCCCTTCCCGCGCGCCGGGACGCGGAGCGTCGGCCTGAGCCGCGGCCTCGCGCGGACCGAGCCCGCCGAGGGCGTCTTCTCGCTCTACGCGGCCGGCGCGGGCCAGCAGGCCCTCGACCGCCTGCCCGGCCGGGACCCGAGCCCGAACTCCGTCTTCACCCGGGTCTTCGTGGCGCAGCTGCGGCGGCCGGGGCTCAACCTCATCGATCTCGGCGAGACGGTGCGCGACGAGGTGGTGAAGCTCGCCGAGACCGTGCCGCACAAGCAGGTGCCCGCCTACTACAACGAGGTGCGCGGCGCCCGCTTCATCAGCCTCGCCGGTGCAGAGGCCGCTCCCCGGCCGGCGGTCGATCCGCCGCCCGCGGCGCCGCGTCCGGCCGAGGCGCCGGGCGCCGCCACGCCGCCGGCCCTCCCGGCCTCGGTTCCGCCGGTCCCGCCGGCCGTCGCTCCGTCCCGCCCTCCGGCGACATGGCCGCCGTCGGCCCCGGCTGCGGGCGAGCCGCTCCGGGACGCGAGGATCGGCCTGTTCAGCCATCCGGTGCGGCTCGATCCGGGCGGCGACAACTGGCTTGCCCTGCGCAGCCGCCCGAGCGCCAGCGAGGGTGTGCGTCTGATGAAGCTCGGCCCCGATTCGCTCTTCACGGTGCTGGGCCGGCAGGGCGTCTGGCTCAACGTGCGCCTGCGCACCGGCGAGACCGGCTGGGTCCATGGCGACTATGTCGGCTGCTGCCGTCGGGCGCCGCTGCTGCCGTGAGCCCTCCGGGCCGGAGCGCCGGGCGGGCGTGAGGGCGGCGATCTGCAGCAAGTCCTGTGCTTGTTGCAAAATGGCATCTCGTGTAGAGAGACGCGATCCCGATACGCCGACCGTCCGAAGGAAGGAGCCGCGCATGGCTCGCGTCACCGTTGAAGATTGCATCGACAAGGTCGAGAACCGGTTCGAGCTCGTTCTGCTCGCCGGCCATCGGGCCCGGCTGCTCTCGTCCGGCGCGCCCCTCACCGTCGACCGCGACCGCGACAAGAACCCGGTCGTCGCGCTGCGCGAGATCGCCGACCAGACCATCACGCCGGACGACCTCAAGGAGCAGCTGATCCACTCGCTGCAGAAATACGTCGAGGTCGACGAGCCGGAGGCGGAGGCCGTGCCGCTCCTGTCGAGCTCGCCCGCTGCGGCGGCCGTGGCGCCGCAATCCTCCGGCGACGACGGCGACATCCAGTTCGACCGCATGAGCGAGGAGGACCTGCTGCGCGGCCTGGAGAACCTCGCGCCGCCGACCGAGACCGAGGACGAGGGCGACTAAGCAGGTTTCGGACCAGTGCGTTGCGGTTTTCCGTCGAAAACATGCGGCATATCAAAAGCCTGAGCGGACGAAGCGGTGGCACGCCCCACCAAGTCCGCTTAGAGTCTGTCCAGGAGAAGTGGAGGCCGGTTCTCCGTCCGGACAGACGACACATCGAAGGCTGAGAGGCTGTCAGGCGCATACTGGAGCGCCTGACAGCCTCTACCGGCCGCCGGTTCTCCCCGGCTCTCCCCCCGGAACCCGGCCTCCGCGCCGGGTTCTTGCGTTTTCGGCGGGGCTGAAATGCGCTTTGCGACGAGAAGGATCTGGCGCGGACGCGATTTCCCCCCGATAGTCGCGTCTCCCCCTCAAGCGTCGTCCGCGAGGCCTGCTCGGCTGCCTGCGTGCGACGGCGCGCCGCCTGCGATGGAAGACAGGGTGTCAGGAGACCACCGGCGGATGATGCGCCAGTACGAACTCGTCGAGCGGGTGAAGGCCTACAATCCCGCCGCCGACGAGGCGATGCTCAACCGGGCCTACGTCTATGCCATGCGGGCGCACGGCTCGCAGATGCGGGCATCCGGCGACCTGTTCTTCGCCCATCCGCTCGAAGTCGCGGCGATCCTCACCGAGCTGCGCGTCGACGATGCCACCATCGTGGCGGCGGTGCTGCACGACACGGTCGAGGACACGGCTGCCACCCTGGAGGAGATCAACCGCACCTTCACGCCCGAGATCGGCACCCTCGTCGACGGTCTCACCAAGATCAAGCGCCTCGACCTCGTCTCCAAACAGGCGGCGCAGGGCGAGAATTTTCGCAAGCTGCTGCTCGCCATCGCGGCGGACGTGCGGGTGCTGCTGGTCAAGCTCGCCGACCGGCTGCACAACATGCGCACGCTGCACCACATGCCGCCGGAGAAGCGCGTCCGCATCGCCCAGGAAACCCTCGACATCTATGCGCCGCTCGCCGGCCGCATGGGGATGCAGGAGCTGCGCGAGGAACTGGAGGATCTCTCCTTCCGCAACCTCAAGCCCGACGTCTACGCGACGATCAGCAAGCGGCTCGACGACCTCACGACCAAGTCCGAGAGCCTCGTCGAGAGCATCGAGCGCGATCTCGTCCAGCGGCTCGCGGCCAAAGGCATCACCGCGCAGGTCAGGGGGCGCCAGAAGCGGCCCTACTCCATCTGGAGCAAGATGGAGCGCAAGTCCGTCGCCTTCGAGCAATTGTCGGACATCTTCGGCTTCCGGGTCGTGGTCGATTCGGTCGACACCTGCTACCGGGCACTCGGCGTCGTGCACACGACCTGGCCGATGGTGCCGGGGCGCTACAAGGACTACATCTCGACCCCGAAGCAGAACGACTACCGGTCGATCCACACCACGGTGATCGGGCCGAAGAGCCAGCGCGTCGAACTGCAGATCCGAACCGCCGAGATGGACGAGGTGGCGGAGTACGGCATCGCCGCGCATGCCCTCTACAAGGACGGCTCGCCCCATCTCGCCACCGAGAGCGGCGCCTATCAGTGGCTGCGCCGCACCATCGAGCTCCTCGCCGAGGGCGACAGCCCGGAAGAATTCCTGGAGCACACCAAGCTCGAACTCTTCCAGGATCAGGTCTTCTGCTTCACGCCGAAGGGCCGGCTGATCGCGCTGCCGCGTGGGGCGACGCCGATCGATTTCGCCTACGCGGTCCATACCGAGCTCGGCAACGCCGCGGTCGGCGCCAAGATCAACGGGCGCATCGCGCCGCTCCTCACCGAGCTGCAGAACGGCGACGAGGTCGAGATCGTGCGGGCGGACGGTCAGACCCCGCCCGCGGCCTGGGAATCCCTCGTCGTCACCGGCAAGGCGCGGGCGGCGATCCGGCGGGCGACGCGCTCGGCGGTGCGGCGGCAATATGCGGGGCTCGGGCGCCAGATCCTCGACCGCGCCTTCGAGCGCGCCGGCAAGAATTTCTCCGACGAGAAGCTGCGCGGCGCCCTCCCCCGCCTCGCCCGCACCTCCGCCGAGGACGTCTTCGCGGCGGTGGGCCGGGGCGAGATGTTCTCAGGGGACGTCGTGAAGGCGGTCTATCCCGACTACAAGGACGAGCGGCGCAGCCAGTCTGCCGCCACGGGGCCCAAGCCCCACGTCAACGGGGCGGGCCGCCTCTCCCTCGACAAGGACCAGACGGTGCGCCTGACCTGGCCCGGCAAGGGGCGCGGCGAGGAAGACGAGGGCGCGATCCCGATCCGCGGCCTCGACCGCGACCTGCCGGTGCGCTTCGCGCCCGAGGGCGGCGCGGTGCCGGGCGACCGCATCGTCGGCATCCTCACGCCCGGCGAGGGCGTGACCATCTACCCGATCCAGTCCCCGGCCCTCGCCGCCTTCGACAACGAGCCCGACCGCTGGCTCGACGTGCGCTGGGACGTGGACGGCGGCTCGAATCAGCGCTTCCCGGCCCGCATCGCCCTGCAATCCATCAACGAGCCCGGCAGCTTCGCCCAGATCGCCCAGGTGATCGCCGACCACGACGGCAACATCGACAACATCTCGATGAAGCGGCGCAGCCAGGACTTCACCGATGTCCTCATCGACCTGTCGGTCTGGGACCTGAAGCACCTCAACGCGATCGTCTCGGAGCTGCGGGCCAAGCGCGTGGTGAGCCGGGTCGAGCGGGTGAACGGGTGACACCAACGGTCATTTTCATGTGACCGGTGGTTCCGCTCTCGAATTGTCGCCAAGCCAAAGGCTTGGCGTCGAAAATTCGAGATGGCTCAACGGCCCGCTGCGTCAGCAGCCTGGGCCGTTGGTATGAGGGCCCGGTTGCGCCCCGCCCCGCCCCCTGCCACAAGCCGCGAAACCCGATCCGAGGACGGCCCGCCCGATGACGCCAGACGACCTGCTCGAAGAATTCCGCGCCGCGGGCGCGCTCCTCGAAGGCCACTTCATCCTCTCGTCGGGCCTGCACAGCGCGGTCTTCCTGCAGAAGATGGCGATCTTCAGCGATCCGGTGCGCACGGAGCGGGTCTGCGCGGGCCTCGCCGCGCTGATCCGCGCGCGCTACGGCGCCGTGGACATCGTGGTCTCGCCGGCGATCGGCGGCATCGTGCCGGGCTACGAGACCGCGCGCGCGCTCGGCGCCAGGGCGATCTTCGTCGAGCGCGACCCCGGCGGCCCGTTCCAGCTGCGGCGCGGCTTCAGCATCCCGGCCGGCGCCCGGGCCGTGATGGTCGAGGACATCGTCACGACCGGCCTCTCCTCGCGGGAATGCCTCGCCGCCCTGAAGGCGGAGCCCGGCGAGATCGTCGGGGCGGCCTGCCTCATCGACCGCTCGGGCGGCCGGGCCGATCTCGGTGCGCCCCTGGTGGCCCTCGCCACCCTCGACATCCCGAAC
The DNA here is from genome assembly GCF_000022085.1 of Methylobacterium nodulans ORS 2060. Lineage (NCBI taxonomy): Bacteria > Pseudomonadati > Pseudomonadota > Alphaproteobacteria > Hyphomicrobiales > Methylobacteriaceae > Methylobacterium > Methylobacterium nodulans. The sequence continues at coordinate 35,573 of NC_011894.1, forward strand.
TACCCGGCCGATCAGCTTCCGCCCGAACTCGCCGCGATCCCGGCCGTGAAGCCCGGAAGCCGCGCCATGAAGGCGAGCTGAGTCGTCCGTGCAAATCGCGCGGCCTCAGCTTGACACCGGACGGCCGCGGTCCTTACCTCAGACCTATTGCAAGACCGCGGGCCGGCGCGCCCTCAGCGGTGGATGTTTTCACGATCATCCTGCGTTTCATCGTTGCGCCGTGTTCTCGGAACCGTGTGGCCATTGTTCAGCCCGGCATTTCGGGCGGTCAGGAATAGCATATGACATATCAACGCAGCGCCCTCTTCATCGACGGCGCTAATGTGTACGCGACGACCAAGGCTCTCGGATTCGACATCGATTATCGAAAGCTGCTCGCGGATTTCAAGGCGCGCGAAAACCTTATCAGGGCGTTTTACTATACGGCACTGGTCGAAGATCAGGAATACTCGTCGATTCGGCCGTTGATCGACTGGCTGGATTATAACGGCTACCGGGTGGTGACGAAGCCCGCGAAGGAATTCACGGACTCGAGCGGCCGCCGCAAGGTCAAGGGCAACATGGACATCGAACTCACGATCGATGCCCTGGAGCTCAGTCCCTATATCGACCACATGGTCCTGTTCTCCGGGGACGGCGACTTCAAGCCGCTCGTCGCCGCGATGCAGCGGCGGGGCGTGCGGGTGACGGTGGTCTCCACCATCCAGACCCAGCCGCCGATGGTGGCCGACGATCTGCGCAGGCAGGCCGACGATTTCGTCGACATCGTCCACCTGATCCCGCGAATCGGTCGCGACCAGAGCGACCGTCCGACCCGGCCGCTGCGCCCGGCTCCGGCCGGCGAGGGGCTGCGCGAGAACGGCGAGCGCAGCCCCGTGCGGCCCTCGGCGACCCTGGAGCAGCGCTACGGGATCCGTCAGGACGAGACCGAGGAGGATTGAATAGAACCGGCTCTGCGGGTGAGGTGGAGCCTGCGACGCCGAGCGCTTGCTCCGTCGAGACCGAACCCTGACCTGCGTGGCCACTGATCCGGTTTCCGGACGGTCCGTTCGGAGACCGTCTCAGCAAGCCCGCGTGGCGCCGAGCTGTGCTCCATGCCGGCCTGAGTGAAGCCGACATCCGCATGGCCAAGCCATCAACCGGATGTCGGATGAGCCACCTCGAGCCGGGCGAGTGCCTCCAGGCCCTCCCGGCTGTCGCGCGGGGCCGTCCAGCCGAGAGCCCCGAGCGCATCGGCGCGGGCCATCAGGGAGCCCGAGAGGCGCTCGCGCACCTCGCCCCGCCCCGCGAGGCGAAGTGCCGCGTCGAACAGGAGGGCCGGCACGGGCCAGAGGCCCGGCGGCCGCCCGAGCCCGGCCCGCAAAGCCGTCAGCATCTCCGGGACGGTGAGCGGCTCCGCCTCCGTCACGATGAAGGGCCGGCGCAACTCGCCCGGCGCGTGCAGCACCGTGGCGATGGCGTCGGCGAGGCTCTCCACCGAGACGATCGAGCGGCGCCCCTTCAGCCCGCCGAGCGGCAGGGGCAGCGGCCGCGCCGCGAGAGCGAGCAGGGCCGCCATGTTGCCCTTGACCCCCGGCCCGTAGACGAGGACCGGACGCAAAGCCGCGAAGTCGATATCGACCGCCGCGAGGGCCTCCTCGGCGGCGAGCTTCGAGCGGCCATAGGCATCGGTGGGCGTCGGCGCGTCGGCCTCGGTCAGCACGCCGGCTGCCGAGGGGCCGGATTGCGCGCGGATGGAGGACAGGAACACGAAGCGGCGCACCCGCGCCCGCGCGGCGGCCTGGGCGAGGCCGCGCGTCGCCTCGGTGTTGAAGGTCCGGTAATCGTCCTCCGGCGCCCCCGACATGGCGTGGGCGAGCCCGGCCGAATGCACCACCGCGTCGACGCCCGTGAGCGCCGCCGCCATGTTCTGCGGCCGGGCGAGGTCGCCGACCACGGCGCCGCTCGCTCCGGGCGGCAGCGCGACCGGCCGGCGCAGGAGCACGCGGACCCGGTAGCCGCGCGCCGTGAGATCCCGCAGCAGATGCCGGCCGATGAAGCCGGTGGCCCCGGTGAGCGCGATCAGGGGCGTGGTCATGCGGTCACCGTGAGAGCACGCGGCGTCGCGAAGGCGCGCAGCAAAGCCGCGACGAGGCCGGCGCCGAGCGCCAGCGCCGCCGTTATCACCGGCCAGGACGGCCAGACCAGGGTGGCGCCGGCGATGAGCGCCAGCGCGCCGTTGAGCACGAAGACCGCGCCGATCACCGCCGGCACCCGATGCCCGTTCGCCGTGGCGCGCTGATAGTAATGCGTGCGGTGGGCCTGCCAGACGGGCTCGCCCGCGAGCAGGCGCCGGATCAGCGTGAGCGTCGCATCGGCGAGATAGTAGAGCGGCAGCAGGATCGCGGCCGCCAGGCCCCCCTCCCCGGCAAGGCGGTAGAGCAGCCACGCGAGGATAAGCCCGATCGGCAGCGAGCCGACATCGCCAAGGAAGAGGCGGGCCACCGGGCGGTTGAAGGGCGCGAAGCCGAGCACCCCGCCGAGCAGCGCCCCGGCCGCCAGGGTGGGCTCCGGTGGCAGGAACCCGGCAAGGCCGAAGACGAGCAGCGCGGTCAGGACCGGGGCGGTCTCCGCGACCGTCATCCAGTCGAGCCCGTCCATGAAGTTGACGAGGTTCACGAACCACAGCCCGGCGAGCAACGACAGCCCCCATTCGAGCCCGAGGGGCAGGTCCGGCCACAGGCGCGGGCCGGAGGCGGCGATCACGCCGCCGACCGCGACGGCCTGCAGGACGAGCCGCGGCAGCGCCGGGAGCGGCTTGATGTCGTCGACTGCGCCGACGGCGCCAAGGCCGAGGGCCGCAAGGCACAAAGCGGCTGCCTCGATCCCGAAGGGAGACGGCCATAGCGACCCGGCGACGGCAAGCGCCGCCGCGATCACCGCGATGCCGCCGCCCTGAGGCGTCGGCACCGTGTGGCTCGACCGCGCGTTCGGCCGCGCGAGCGCGTAGCGCACCAGGAGCGGGTGCAGGGCCAGGATCAGCGCGGCGGCGGCGAGCGCGGCGAGCGGAACGGCGATCAACGGCGCGAGACTCATGCACCGGGTTTAGCCGGACCGCCGCGTTCTGGGGAGAGCGTCATACAGTTTCCGGTTGATCTGTTCCGAGACGAGCCTGCGCGGGGATCCCCTCTCCCGCACGGGAGAGGGGCAGGGGTGAGGGCCCAGGTGGTTCGGCAAGAAGACTGAACCGGGCCGCTGCCAGCACCGCCGTCTTGGTTTTATTCTAAAGGGTCCGGGACCCTCACCCCTACCCCTCTCCCGCACGGGAGAGGGGATCCCGCGGGTCCCGCGCCCTCTTGTCTCCGAACGGATCAACCAGCAACCGTATCAAAACACCTGTTCGCGGTTCGGCAGCGCCGAATCGGCCTCGCGCCGGGCGAGCGCCTTCTCCACCACCTTGGCGAGGCCCACCATGATCGTGTCCATGGCATAGTCCTTCGGCGTGTAGACCGCCGCCACGCCCATGTTCTTGAGGACGAGCTCGTCCTCCGGCGAGATAATGCCGCCGACCACGACCGGCACGTGGTCGAGCCCCTCGCGGCGCAGCCGCGCCTTCACCTCGCGCACCAGCGGCACGTGGGAGCCGGACAGAATCGACAGGCCGATCACATGGGCGCCGCGCTCGCGCGCCTTGGCGACGATCTCGTCCGGGGTCTGCCGGATGCCGTCATAGGTCACGTCGAAGCCGACGTCCCGGGCGCGGAGCGCAATCTGCTCGGCGCCGTTCGAATGACCGTCGAGGCCGGGCTTGCCGACCACGAGCTTCGGCGTCTCGCCGAGGCGCTCGCCGAGATCGGCGATGAGGAGGCGGGCCTCCTCGGCCGCCCCCGAGGTGGTGGTCTCGGGAGTCACGCCGGTGGGGGCCCGGTACTCGCCGAACACCTCGCGCAGGCGCTCTCCCCATTCGCCCGTCGTCACGCCCGCCTTCGCGCAGGCGATCGAGACCGGCATGATATTGGCGCCCGAGCGGGCTGCCGCCTCGAGGTCGTCGAGGGCCCTGGCCACGGCCTTGGCATCGCGCTCGGCGCGCCAGGCGCGGATGCGCTGCTGGGCCTCCATCTCGACGGTTTCGGAGACGGTGAAGATCGCCCCGTCCCCCGCGGTCAGCGGTGAGGGCTCGCCGGTCTCGAAGCGGTTGACGCCGACGACGACCTGCTCGCCGCGCTCGATCGCCGCAATGCGGCGGGCATTCGACTCGACGAGGGCGCGCTTGAGGGCGCCGGTCTCGACCGCCGCCACCGCGCCGCCGAGCGCGCCGATCCGCTCCAGCTCCGAGCGCGTCTCGGCCTTGAGCGCCTCGACCTTGGCGTCGATCACCTTCGAGCCGTCGAAGATGTCGTCGAATTCCAGGAGGTCGGTCTCGTAGGCGAGGATCTGCTGCATGCGCATCGACCATTGCTGGTCCCAGGGGCGCGGCAGGCCGAGCGCCTCGTTCCAGGCCGGAAGCTGCACGGCGCGGGCGCGGGCGCGCTTCGAGAGCGTCACCGCCAGCATCTCGATGAGGATGCGGTGGACGTTGTTCTCAGGCTGCTGCTCGGTGAGGCCGAGGGAGTTCACCTGCACGCCGTAGCGGAAGATGCGCTTCTTCGGGTCCGTGATACCGTAGCGGTCGCGGGTGATCTCGTCCCAGAGATCGCAGAAGGCCCGCATCTTGCAGATCTCGGTGATGAACCTGAGGCCCGCATTGACGAAGAAGGAGATGCGCCCGACCACCTCCGAGAAGCTGGCCTCGTCGAAATCGGGGTCGGCCCGCACGGTGTCGAGCACCGCGATGGCGATGGCGAGCGCGTAGGACAGTTCCTGGACCGGCGTCGCCCCCGCCTCCTGCAGGTGGTAGGAGCAGACGTTCATCGGGTTCCACTTCGGCACCTGCTTGGTCGTGAACAGGATCACGTCCTTGGTGAGCCGAAGGCTCGGCGCGGGCGGGAACACGTAGGTGCCGCGCGACAGGTACTCCTTGATGATGTCGTTCTGCGTCGTGCCCTGCAGGACCGAGATCGGGGCGCCCTGCTCCTCGGCGACGGCGAGGTAGAGCGACAGGAGCCAGGGCGCCGTCGCGTTGATCGTCATCGAGGTGTTCATCTGCGCGAGCGGGATGTCCTTGAACAGGGTCCGCATGTCGCCGAGATGCGCGATCGAGACGCCCACCTTGCCGACCTCGCCGCGGGCGAGCTCGTGGTCCGGGTCGTAGCCGGTCTGGGTCGGCAGGTCGAAGGCCACCGACAGGCCGGTCTGCCCCTTGGCGAGGTTGCGCCGGTAGAGGGCGTTCGATTCCGCAGCGGTGGAATGCCCCGCATAGGTGCGGATGATCCACGGCTTGTCGCGCTGCGCCGTTCCCATCGCCTGATCGCCCATGGCGCCCTCGTCCCTCGTGTTCCTCAGCCCTCGCGGGGGCGGCATCGTAGACAAGCCTCCCGAACGCGTCACCCTTGACCTAAGCATCATCCGGGCAAGCATCATCCGGGCCGGCGCGCCCTGGAAAACACCGCCCCGCCAAGAGCATCGGCGGGTGGGGCCAAGATCCGGTGCCCGCCCCCGGCGCCTGCCGGGGCGAAGCCCGCATGACGCGGCGGCAAGCGGAACTTTGCCCGCATTTTCATCGCCCGATCGCCCTGCTTTTGGTCTATTTGACCCGGTCCTGATCGCCGCTAGGATCGATGCAGTGCAATATCGCGATGGAGGAGCCGCAATGGGTGCGGGCGCTGCGGTGCAGCCGATCGCCGGGGGTGCGGGTCAGTTGAAGGATCTCTACGAGATCGGCGAGATCCCGCCGCTCGGCCACGTGCCGGCCAAGATGTATGCCTGGGCCATCCGCCGGGAGCGCCACGGGCCGCCGGAGCAGTCGATGCAGATCGAGGTCGTGCCGACCTGGTCGATCGGCGACGACGAGGTGCTGGTCCTCGTGATGGCGGCCGGCGTGAACTACAACGGAGTCTGGGCGGGCCTCGGCGAGCCGATCTCGCCCTTCGACGTGCACAAGGCGCCGTTCCACGTCGCGGGCTCGGACGCCTCGGGGATCGTCTGGGCGGTCGGCGCCAAGGTGAAGCGCTGGAAGGTCGGCGACGAGGTCATCGTCCACTGCAACCAGGACGATGGGGACGACGAGGAGTGCAATGGCGGCGACCCGATGTTCTCGCCGTCGCAGCGGATCTGGGGCTACGAGACCCCGGACGGCTCCTTCGGCCAGTTCTGCCGGGTGCAGTCGCGCCAGCTGATGAAGCGGCCCAAGCACCTGACCTGGGAGGAATCCGCCTGCTACACCCTCACCCTGGCCACCGCCTACCGGATGCTGTTCGGCCATGCGCCCCACACGGTGAGACCGGGCCAGAACGTGCTGGTCTGGGGCGCCTCCGGCGGCCTCGGCGTGTTCGGCGTGCAGCTCTGCGCGGCCTCCGGCGCCAACGCCATCGCGGTGATCTCCGACGAGTCGAAGCGCGACTACGTCATGAGCCTCGGCGCCAAGGGCGTCATCAACCGCAAGGAGTTCAACTGCTGGGGCCAGCTCCCGAAGGTCAACTCGCCCGAATACAATGAGTGGCTGAAGGAGGCCCGCAAGTTCGGCAAGGCGATCTGGGACATCACCGGCAAGGGCAACGACGTCGACATCGTCTTCGAGCATCCGGGCGAGGCGACCTTCCCGGTCTCGACGCTGGTGGTGAAGCGCGGCGGCATGGTGGTGTTCTGCGCCGGCACGACCGGCTTCAACATCACCTTCGATGCCCGCTACGTCTGGATGCGCCAGAAGCGGATCCAGGGCTCGCACTTCGCCCATCTCAAGCAGGCGGCCGCGGCGAACCAGTTCGTGCTCGACCAGCGGGTCGATCCCTGCATGAGCGAGCTCTTCCCCTGGGACAAGATCCCGGTGGCCCATACCAAGATGTGGAAGAACCAGCACGCCCCCGGCAACATGGCGGTGCTGGTGAACTCGCCGAAGGCGGGTCTGCGCACCTTCGACGACGTGCTGGAACTATCCGGCTCGCGCTGACCGGCGGGGCGGCGGGCGTTCCTGCGGCCGCCGCCCTCGGTCTCCTGCGAGGCTTGAACTCGTTGGGCGCCGCCTATGGCCGCATCCGCGTCAGCAGGGCGACGAGTTCCGGCTGGCGGTGCGTGCCGGTCTTGGCGAAGACCGCCTTGAGCTGCGTGCGCGCCGTCGCCACGGTGATCCCGAGGCCGGCCGCGACCCGCGCGAGATCGGCCCCATCCGCCAGATCGTTGGCGAGCCGCGCCTCGGCGGCCGTCAGGCCGTAGGCCTGCCGCAGGAGCGCCTCGCCGGGCTTCTGCCCGGCGGCGGAATCCGTGACCACGATGATGGCGCGGGCGCGCTGGAAGATGTCGTTCGTGGTCCGGGCGAGCGGGGCGGCATGGAGCACGAGAGGCGGCCCCTCCGGCCGCGGCACCGCCAGGGCCCCGAGCGGCGGTGCCTCGTGCGGCTTGCCGGGATGAATGGCGCTGGCGATGAGGCGCCCGAGATCCGCATTCGCCGCGCGGTGCTGCGCGAGCAGCGCGCCCTTGACCACCGCGAGGCCGCCGCCGAGATGCCGCTCGGCCTGCGGGTTCATGCGCAGCACGGCGCCGCTGCTGTCGAGGAGAAAGGCGCCACAGTGCATCATCTCGAACGCGTCGAGCGTCGCATGCGCCCGCGCCTCGGCGAGCCGCACCGCGATCTGACCGGCGCGCTGGAGATGCGGCACGGCGCGCTCGATCTGCTCGATCTCGCGATGTGAGTACATCTCCCGCTCGCGCCTCCGCTCAGCCGAGAGGATGACGCTGCGGTTGCCGTCCGGCACGAGATAGGCGCCGGCGAACCAGCGGAAGCCGTAGCGGGCGACATACTCCGCGTTGAACGGGATCTCATCGAGCTCCTGCGGCGTGAAGAGGTGGGATTCGGTGACGACTCCCTGCGGATCGTTGATCAGCGCCGGGATGCCGCGTGCGATGCGGGGATTGTCGGCCAGCCAGCCGTCCCGCAAGCCGATGGCCACGATCTCCGCCACGCCTTCCGAGATGGTCGGCGACAGCGGCGCCTCGGGGCCGGTCAGCATCAGCGCCCCGTCGGCCCCCAGGGCCTCGCCGTAGGCTTCGAGGGCCGAGGGCCATCGCTCCGGCTGCATCGCAGCTTCGTAGAACAGATCAATCGTCGCCGCGAGACGATCTTCCCGCACCTCCGCCATGGCGGTCCGATCCCCTATGGTTCTGGGACAACTTGAGCAAAATCGATTCGGCGGCACAACCTCAATTGAATGTTGACTTGCAGATTGCAACTATTAATTATGTTAATGACAATCAAGAAAATTCAGGGTTGCATAAATTACTGCAACCATGCAGCATCTGCTATTGCCGACGTCTCCCGCTGGCCGGGATTGGGCCCGCGGCGGGCGGCGGCCCGCACCCTTCATATGAGGCGGGAGCCGATGGGGCTCCCCGCGCAGAAGGGCGGCGACCGCTTCCGGTCCCTCACCCGCATCCGCGTCGGGGTTTGCGCCGCCCGGCCGGCTTGCTAGAAGGTCCGGACGGGTCGCCCCCGGGCCGGGGCGCGGAAAGCTCTTGCCAAAGCTCTTGCCATGGAAAAGTTCACCGTTCTCGAAGGCGTCGCGGCACCGCTGCGGATCGTCAACGTCGATACCGATCGCATCATCCCCAAGCAGTACCTCAAGACCATCGAGCGCACGGGACTCGGCAAGGGCCTCTTCTCGGAGATGCGCTACCGGGACGACGGGTCGGAGAATCCGGACTTCGTTCTCAACCAGCCCGCTTACCGCAACGCCAAGATCCTGGTGGCGGGGGATAATTTCGGCTGCGGCTCGTCGCGCGAGCATGCCCCCTGGGCGCTCGCGGATTTCGGCATACGCTGCATCATCTCGACGAGCTTCGCCGACATCTTCTTCAACAACAGCGCCAAGAACGGCATCCTGCTGATCACGGTATCGCCGGAGGATCTGGAGAAGCTGTTCGACGACGCCGAGCGGGGCGCCAACGCGACGCTGACCGTCGACCTGGAGCGCCAGGAGATCCGCGGGCCGGATGGCGGCGTGCTGCATTTCGAGATCGATCCGGCCCGCAAGCACAACCTGCTCAACGGGCTCGACGAGATCGGCCTGACCCTGGAGCGGGCCCCGGCGATCGAGGCCTACGAGGCGAAGCTCGCCGAGCGGCCCTGGGCCTGACGCCGGCATTTCCGACCGAGACCGGCAGGACTTCGTTAACCCTCGTCCTGCCCTATTCGGGTGCTTGGCTCAGGGGCACACGGAGTTCTCCCCCGATGACGCGTCGCGCGCGCACCACGGTCGCCACCCTGCTGTGCCTCGGCGGCCTCGCGCTGCCGGGCGCGGCGCAGGCGGATTTCCGCTCCTGCCTCGCCGGTCTCGGCCGGGAGGCGGCGGCGCACGGGATCTCGCCGTCGACCTTCCAGTCGGCAACGGCAGGCATCGTCTACGACGACAAGGTGATCGAACTCTCGCAGGCCCAGCCCGAGTTCAAGACGCCGATCTGGGACTACATCGCGGCCCTCGTCGACGAGGAGCGGGTCGAGGACGGGCGCGCGGCGATGCGCCAATACGCCTCGGCGCTCGCCCAGGCGGAGGCGCGCTTCAACGTCGACCGCTACACGATCGCGGCGGTCTGGGGGGTGGAGTCGAACTTCGGCAAGAACCTCGGCAAGATGCCGCTGGTGCAGTCCCTCGCGACCCTCGCCTGCAGCTCCAACCGGCGCGCCGGGTTCTTCAAGGGCGAGCTGATGGCGACGCTCAAGATCATCGACCGGGGCGACATCGAGGCGAGCCGGCTGACCGGCTCCTGGGCCGGGGCCTTCGGGCAGACGCAGTTCATGCCCTCGACCTACCAGCGCCTCGCCGTCGACCTCGACGGCGACGGGCGGCGGGACGTGGTCGATTCGGTGGCGGATGCGGTCGGCTCGACGGCGAACTTCCTGCGGGTTGCCAAGTGGCAGAACGGGCTGCCCTGGGGCTACGAGGTGCGCCTGCCGCGCGGCTTCAATCTCGCGGCGGCCGGGCGGAAGTCCAAGCGCCCGGTCAGCCACTGGGCGAGCCTCGGCGTCACGAGGATCGATGGGCGGCAGCTCACCGGCGAGGGGCAGGCCGGCATCATCGCGCCCGCGGGCATCGACGGGCCGGCCTTCCTGGTGACGAGGAACTTCGACGCGATCTATTCCTACAACGCGGCGGAGTCCTACGGCCTCGCCATCGCGATCCTCTCCGACCGCCTGCGCGGGCGGTCGGGTATCCAGACCGCATGGCCGACCGACGATCCGCCCCTTTCCCGTGCCGAGCGCCGGGCGCTCCAGAGCGCGCTGGCGTCCCGCGGCTACGACGTGGGCGAGCCGGACGGGCGCGTGGGCGCCAAGACGCGCGACGCCATCAAGGACATCGAGCGCCAGCTCGGCTGGCCCCAGACCGGCCGTCCCGGCGCCAAGGTGCTGGAGGCGCTGCGGCGCGGCTGACACCGTTCTCCGAACGGATCGTTCGCAGACCGGATCACAGGGTCTCCGCCCCCTCCCACTTTCCCGGACGACTGCAGCGTCAGCGGAATGCGACCCGGGACAGGGGGAGAGCGGGCGACAGCAGGCCGGGCGAGACGATCATCGATCATCGCTGGACGCGTCAGACGGACATCGTCGCGGGGGCTGACGCGGTCTCATCCAACATCCGCATAGCGAGGCCAGCAAGCGGATTTCGTGTGACACCCCGAGCGGGGCCGGATTCCTCGCCTGCCGGACCTATCGCGCCAGGACGTGACGGTTGCGGGCAGCGAGGAGCCCGAGCGTGGCTGCGGCGAGGCCGAGGCCGCCATAGAGCGCCGCCGGGATGCCCCAGCCGTCGCTCGCATCGTGCGCGAGCCCGATCAGGAGCGGTCCGAGCGCCGCGAGGGTATAGCCGACGCCCTGCGCCATGGCCGAGAGATCGCCGGCCGTCTGCGCGTCGGGCGAGCGCAGCACGATCAGAGTGAGGGCAAGGCCGAAGCAGCCGCCGAGCCCGAGGCCGAGCATCAGGGCGAAGGGCCAGACGAGGCCGATCGGCCCCACCAGCAGGCCGCAGAATCCCCCGACCGCGAGCCCGACGACGAGCAGCACCCACGGGCGCTGGTCCCGGCTCCGGCCGGCCAGCGTTGGCACGAGGAGCGCCAGCACCGTCTGGGCCATGGCCGAGAGCGAGGCGACGAGGCCCGCCGCGAGCGGGTCGAAGCCCCGGTCCGTCAGGGCGGCCGGCAGCCAGCCGAACACGATGTAGGCGAGCGAGGATTGCAGGCCCATGAAGCCCGTGACCTGCCAAGCCAGCCGGTCGCGCCAGAGCGCCGCGAACCGGCGCGGCCCGAGGCCCGGCGATGCGGGCGCCGCTCGCACGAAGGGCAGCCACGCGAGGGCGGCAAGGAGCACCGGCAGGGCCCAGATCATCATCGGGCCCTGCCAGCCGGATTCGAGCAGGCGGCCCGCCGGAACGGTGAGCCCCGCCCCCGCCGCGGCGCCCAGGCACAGCACCGCCGTATAGAGGCCCATCATCAGGCCCGGCCGCTCGGGAAAGTCGCGCTTGACGATGCCGGGCAGGATCACGCCGACGACGCCGATGCCGCCCGCCGCCAGGACGGATCCGGCGAACAGGGCCGGCAGGCCGCCGAATCCGCGCAGCACCAATCCGGCGGCGATGACGATGAGGAAGGCGAGCACGCCGGCATCGGGCCCGAGGCGGCGCGTCACCGGCGGCCCGAGCCGCCCGAACACCCCGAGGCAGAGCACCGGCAGGGTGATGAGCGCTCCCGCGAGCGCGCCGCTCATGCCGGTATCCTCGCGGATGCGGGCCAGCAGCGGTCCGACGCTGGAGAGGGCCGGCCGCAGGTTGAAGGCGATCAGCATGAGGCCGAGGGCGATCCAGAGCGGGCGGCGCAGCCGCGCGGCCTCCCGGCCGGCCTCGTTCTCGCGGCCGTCCCGCGGCCGGCTCTCCCGGATCGTCTGCAACAGCTGCCCTCCCTGCTGCGTCGCTGCACAATCGGGAGGCACTTAGACGATTTCGCCGGCGGGGGAAGGCGTGCTGGCGCGGGCTTGCATCGCGCCGGAGCATGGCTCGGGGGTTGTGCTGCATCGAGGAGAAGAGCGCGGGAAGCGCAGGGAGCCCCTCTCCCGGATGGGAGAGGGGCTCCCGAGGATCCTGCGCCTCGCCCAGCCTATCCTTGCGCGGCGAGCGCCGTGGCCACGCGGCGCGCGAAGGCGACCGGGTCGCGGGGCGCATCCCCGCCCTGAACATGGGCGAGGTCGAGGAGCGTCTGCGCCGCCTCCGCGATGTCCTCGCCGGTCTTCGCCCGCTCGGCGAGGCGGCGGACCAGCGCGTGGCGCGGATTGAGCTCCAGCACCGGCAGGCCCGCCCCGAAGCCGCGGCCGGCCCGGCGCAGAAGGCGCTGCATCTGGAGATCCGGCCCGCCCGAGGAGGCGGAGAGCAGGACGGCGCTCTCGACGAGGCGCTGGCTCGCGCGCACGTCGGTCACGTCGTCCTTCAGGATCTCCTTGAGCTTCGGCACGAGGTCGGCGAGGTCCGCCGCCTCGCCCTCCGACTCACCCTCCGGCGCGAAGGCCGAGAGATCGTCCGCGCTCTGCGTGATGCTGCGGATCGGCTTGCCGTCGAACTTGTCGAGGCGCTCGGGCCAGAAGGCGTCCACGTGGTCGGAGAGGAGCAGCACCTCGATGCCGCGGGCTCGAAACCCCTCGATCTGGGCGGAGGAGGCCAGCGCCTTGGTGTCGTCGCCGACCAGGATGTAGATCGCCTCCTGGTTCGGCTTCATCCGCGAGACGTAGTCGGCGAAGGAGGTCCAGCCCTCCACGGCCGAGGAGCGGAAGCGGATGAGGCCCGCGATGTCGTCGCGCTGCTCGGCATCCTCCCAGATGCCCTCCTTCAGCACCGGCCCGAAAGCCTGCCAGAAGCTGGCATAGCCATCCGCATCCTTGGCGCGGGACTTCAGCTCCGAGAGGACCTTGGCCGTCACCGCGCGGCGGATGCGGGCGAGCACCGGCGTCGCCTGCAGCATCTCGCGCGAGACGTTGAGCGGCAGATCCTCGGTGTCGACGACGCCCTGCACGAAGCGCAGCCAGGAGGGCAGCAGCCCGGCCTCGTCGGTGATGAACATGCGGCGCACATGCAGCCGCACCTTGCTCTCGCGCTCCTCCTCGACGGCGAGGAAGGGCTTCATGCTCGGGATGAAGAGCAGCGCCGAGAAGTCCAGGGCGCCCTCCGCCCGCCAGTGCAGCGTCGCCCACGGCGTGTCGAAGTTGTGGGTGAGGTGGCGGTAGAAGGCCGTGTAGGTCTCCTCGGTGATCTCCGCCTTGGGCTTGCGCCAGAGCGCGGTGCCCTCGTTGCCGGAAACCTCCTCGCCGTCGCGCAGGAGCGTGATCGGCACGGTGATGTGGTCGGCCCATTTGCGCACGATGGTCTCGATGCGCAGGGGCTCCAGATACTCGTCGGCATCGGCCTTCATGTGAAGCACGACGTCGGTGCCGGGCTCCTCCCGGGTCGCGGGCGAGAGCGTGTACTCCCCCTCCCCGTCCGAGGCCCAGGTCCAGGCCTCGTCGGATCCGGCGCGCCGCGAGGTCACCTCGACCCGGTCGGCCACCATGAAGGCCGAGTAGAAGCCGACGCCGAACTGGCCGATGAGGCTCGGCCGCTCGTCGGGCTTGGCCTCGGCGAGCGACTGGCTGAAGGCGCGGGTGCCCGAGCGCGCGATGGTGCCGAGGTTCTGCGCCAGATCCTCCTTGCCCATGCCGATGCCCGGATCCGAGATGGTCAGGGTGCGCGCGGCCTTGTCGGGCCGGATGCGAACCTTGGCCTCGGCCGGCAGAGCGAGGGCGGGGTCGGTGAGCGCCCCGAAGCGGCGCCGATCGACCGCGTCGGCCGCATTGGCGACGAGTTCCCGCAGAAAGATCTCGCGCTCGGAATAGAGCGCGTGGACGACGAGATCCAGGAGGCGCCCGACCTCGGCCCCGAAGGCATGCCGTTCCAGAGTCTCGCTCACGTCAGATTGGCTCCCTTGTCCCACGATTGACGGCGGCGATATGCGAAGTTCTGCCGCGCTTTTCAACACGAATGCCGCGCGGGTCAGGCGCCGAAGGCGGCGCTCTCGACGGGTTCCGTGCCCGTGCGCGGGATCGAGGCCCGGCGCTCCAGCATGTCGCGCAGCTGCACATACATCATCGCGGTCATCAGCGCGTCGTTGAACGCGTCGTGCTGGGGCAGCGCCGGCAGCCCGAGATCCGCGGCGATGCGCGCGAAGCTCAGGTCGATCTTCACGTAGTCCGGAGCGTCCCGGTACTTGCAGGCGTAATAGAGGGCCGAGACGTCGATGCGCGGGTTCGGCAGCCGGATCCGCAGGATGCGCCGCGCATATTTGTCGACCATGCCGACATCGAAGTCGGTGTAGTAGCCGACGACGGGCCGGCTGCCGATGAAGCGCAGCAGCTCCGGCAGCATCACGTCATGGGGCATGCCCTGGCGGATCTCGGCCTCGAGCAGGCGGTGCACCTTGATCGCCTCCGGCGAGGAGGGCCGCTGGCTCTGCACGGTGGCCCGGAAGCTCTCGCTCGTGAGGATCCGGTCGCCCCGGATACGGATCGCCGCCACCGCCACGATCTCGTCCCGGCGCGGATCGAGCCCGGTCGTCTCGCAATCGAGGGCGACGGCTTCGTCCGCAGGGCTCGGCGCGAACAGGAAGGCGAAGCGCGGATCCGTGAGCCGCGCCCGGTCGATCCGGCGGATCAGGCCCCGCCACATCTCAGAACTGCCCGAGCGCGTAACGGACGTGGATCACCTCGCGCAGGCGGCGCACGATGCGCAGCGAGTCGCGCAGGAGATCCCGCTCCAGGGTCGGCATCGCGTCGAAGTCGAGGATCACGGGACCGAGCCCCTGCCCGCGCTGGGCGGCGGCGAGCTGCCGGTCGAAGCGCAGGCCCATCAGGGCGAGCAGCGCGCTCGCGAGGTCGCGCCCGAACCCCTCCTCCAGGATCCCGCCCTGCGTGAGGGCGCGGATGCGCTCGACGGTGCCGGTCGGGGCGATGCCCGCCTCGATGGCGAGCACCCGCACCCCGTGCACGAGCGGGAACAGGCCCGCCCGCTTGAGGTCGAGTTCGTTGCGCCGCAGGCCGACCCGGGAGAAGACCGCGTCGACCAAGCCCCCGTTCGCGGCGTCGCCCGCGATGTTGATCAGGTTGGCGATCTGCGCCAGCAGCCGCGTCTCGCCCCGCACCGCTTCGGTGAGGAAGGTCTTGGCCCGCTGCAGCGGGGCGGGATCGCCCGCGACGGCGGTCGCATCCGCGAAGATCGCGAGATTCATCGCAGCGTCCGGATCCCCGGCCTGCGCCCACAGGCGCAGCTGGTTCACGAAGTGGTCGGCCTCCTGCGACCAGAGCGGGTTGCGCACCATGATCTCGCCCGGACAGGGCGGATAGCCGAGCTCGCCGAGCGCCGCCGAGAAGGCGTCGCGGAAGTCCGCCAGCTCGGCCTGCGGCACCGGGCGGGAGAGGATGAGGCCGTTGTCCTGGTCGGTGCGGTAGGTCTGCTCGCCGCGGCCCTCCGAGCCCATCAGGAACAGGCATCCGGCCTCGCGGATCGCCGCCGGGGCGAGGAGCGCGAACAGCCTGGCATAGAGCCGCCGGTTCAAGTCCGAGATCACCTGCGCCACCGCGTCGACGCGCACGCCCTGGCGGTGCAGCTGCTGGCCCTGCGCCTGGATGTCGCGCGCGGGCTCGCGCAGATCCTCGATGCTGGCCGCCCGGTCGATGCGGCTCGGCACCAGCTGCGCGTTGCCCGCGAAGGCGCCGAGAAGGTCGATGTCGCGCAGCCAGCCCACATAGGCGCCGTCCTGGCGCACCGCGATCCGCCGGTTGCCGTGGCGCGTCATGACGAGGAGCGCATCGAGCAGGAACTGGTCGGCCTCGACGGCGGTCACGTCGAATTTCGCGAGGTCGCGCACGGGCGTGTCGAACGGCCGGTGCTCGATCACCGCCGCGCGCGTCACCTTGTGCCCGGTGAGCAGGCCGGTGCGGCCGGCATCCTCCACGAAGACGGCGTCGACATCCGCCGCGAGCATCCGCCTGGCGGCCTCCTCCAGGGTGGAGCCGCCGGACAGGAAGACGGCCGGCGCGTGGCGCGCGTCGCGGATGCGCGTGCGCAGCACCGAATCCATGCTCTCGCGCCGCTGCCAGGAGGCGAGCGCGTCGAGCTTGCGGGAGATCTCCGCGTAGAAGAAGGCCGCGAAGGCGCTGTTGGCGTGGACGAGCCGGACGATCACCTCCCGCGGGATCAGGAAGCACAGCGTCTCCTCGGCGGCGACGAAGTTCTCGCCCGCCTCCCCGTGCACCACCGCGCGGGCATCGAAGGTGTCGCCGGCCCGCAGCACCGCCAGGAGTGCGCCCTGGTTGCGTGCCTCCACCGCCCCCTTGATCACGACGTGCAGGAGGTCCGCCTCCTTGCCCTGCGTCACGATGACCGTCCCGGGCCGGAAATAGCCGACATCGACGTGGCGGCGCAGGCTGTCCGCCTCCGCGGCAGTGAGGCGGTCGAAGGGAGGGTTGAGGACGTCGAAGGTCTGCACGGCCGCGCCCTCCGGGGGACGTGACCGTATCCCGCCCGAGCGGGTGCCGGAAGATGCCGCGCGGGCTCAGCCCGCGGCGCGAGCCCCGGATCGTCGTGCTCGGCGGAGACCGGTCGGACCGGAGGCCTCCCCGCGCGATCACCCCTCGCCCGGCTCGCGCCGCAGCACCACGAGATTCGCGACCAGCACCTGCACCGGCTCGCCCTGCTGGTTGAGCGTGGTGGTGCGGACCTTCGCGAGCCCCTGCATGGGACGCGAGCGGGAGGGGCGGACCTCCAGCACCTCGCTCTCCAGGCGGATGGTCTCGCCGGGGCGCAGGGGGCGCGGCCAGCGCAGCTCGTCCATGCCCGCCCCGATGACGCCGCCGGCGAGCGGCAGCCCGCTCTCGACGAGGAGGCGCATGGTCAGCGCAGCGGTGTGCCAGCCGCTCGCCGCGAGCCCGCCGAAGAACGAGGCCTCGGCCCGGGCCTCGTCGAGGTGGAAGGGCTGCGGGTCGTACTCGGCGGCGAAGCGCTTGATCGCCTCCGCCGACACGGTGAGCTCGCCCGAGCGATAGATCTGCCCGGGGGCGAGGTCTTCGAGATAGAGGCGTGTCATGGCGTCATGCTCCCGAGCGGGCCGCGAGGGAGGCGGCCGGAAGTGGACGGGCCCGGAACCAGACGCCCGCAGCAACCGACCCGGCATTGATCGATCCGAGCGCCACGAGACCGAGGGCCTGGGCCAGGAAGATGCCATCGAGGCCCGCCCCCGTCCGCAGGGCGAACCACCCGCCGCCGACCGCGAGGGTCAGCCGGGTGAGGCCGGCCGCGAGCGGCCAGCCGATGCGGCCTGCCCCCTGCGCGGCGAAGTAGAGGGACAGGCCGAGCCCCACGAAGCCGTAGAAGGGGCCGACCTCGCGCAGGTAGCGGGCACCCGTGCCCAGCATGGCCGGATCGGTCGCGAAGACCCGCAGGAACAGGTCCGGCCACAGAGCCGCCGCGAGCCCGATCGTCTCGGTCAGGCCGACCGCGAGGGCGGCCCCGGTCCAGGCCACGCGCAAGGCCCGCGCCCGGTCCCCGGCCCCGATGCTGGTGCCGACCATGGCGGAGATCGGCGCCCCGAGACCGAAGACGAGGGGCACCAGCAGGTATTCGAGCCGTGCCCCGGTGCCGTAGCCGGCCACCGCCGAGGAGCCGAAGCGGGCGACGAGACCCGTCGCGGTCGCGATGGTGACGTTCGTGGTCAGGCTGACCAGCGACGAGGCCGCCCCGACGCGCAGGATCTCCCGGGCCGGCGCCCAGGCCAGCGCCGGCGGGCGGCCGAGCCGCAGCACGCCGCGCCCCGCGCGCAGGTAGCGCGCCAGCACGGCCGTGCCGACCGCGTAATAGGCGAGCACCGCCACCCCTCCCCCGGCGATACCGAGCCCCGGCAGCGGACCGACACCGAAGATCAGGGCGGGGGACAGGGGCACCAGCACGGCGGCGCCGGTGCAGGTGACGGCGGCCGGAAGCGCCATGTTGCCGGTGCCCCGGATGACCGCAGCGAGGGCGTTGAACAGCCAGATCAGGACCGCACCGGCGAAGACCACGCCGCCATAGGCGCAGGCCGCTGCGAGCGTCGCGCCCTCCGCCCCCATCGTGCGGTAGAGCGCCGGACCGAAGGCGAGCGCCAGCGCCGTGGTGAGGAGCCCGAGCGCGAGGCCGATCGCGACGGCGTGCCAGGCCACTGCCTCCGCCGCCTCGCGCCGGCCGGCACCGAGGGCCCGCGCCACCGCCGAGAGGACGCCGCCGCCGACGGCCCCGGCCGAGATCATCTGCACCGTCATGACGAGCGGGAAGACGAGCGCCATCCCGGCGAGCGCATCCGTGCCGAGGCCGGCGACGAAGGCGGTCTCGATCAGGCCGACGCCGGCCTGGACCAGCATGACGAGCACGTTGGGGACGGCGAGACGCAGGAGCGTCGGGCCGATCGGTCCCCGGAGCAGGCGGCGCGTGCGGTCGTCCATGGGAGCCTCGCGACAGGGTCTCGACGAGGAGCGGATGGATCCGGCATCGTCCCCGTCGCGTCGTGACGAAATTGATGGCATATGCCAGTATTCGTCAAGCGGCGGATGCAGGGCGAGCCATGCGGCCGGCACGGGGCGCGCATGAGAGCGGAGCGGCGATGAGCGAGGAGAGGCGGGAGCCCGGCTCCTGCAGCAATGCGGGCCTGCGGCGGGCGACACGGCGGCTGGGCCAGCTCTACGACGATGCGATCGCGCCCTCGGGGTTGAGAGCGACGCAGTTCGGCCTGCTGGCGCAGCTGCGCCAGCTCGGCACGCCGACCATGGGCGAGCTCGCCGAGGCGATGGTGATGGATCTGTCGGCGCTCGGCCACACGCTGAAGCCGCTCGCCCGCGACGGGCTGGTCGAGCTTCAGGTCGATCCCCGCGACCGGCGCAGCCGGCGGGTGGTCCTGACGGAGACGGGCCGGGAGCGGTTCCGCGCGGCGGCGCGGCTGTGGCGGGAGGCACAGCTGCGCTTCGAGGCAACGTTCGGGGCCGAGAAGGCGGCGCAGCTGCGCCTGCTCGTCGAGGAGATCGCCTCGGCGGAGTTCGGCACCGCGTTCGCGGGCGCGATCGAACCCCTCTCCCGCCCGGGAGAGGGGTTCCGGCGCTACGCCAGCCCCAGCTTCCGCGCGAGGCCGATGCGCTGCAGCTTGCCGGTCGCGCCCTTGGGGATCTCATCGAGGATCATGATCCGGCTCGGGACCTTGAAGGCGGCGGCGCGCTCGGCCACGAAGGCGCGCAACTCCTTGTCGTCCACGTGCTGGCCGTCGCGCAGGACCACCGCGGCGCCGACCTCCTCGCCGAGCTTGTCGTGGGGCACCGCGAAGGTGACGACCTGCGCCACCGACGGATGGTCCATCAGGATCTCGTCGACCTCGCGCGGCGAGATTTTTTCGCCGCCCCGGTTGATGATCTCCTTCAGGCGCCCGGTGATGGCGAGGTAGCCCTCCTCATCCATCACGCCCTGGTCGCCGGTGCGGAAATAGCCCTGCGGCGTGAAGGCCTCCGCATTGGCCTTCGGGTTGTTCTCGTAGCCCGCCATGACGTTGTCGCCGCGGATGACGATCTCGCCGGTCTCGCCCGCGGGCAGCGGGTTGCCGGCCTCGTCCACCACCTGGATGTCCGGCCCGGCGGCCAGGCCGACGGAGCCGGCCTTGCGGGCGCGGGGCGGCAGCGGGTTCGAGGCCATCTGGTGGGCGGCCTCGGTCATCCCGTAGGCCTCGATCAGGGGCGCATCGAACACCGCCTCCAGCTCGCGCAGCACCTGCGGCGGCATGGACGAGGAGGAGGAGCGCAGGAAGCGCAGGGGGTGGCGCGCGATGATCTCGCGGTTGCGCCCGGCCCGGGCGAGGATGGCCTGGTGCATGGTCGGCACGGCCGTGTACCAGGTGGGGCCGACCTCATCCATCCAGGCGAAGAACTTGAGCGCGTTGAAGCCGGGCGTGCAGGCGACCGAGCCGCCCGCCGAGAGCGGCGCCAGGATGCCGGCGATGAGCCCGTGGATGTGGAACAGCGGCATGATGTTGAGGCCGCGGTCCTGCGGCCCGAAGGCGAGCGCGGTCCGGATGTTGCGGGCCGAGGCGCAGACATTGCACTGCGTCAGCGGCACGATCTTGGGCCGCGAGGTCGTGCCCGAGGTATGGAGCACCAGCGCCACGTCGCCGGGCTCCGCCGGGCCGCCCTGCGCGGCGGGCGCGGCCGGTGCCGGGAACCGGAGCGTGAAGGAGCCGGCCCCGTGCTCGGGGGTCTCGCGCAGGCGCACTACCGGCACGCCGAGCTTCTCCGCCACCGCGATGGCGGGCGAGGTGCTGCCCTCCGCCGTCACCAGCACCCGGGCCTTGAGGTCGGTGAGGTAGAACTCGAACTCCTCGGCCCGGTAGGTCGGATTGAGCGGTGCCGAGGTGGCGCCGGCGGCGATCGCGATGAAGGCCGCCGCCATGGCCGGGCCGTTGTCGAGCACGATCGCCACCCGGTCGCCGCGCCCGACCCCGTGGGCATTGAGGTCCTGTACGATGCGCCGCATCAGGGCACGCAGCGCCCCGAAGCTCAGCGGCGTGCCTCCGGGCGCGTCGAGGGCGGTCGCGCCCTCCGCGCCCGCCCGCATCAGGGCCTCGATCGTGCGGCCCGCATCCTCGGCCATCCCGGCCTCTCCTCGTGCTTATGTGCTGGTGGAACGGAAAACCGGTCAGACCGGCTGGACCTGGAGCCGGCCCTTCTGCTGCTCCAGCGTGCGGGCGAGCAGCCGCATGCAGGCATAGACCGCATCGATATGCGGCGTCGGCGTCTTCGTCAGGCGCCCGAGCTCGATCACCGAGCCGACCAGCGCCTCGAGCTCGATCGGCCGGCCGGCCTCGACGTCCTGCAGCATCGAGGTCTTGTGCGCGCCGACCTTCTCGGCGCCCGCGATGCGCCGCTCGATGCCGAGCCGGAAGGTGATGCCGAGCGTGTTGGCGATGGTCTCCGCCTCGCGCATCATCTCGGAGGCGAGCGCCCGGGTCTCGGGGAACTGGCAGATGTCGACGAGCGTCGCGTGGGTAAGCGCGCTGATCGGGTTGAAGCTCAGGTTCCCCCACAGCTTCAGCCAGATCTCGGCCCGGATGTCGTTCGTCACCGGCGCCTTGAACCCGGCCTTGATCAGCAGCTGCGCCAGGGCCTGGACGCGCTCCGACATCTCGCCCGAGAGCTCACCGAGGCCGAAGCGCGAGCCTTCCACCACCTTCACCACGCCCGGCTCGGTGAGGATCGCGGCCGGGTAGACCACGCTGCCGATGACCTGCTCGGGGTCGATCGCTGCGGCGATCAGGCCGCCCGGATCGGCGGTCTCGAGCTGCGTGCCCGCATACTCGCCCCCGTGCTTGTGGAAGTACCACCACGGGATGCCGTTCTGCATCGTCACGACCACCGTCCGGGGGCCGATGAGGTGTTTGAGGTCCTGGGCGATCGGGCCGACCTGATGCGCCTTGAGGGTGAGCAGCACCACGTCGTGCGGGCCGGCCTCCTGCATCGAGGCCGTCGCCCTGAGGTCGCGCACATGCACCTCGCGGCCGTCCTCCTCGATGAGGCGCATGCCGGTGCGCCGGATGGCCTCCAGGTTCGCGCCGCGCGCGATGAAGGTCACCGACTCGCCCGCCGCGGCGAGCCGAACGCCCAGATAGCCGCCGATGGCGCCCGCCCCCACGATCGCGATGCTCATTCTCTGCCTCCCTGCCGGCGCCTGCGCGCACTTGATAGGGACAGACACCGCATTCAGCGCCGTTCGACAAGCCCCCTTCTGGTGTACATTATGCCAGATCTCTCCCGAGCGGGGCGGGATCGCGGCCGGTCTCGGCCGCGATGGCCGCACGCAGCGCATCCGCGAGGCGCCGTGCGGTCGGGTGGTCGCCCGGATAGGATCGAGCGTCGAGCGCCCGCACCGGCGCGATCAGGCGCAAGGAATTGGTGACGAGGAGCGCGTCGGCCTCGGCGAGATCCGCGGGCCCGATCGAGCGTTCCGCCACCGACAGTCCGAGACCCGGCGCCTCCGCCAGGATCCAGCCCCGGACGATGCCGGCCAGCACCCCGTCGGCGAGCGGCGGGGTGACGAGCGCTTCGCCGAAGACCGCGAACAGATTGCCGGTGCCGGCGCAGGCCACCTGCCCGCTTGTGTTGAGGAACATCGCCTCGTCGCAGCCCACCCGGGCCGCCTCCGCGGCGGCGAGCACCGCGTCGAGATAGCCCAGCGTCTTGTGGCGGGAGGCCGGCGAGGTGTCGTTGCGGCGGATGCCCGTGAGGTGGAGCGAGAGCGGCGCGAAGGCGGAGCCGGGGCCGTGCAGCGGGGCGGCCGATGCGAGCAGCCGCGGGTGGGGCTCAAGCGGCGGGCGCAGGCCCCTTGGGCCGCTGCCCCGGGTCGCGGTGGTGCGCAAGGCCGCTCGCGTCTGGCCCTCGGCCATTGCCCGCATGGCCGCCCTGACGGTCTTAGGCTCGAGCGCGAAGCCGAGGGCGGCGGCCGAGCCGACGAGCCGGCCGACATGCGCTGCCTCGAAGACGACGCGGCCGTTCAGGACGAGCGCGGTGTCGAAGACGCCGTCGCCGAGGAGGAGGCCGCGATCGGTGAGGTCGAAGGGCGCGATCGGCCCGTCATGCAACTGCCCATCAAGCCACGGCATGGGCCGGGGCCTCGCGCCACGCCCGGGCCAGGGCGAGGAAATTGGCGAAGATTGCGTGGCCGTTCTCGGTCAGCACCGATTCCGGGTGGAACTGGATGCCGAAGGTGGGATGGCGGCGATGGGAGAGCGCCATCACCTCCCCTTCCGCCGAGACGGCATCGACGCTCAGAATCCGTTCCATGGCGGGCTCTGGGGCCACGATGAGGGAGTGATAGCGCCCGACCCGCATCGGCGAGGGCAGGCCGCGGAAGAGCCCGCGCCCGTCATGGGTCACGGGCGAGGCCTGCCCGTGCAGGGGCCGGCCGGCCCGCTCGACGCGGCCACCGAAGGCCGCGCCGATGCATTGGTGGCCGAGGCAGACCCCGAGGAGCGGCAGCTCCCCCGACAGGGCGCGCACCGCCTCAAGGGACACGCCGGCTTCCGCCGGGGTGCACGGCCCGGGCGAGATCACCAGCGCCTCGGGCGCCCGCGCCCGGATCGCCCGCACATCAAGGGCGTCGTTGCGCACGACCTCCACGGCGGCGCCGAGCTCCTCGAAGTAGCGCACCACGTTGAAGACGAAGGAATCGTAGTTGTCGATGACGAGGATCATCCGGGATGCCTTACGCCGCGCAGGGCCGCGGCTCCTGAACCCGAGGACCGCGATCCCCGAGCTTCGGGAGCGAGGATCGTGCCGGGACGCGGTCTTTCACGACCTATGTGGGGTCTCCCGCCGCTTCCGTGAACGCGGCGAAGATGCGCTCCGCCTTGGTCAGCGTCTCCTCGTACTCGGCGACGGGGTCGGAGAGGAGCGTGATGCCGCCGCCCGCCTGCAGCACGGCCTCGCGCTCGTCCATGAACACCGTGCGGATCGCGATGTTGGTGTCCATGCGGCCGTCGAAGCCGATCCAGCCGATGTTGCCGCAGTAGAGTTCCCGCGCATCACCCTCGATCTCCGTGATGATGTCCATGGCGCGCAGCTTCGGGGCGCCGGTGATCGAGCCGCCCGGAAAGGTCGCGGCGAGGAGATCGAGGGCATCGGCGCCCGCGCGCAGGCGTCCCGTGACCACCGAGACGAGATGGTGCACGCCCGCATAGGTCTCCAGGCCGCAGAGCGTCGGGACGCTCACGCTGTGCGGCTCGCAGATCCGCGACAGGTCGTTGCGCAGGAGATCGACGATCATGACGTTCTCCGCCCGCTCCTTGTCGCTGGCGAGAAGCGCCTCCGCCCGGGCCCGGTCCTCGGCCGGATCGGGCGAGCGGGGCGCGGTGCCCTTGATCGGCCGCGTCTCGACCTGCCGCCCGTCGAGGCGCAGGAAGCGCTCGGGCGAGCTCGACGCCACCTTGAGCCGTCCGAAATCGAGATAGGCCGCGAAGGTCGCGGCGTTGCGCGCCCGCAGGCGGCGGTAGAAGGCGAAGGCGTCGAAGCCGGGCGGCAGCGCGGCGGTGAAGCGCTGGGCGATGTTCGCCTGGTAGATGTCGCCGGCCCGGATATAGGCGCGCACCCGCTCGACCGCCGCGGCGTAGGATTCGGCCGAGAAGTTCGAGCGCCACGCCAGGGGCGGAACGCTCCGGGGACGGGCGACCGGTTCGGGACCCGCGAGGAGAGCCTCCCAGGCGTCGAGACAGGCCAGGGCGTGCCGCTCGCGGGCCGGCCCCCGCGTCTCCGGGAAGCCCGTCGCGACGAGGTGGCAGGTCTCCTCCCGGTGGTCCCAGGCGACCAGAGTGCCGTAGAGGTTCAGGGCGATGTCGTCGCACAGGCTGGCGCGCCGCGGCGGCACGGCTACGCGCTCGAGGCTCTGCCCGAAATCATAGGCCAGATAGCCGATGGCGCCGCCCTGGAAGGGCGGCAGCCCGGGCAGGGGCTCGGCCCGGTAGGGCGCGAGCAGGCGCCGCAGCGCCGCAAGCGGTGCGCCTTCGAGGGGAGCGCCATCGCGGAAAGCCCGTCCGCCGCGGACCTCGAAGCGCAGGAAGGGATCGGCCGCGAGGTAGGAATAGCGCCCGAGCTCCGGGTGGCGCATGGCGCTGTCGAGAAAGGCGAGGCCCGGCCGGCCCTGCAGGCGCGCGGCGGCCGCGATCGGGTCGAGGAAGGGAATGGGCCGGGTCCACATCGCACCCTGATAGCCGAGGGCGCGCGGGGCGGGAAAGCCGACAGAAGGTCCGGACGGCGGGAGCCCGCCCCGCCGTCCGAGGCGCCGTTACTTTTCCGTCAGCCGCCCTGGCGGCCGGTGCTCAGCTCCCCGCCCGCTCGCGAAGGGCGGGAATGAACAGGTCCGTCCAGGCGGCCGGCTTCGTCTTGATGATGCCGACGCGGTGCATGAAGGTCGCGAATTCCATGATGCCGGTCGGGGTCGACGAGAACCGGCTGTCGGGGTCGTCCAGCATCGGCCGGACCTCCTCGGGCGTCACCTTCACCTTCGAGGCGCGGGCGAAGATCTCGGCCGTCTCGGCCTTGTTCTCCTGGATGAAGGCGTTGGCCTGATCGAGGGCGTCCAGGAAGGCCTGGGTGAGCTTCGGGTTGGCCTCGGTGAAGCGCTTGAGGGCGAAGACCACGTCGAGGGTGATCGGGCCGAAGACCTCGGACGCCTTGAGGATGGTGCGGATCTTCGGGTCCGCGCGCTCGACCTGGGTGAAGGGCGGCGAGGCGAAATGGGCCACGATCTCGGTCTTGCCCGACAGGAGCGCCGCAACCGCCTCCGGATGCGGCAGCCCGACCGTGCTCGCATCGAGCTTGCCGTAGTTCTCCGGCCCGAACTGCTTGGCGACCGCCATCTGCAGGACGACCGCGGCGAGCGAGGTCTTGATTCCCGGGATCGCGATCTTGTCCTTGGGCGTGAAGTCGGCGAGCGACTTGATCTCGGCCTTGTTGACGTTGAGGTCGAGCGCCGTGGTGGACATGCCCGAGACGCCGATCACCTCGGTCTTCGGGCTGCCGCGCCCCTTGGACCAGAGGGCGAGGAAGCCCGGCGCGCCGGTCCCGGCGATGTCGAGGGAGCCCGCGATCATGGCGTCGTTGATGACGTTGCCGCCGTCGAGGGTGAGCCAGGTCACCTTCACGTCCCCGAGGCCGGCTTTGGCCGCCTGGGCCTCCAGGAACTTCTTCTCCTGCATGACGAAGAGCGGCAGGTAGAGGATGCCGTAGCCCTTCGAGATGCGCACCTCCGAGACCTCGGCCCGCAGCGGCATCGTCGCGAGGCCGAGCGCGATCGCGGCGCCAGCGGCGAGCCTCAGCCATTTCTGTCCCAACATCGGTCGTTTCCTCGTGAGTGTCGTTGAAGATTTGGCAGGAGGGCGGCGCGAGCCGCCCATCCTCAATGCTGCATGCCCCAGCGCCGGATCGTCCGCTTCTCGATATTGGCGAAGACCACGTTCTCGACGAAGAGGCCGATCAGGATCACGGTGAACAGGCCCGCAAAGACGTTGGTGGTCTCGAGCGCGTTGCGGTTCTCGAAAATGTACCAGCCGAGGCCGCCCGAGCCCGAGGAGACGCCGAAGACGAGTTCTGCCGCGATCAGCGTGCGCCACGCGAAGGCCCAGCCGACCTTGAGGCCGGTGAGGATCGACGGGAAGGCCGCCGGGATCAGGATCGCGCGCACCAGCCGCAGGTTGCGCAGGCCGTAGTTCAGCCCGACCATCCGCAGGGTGTTGGAGACCGAGCGGAAGCCCGCATGGGTGTTGAGGGCGATCGCCCACAGCACCGAATGCACGAGGACGAAGACCACGCTGCCCTGGCCGAGACCGAACCAGATCAGGGCGAGCGGCAGGAGCGCGATCGCCGGAAGCGGGTTGAACATCGCCGTCAGGGTCTCGAGCAGGTCGGTGCCGATGCGCGAGCCGATGGCGATCGTGGTGAGGATTGCGGCGAGCGCGATGCCGATGCCGTAGCCGATGGCGAGGGTCTGCAGCGAGATCAGCGCCTTGGCGGGGATCTCGCCGCTCAGGATCGCGGTCCCGAACGCCTCGACGGTGGCCGAGAAGGTCGGGAACAGGAGCGGGTTGTCGAGCCAGCGGCCGTACACCTCCCAGAGCACGGCGAGGGTGGCGAGCACCGCGCATTTGCGCAGCCAGCCCTGCCGGTAGAGGAGTTCCGGCAGCGACAGGCGCTGCTCGACGGTGATCGCGCCGGCCGCGGAGGTCTCGCGCAGGATCTCGGGCCGGCGGTCGAGACCGAGGGTGGAAGCGGTGGTCATGGCGTGTCTCTCCCTGGCTCCTCGTCGCGGCGAGGAGCGGTCTTCTACCAACGGTCATTTTCATGTGACCGTTGGTTCCGCTCTCGAATTGTCGCCAAGCCAAAGGCTTGGCATCGACAATTCGAGATGGATCAACGGCCCGCTGCGTCAGCCCCTGCTGCGTCAGCAGCCTGGGCCGTTGGTATCCATTCAAGCGAAGAGCATGTCGTTGATGCGGGCTTCGAGGGCGCCCTGGGCGGCGGTGCCGAGCTCGGACGGCGCGAGGCTGTTCAGCTCCGCCCTGACCTGGCCCGGATGGGGCGAGAGCAGCAGGATGCGCGTCCCGACCTTGATCGCCTCCTCGATGGAATGGGTGACGAACAGGACCGTGAAGCGGGTGTCCTCCCACAGCCGGAGCAGCTCGTCCTGCATCTTGCGGCGGGTGAGCGCGTCGAGCGCCGCGAAGGGCTCGTCCATGAGCAGGATGTCGGGCTCCATCGCCATGCCGCGGGCGATCGCGACGCGCTGCTTCATGCCGCCCGACAGCATGTGCGGGTAGGAATCGGCGAATTTCGCGAGGCCGACCTTCTCGATATAGGCCATCGCCCGGTCCATGGCCTCAGGCCCGGAGGCCCGGCCGCTCGCGGTCAGCGCGAAGGCGACGTTCTGCTTGACGGTCTTCCAGGGCAGGAGCTGGTCGAATTCCTGAAAAACCATCATGCGGTCGGGGCCGGGCTCGCTGACCTTGCGGCCCTTCAGCCGGATCTCACCCTCGACGGGGGTCAGATAGCCGCCGATCGCCTTGAGCAGGGTCGATTTCCCGCAGCCCGAAGGCCCGAGCAGGATGTAGCGGTCGCCGGGCAGCACCTCGAAATCCACCCGGTAGGTCGCGGTGACGAGGTGATCGCTGGTCTTGTACTGGAGCGTGACGCCCTGGACCGAGAGCAGCGGCTCCGGGACGAGGCTCGGGCGTGCGTTCATCATGGAACCTCCCTTGAGGAATTCTTCTCACCCGCTTGGCCGGGCGTTGGCCGCTGATGTAGGCTGGAAACCTGTTGCCAACCTGACAGAACGGGGCTGGGGAGGGAGAGCGCGGCCCGATGCGGATCCTGCTCGTGGAGGATACGCAGGACGTCGGCGAGGCCATCGTGGCGCGCCTGCGGACGCTCGGCCACGCGGTCGACTGGGAGCGCGACGGGGCAATGGGCGACGCGGTGCTGGAGGTCCAGCCCTACGACCTCGTGATCCTCGACGTGAACCTGCCGGGGCTCGACGGCTTTGCCATCCTGAAGCGGATGCGGGCGCGCCGGGGCCGCACGCCCGTCCTCGTCCTCACCGCCCGCTCCGAGGTCGACGACCGGGTCGGCGCCCTCGATCTCGGCGCCGACGACTATCTCGTGAAGCCCTTCGATTTTCGCGAGCTGGAGGCCCGGGTGCGGGCGCTGCTGCGGCGGCACAGCGGGCATGCCGACAACGCCATCGCGTGCGGCAATCTCAGCCTCGACCGGGCCGCCCGCAGCGCCAGCGTCGGCGGCCAGCCCCTCGACCTCACCCGCCGCGAATGGACGCTGATCGAGATCCTGGCGGCCCGGCCCGGGCGCATCTTCGGCAAGGCGGAGCTGCTCGACCGCCTCTCGACCTTCGAGGAGGAGCCGAGCGAGAACGCCCTCGAGCAGATCGTCGCCCGCCTGCGCCGCAAGCTCGCGCAGGCGGGCGCTGAGCCCGAGATCCGCACCTTGCGCGGACTCGGCTATCAGGTCGTGTGTCCCGAGCCGTGATCGGCCGCACGCCCTCGCTGTTCCTGCGCCTCGTGACGGTGCTCGGGCTGGTCCTGGCGGTGGGGGCCGCCCTCCTGCTCGGGGCGGCCTGGACCTCGGCGCGGCTCGCCGCCGATCAGGCCTATGACCGCCTCCTCGTCGGCGCGGCGCTCCAGATCGCCGAGACCATCGCGAGCGACGGGCGCGAGATCACCGTCGATCCCCCCTTCTCGGCCTTCGAGACGCTCGGCCTCGCCCCGCGGGACCGCATCTTCTACAAGGTGGTCGACCCGTCGGACGGCCTTCTGACCGGGAGCCCCGACCTCGCCGTGCCGGTGGACCGGGCGCGGCTCGGCGACGGCCCCCTCCTCCTCGACGCCACGCACCGGGGCGAGCCCGTGCGCGTCGTGGTGGCGGGCCGCTACGTGCCGGATATCCCGAAGGCCGGCTGGGCGGCCGTGGTCGTCGCCCAGACGCGGGAGGCCCGCAACGGGCTCGCGGGCGACCTGACCGCCAAGGCGAGCCTCCTCGTCCTGACGATGAGCGCCCTTGCCCTCGGGGCCGTCACGGTGGCGGTGCGGGCGGCCCTGCGCCCGCTCGCCGCCCTGGAGCGCGTGCTGGCGGGGCGCGGCCCCAACGACCTCGATCCGCTCGATCTGGCGGTCCCGCGGGAGATCCACCTCCTGGTGACCTCGATCAATCACTTCATGGACCGGCTCTCCGGGCATATGGCGATCATGCGGCGCTTCATCGCCGACGCGGCCCACCAGATCCGCACGCCGCTCGCCGCGCTCGGCGCGCAGGTCGATCTCCTGTCCGCGGAAGGCGACGAGGCGCGCCGGCGCGAGCAGGTGATCCGCGTCCAGGAGCGCACCGCGGAGCTCGGGCGCCTCACGAACCAGCTCCTCAACCACGCCATGGTCATCCACCGGGCGCGCTCCATTCCGCTCGCGCCGGTCGATCTCGGGGCGATCGCCCGCCGCACCCTGATCGACGCGATTCCTCTCGCCGGCACACGCCCGATCGATTTCGGCTACGAGGGGCCGGACGAGCCGCTCCCGATCCGCGGCGATCCGATCGCGTTGCGCGAGGCCCTGGCGAATCTCATCCACAACGGCATCAAGCATGGGGCGCCGGGCCGGCTGACGGTGCGCACCCGGCGCGAGCGCGACCGCATCACCGTCGAGGTGGTGGATGACGGCGCGGGCATCCCGGCGGCGGAGTGGAGGCGCGTGCGCGAGCCGTTCCAGGCCGCCTCCGGCGGCGCGATCGGCTCAGGGCTGGGCCTCGCCATCGCGGCCGAGGTCACGGCGGCGCATGGGGGCGAGATGCGCTTCGAGTCGCGCTCCGACGAGGGCTTCGCCGTCCTCCTCTCCTTTCCGGCCGCGGAGGCGGCGCCGTGATCCGGACCGTGCTGGCTGCGCTGGTGCTTATCCTCGGTGCGGGCCGTGCGGGCGCCGAGGAGGTGACGCGGTTCCCGGCCCCGGAATGGCAGCGCGTGGAGCTGACGATCCGGTCCGCCGCCGATGTCGATGCGATGGCCCCGCTGATCCGGGACTTCCAGTCCCTCTCGCCCGATGTCGCGGTGATCTATGTCGAGTACGAGACCGCCGATCTCTACGCGCAGGCCGCCGCCGCCTGTGCGGCCGGGCGCGCCGCCGGCTTTTCCGCCGACCTGTTGATCTCCTCGTCCGTCGACCACCTCGTCGAACTCGCCAATGACGGCTGCGCCCGGTCCTACCGCTCCGCCGAGACCGCCCGGCTGCCGGCCTATGCCCTGTGGCGCGACGAGGTGTTCGGCTTCACCACCGAGCCGGCGGTGATCGCCTACCGGCCGGACCTGGTGCCCCCGGACGACGTGCCCCACAGCCGCGCCGCGCTGGTGGATCTGTTGCGCGAGAAGGCGGGACGCTACGCGGGCCGGGTCGGCTCCTACGACATCACGGTCTCGGGGATCGGCTACCTGTTCGCGGCCTATGACGCGCGCAGCGCCGTCACCTATGGGCGCCTCGTCGAGGCCTTCGGGCGCGCGAACCTCCAGGTGCGCTGCTGCACCGGCGCGCTGATCGCCGATCTCGAAGCCGGCCGCATCGCGCTCGGCTACAATCTCCTCGGCTCCTACGTCTACGGCGCCATGCGGCGGGGGGCGAAGCTCGGCATCGTGGTGCCGCGCGACTACACGCTGGTGTTGAGCCGCGCCGCGCTCATTCCGACCACGGCGGCCCATGCTGCCGAGGGCTTCGCCTTCCTCGATTATCTGCTGTCCGAGCGCGGGCGGCGCGTGAGCCGGGACCAGGCCTTCTTCTTCGATCTCACGGGCCCCCTGCCCCCGGGCATCGACGGCCCTCCGAGCCTGGCGGCTGCCGGCGTGTTCCGGCCGATTCCGCTCGGCCCGGCGCTCCTCGCCGTGCAGGACCACGCGAAGCGGGCACGCTTCCTCGCCGAGTGGCGCCAGTCGATCGGCCTCGATCGGCCGGCGGCCGGGCCGAACGGGCAGGCCCGCCGGCCCTGACCGCTCGGTCGGCCGACGGGAGTGCATCTCTCGACCGGCAAAAACTCGTCCAGGGCCGCAGCCGTGGGATTCCGGTGCGGCGGGCGTGAAACGGACTTGCTGTAAGTCGACTGTATGCCAGGATCGGTGTGCCCATGCCGGCCGGGCTTCGTCGATCTTGCGGAAGATCAGGCGAGTCACCCCCCGTCCTGCGGCATGCGCCTTCCCGAGCACTGGTCCCGCTGATTGCTGGTTTGACGACGCCCCCGGCTCCGGGTCTCATGCGGATCCGCGCGACTCGCATCATCGTTGCGGCCATCGTGACGCGGTCCGCGAGCGCGGCCGAACCGCCTTGCCGTTCCCGATGGAGGTCCCTTGAGCCGCCCCTCTCCCGAGCATCGCCCGCCGCCGGATGCCGACGAAAGGCGCGCGGTGCGGCCGGTCGTCTGCTACCCGGTCGACGCGCTCGCGCCGCCGGATCTCGACAGCTACCGGGCCGCCCGCCTCGGCTGGGAGCGTGTCGCGGCCGTGACCGTGCCGCCGCGCGATGCACGCAGCTTCACGGTGCCGGCCGGCTGCTTCTTCCGGATCGTCAGCGTGGAGGGACCCCAGGTCGGTGACCTGAACCTCTGGTCGGCGGACGACCTCGGCGAACGCTTCTTCTCGGGCAAGACCCGGGCGCTGCACGGCACCCATGTCACCACGGGCCATCGTCTGTGGTCGAGCCTGCCCTTTCTGCGCCCGCTCGCGACGATCACGGACGACACGCTCGACTGGTACGGCTTCGATGAAGACGGCGGCGGCGTGCACGACGTGATCGGCACCCGCTGCGATCCCTACACCCATCGCCTGCTCACGGGCGGAACCTACCACCATTGCTGCCACTCGAACCTGACGCGGGCGCTCGCGGCACAGACCGGGCTGCCGCCAGCGCAGGCCAAGCGGCACGTGCACGACGTGCTCAACGTCTTCATGTGCACGGGCTTCACCCGCGATACGCATCAGTACTTCATGAAGGCGAGCCCGGTGAGGCCGGGTGACTATCTGGAGTTCTTCGCCGAGGTCGATCTCCTCGGCGCGCTGTCGGCCTGCCCCGGCGGGGATTGCAGTGCGGAGCATTCCAGCGATGTCGCCCGGTGCTATCCGCTGCTCATCGAGGTCTACCGGCCCAAGGCGCCGCCGGCCGGATGGGTTTCGCCGGCCCGCAACAGCTACGCGGCCCCGGACGCGTGAGCATCACCGGCCCGGCCGGCAGTGAGCTCATCCGGTCTCCTTCCGCTGACGCTGCATGCGCCAGGGAAAGGGAGAGCGGACATCGCCGCGTGGGCTGACGCGGTCTCAATCGAACCTGAGGAGCGTGGTGGCGTCCACGCAGGTCAGTTGCGATTCAGACGATGCCGCTCTCCTCGTAGGGCCACGGCTTGCCGAGATGGGCGGCCACCCGCGCGGGATCGTCCCCGACCGCCTCGACCGCCGCCTCGATCTGCTCGATGGGAACCTGCAGGCGCCGCGCCCAGAAGGCGCGTGTGTCGGCATCATCCAGAAGCACCCGTTCCGGATCGCCCGTGGATCGGCCGTGGGTAGCGTCTGCCATGTCGCTCCTCCTTGCGTTCTGCGATGCAGAGATCTGGATCCGATCGCCTCCCCATCCAGGGCACGGAGCGGGTGCCGGCCGCGCCGGCCGTCCCTCACGAAGAGCCGAGGGCCGCGATGAACAGATGCCGGAAGTCGTCGGCGCCGAGCGGGCGTCCGTTGGTGGCCGTGGAATGGTCCTCCACCGCCCACGGAATCAGGCCCTCGCAATCCTGAGCGGTCACGCCCAGTTCGGCGAGGGTCGCCGGCAGGCCGAGGTCGCGGTTGAGCGCCTCGATGGCGGCCGGGAGGTCGGCACCGGGGGGCAGGTTCATCGCCTCCCGCAGCGCCGCGTACTTGTCCGTGCAGGCCGGCTCGTTGAAGCGCAGGACGTGCGGCAGGATCACGGCATTGAGCGTGCCGTGATGCAGCGGCTTCGCCTGACGCCCGCCCAGCGCGTGCGACATCGAGTGGACGGCGCCGAGCCCCTTCTGGAAGGTCATACCGCCCTCGAGGGCGGCCATCATCATGTCCTCGCGGGCCTCGAGGTCGCCGCCGTCCCGGACCGCCCGCCGGAGCGCGCGCGTGGCGCGCCGCAGCCCGTCGAGGGCGATTGCCTCCGCGGGCGGGTTGTAGCGCGGGCTCAGATAGGTCTCGATGCAATGGGTGACCGCATCCATCCCGGTGGCGGCGGTGAGGCCGGGCGGGAGGCCGATCGTCAGCTCGGGGTCGCAGATCGCCACATTCGGGATCAGGTGCGGCGAGATGAAGCCGAGCTTGCGGCCGTCCGAGAGGGTGATCAGGGCCGCCCGCCCGACCTCGCTGCCGGTCCCCGCAGTCGTCGGCACCGCCAGGACCGGGGGCTGGTCGGCGCGGATGCGCGGCAGGCCGCCGAGGATGGCCGCATACTGCGCGAGCGGCTCGGCATGGGTGGCGAGCAGCGCCGCGCCCTTGGCGAGGTCCAGCGGCGAGCCGCCGCCGACGGCGACCACCGCATCGCAGCCATGCTCGCGGAAGAGGTCGCGCGCCGCCAGTACGGCGGCTTCGGTCGGGTTCTCGGGCGTGGCGTCGAAGACCGGCGCGTCGGCGACGAGACGGCTCGCCGCAGCGATGCGCGCGATGAGCCCGGCCGCGACGACGCCGCGATCCGTGACGATCAGCGGTCGCCGTGCGCCGAGCAGGGCGAGTTCCTCGTCGATGAGGCGAATCGCGCCCCGCTCGAACTGGATGCGCGTGAGATAGGTGATGAGACCCATGTCGCCCTGTCCTCCCGTCCGGTCGCGCGTATGCCGCGTCGGTTCGTTGCCGGTTCGTTAGAGGATGTTCGGGCAAAGCGAAATCCGGGACTGTCGGATGCAGGCACCGGACGCGGGCCACCCGGCAGCGGGCGCCTCGGCTGCGCCCGGCGAGCTATCGAATTTTCGCATGGCTCGTAGCGCGGCGGCGAGCTGGTCGACCAAATATCCGCCCGACCGCTTGTTGTCCCGGATGAGCGCGCTACACTCCCGGCCCGAGCCGCCACCCCACAATCAACAGCGGCATCGGAGAGGAAACGCCATGAGGAAACTCGCGCCGGCCGCGACGCGGCGGCTCGTCCGTGTGCTTCTCGCCTCGACCATCCTGGTCGGCAGCCATGCCGTCACGTCATCGGTCCAGGCCGCGGACCCGATTCGCATCGCGGTGATCGCCGAGGCCCAGGCGCTCGCCGGCGCCTCGATCCCGCAGGCGGCGCAGCTCGCCGCCGACGAGATCAACGCGAAGGGCGGCATCGACGGGCGCATGGTCGAGCTCGTCACCTACGACAACAAGAGCTCCGCGGCGGATTCCGTCCGCGCCTTCCAGCGCGCCGCGAGCGAGGACAAGGTCCACGCCGTCATCGCGAGCTACATCAGCGAGGTGGTGCTCGCCCTGCAGCCGTGGTCGGCGCGCCTGAAGATGCCCTTCATCACGCCGGGCGCGGCCTCGAACGAGATCCCGCTCAATGTCCACAAGGACTACGCCCGCAACAAGTATTCCTTCCACGGCTATCTGACCTCCAAGGCGCAGTCGCAGGCAGTCTGCGACGCCGCCAAGGCGATCCTCGTCGAGGGCCGCCAGATGAAGACCGCCGTGATCATGAGCGAGGACGCGGCTTGGACGAAGCCCCTGGACGAGGGCTACAAGGAATGCCTGCCGAAGGTCGGCCTGCAGGTTCTCGATCACATCCGGTTCTCGCCGAGCACCACCGATTTCAGCCCGATCTTCAGCCGCATCGAGGGCGCCAAGCCCGACGTGATCGTCACCGGCATCTCGCATGTGGGCGTCCAGCCGACCGTGCAGTGGCGCAGCCAGCAACTGCCGATCCCGATGATCGGCATCGCCTCGCAGGCGACGAACGCCACCTTCTGGAAGGAGACGAACGGCGCCACCGAGGGCGTGCTGTTCGAGATGTTCGCCGCGCCGGGCACCAATGTCACCCCGAAGACCGCCCCCTTCGCGGAGGCGTTCAAGGCGAAGTACGGCAATTATCCGAGCTACGCCGGCTACACCGCCTATGACGAGGTCTACTACATCGCCGATGCGGTGCGGCGGGCGGGATCGACCGACCCGGACAAGCTGGTCGAGGCGCTGGAAAAGACCGACTGGGAGGGCACGCTCGGGCGGATCCAGTTCTATGGCCGCGACGACGACTTCACCCACTCGATCAAGTACGGGCCGGGCCTCGTCTCCGGCATGATGATGCAATGGCAGGACGGCAAGCAGCTCGCCGTCTGGCCGCCGAACGTGGCGAACGGCAAGCTCACTTTCCCGAGCTTCGTGAAGGCCGGCACGCCCGCGAACTGACGGCGCGCTCTGCCGCGGCCCGGGGGCCCTTCCCCGGGCCGCGGCAGGGGACGATCCGTTCTCACTGGCACTTCTTGCGGATTCCATGACCGCCATCCAGATCCTCATCGACGGCTTTGCCATCTCGGCGCTCTATGCGCTCGGCGCCACCGGCTTCACCCTGATCTTCGGCGTGTCCGGCGTGCTCAACCTCTCCCACGGCGCGCTGATGGTGACGGCGGCGGTCGTCGCCTGGGCCGCATCGAGCGAACTCGGCCTCGGCTCCTATGCGGGGGCGGCGGTCGGGGTCGCGGTCTGCACGCTGCTCACGCTCGCCACCTACGGCATCGTCGTGAAGCCGATCGACCGCTCGAAGGCGATCCCCGCCGAGGAGAAGGAGATCTTCATCCTCACCGGCACGCTCCTGTGGGGGATCATGATCCAGGAGTTCATCGCCTACCTGTTCACCAGCAATGCCAAGACCGTGATGCCCATCGTCGAGGGCGTGGTCACGATCGCGGGCGTGCGCACCCCCTGGAACCAGATCTTCACGGCGGTGGTGTGCTGGGGAACCATCGCGTTGCTCTGGCTGCTCGTGAACCGCACCCGCACCGGCAAGGTGGTGCTCGCCGCCTCGATGAACCCGCGCGGCGTCACCCTGCTCGGCTTCGAACTGTCGAAGATCTATGTGGCGATCTGGCTGATCTACGGGGTGCTGGCCGGCATCGCGGGCGTGCTGCTCGGCCAGTTCCTCGGCGTCTCGTCCTACAGCGTCGGGCCGCTCACCGCGAGCGCCTTCTCGATCGTGGTGCTCGGCGGGCTCGGCAGCGTCTCCGGTTCGCTCATCGCCGCCTACGTGGTCGGCTACCTGGAGACCATAACCGCCTACCTGATCTCCCCGGCCTACCGCACCATCCCGGCGCTGCTGCTTCTGGTGGCGGTGATGTATGTGCGCCCGCAAGGCCTGCTCGGACGCCGCTGAGCTTTCACCCGCGAGGCCTTCATGGTGCAGAAACTCCTCAACAGCCCGCTCTTCTGGCTCAGCCTGGTCGGGCTCGCCCTCGCCTCGGTGCTTCCGCTCTGGGTCTCGGGCTACGTCCTCGGCCTGCTCACCATCGCCTATTACTTCGGCGTGTTCTCGATGGCCTGGGACCTTCTGTTCGGCTTTGCCGGGGAGGTGAATTTCGGGCCGACCTTCCTGATCGGGCTCGGCGCCTACTCGGCCGGGATCCTCAATGGCCATGGCGTCTCGATCCCGCTCTGCCTCGCGGCCGGCGCCGTCGCGGCGGTGATCGGCGGCCTCGTGCTCGCGCTCCCGGCCTTGCGCGTGCGCGGACCCTATTTCGGGCTCACGACGGTCGTGGCGGTGCTGATCCTGCAGAACTTCATCGTGGTCTTCGCCGAGACCACGGGCGGCGAGATCGGCCTCACGGTGCCGGACGTCATCAGCGTCGACGCCGCCACGAATTACTGGATCGCCCTCGGCTTCATGACCGTGAGCGGGCTGATCCTGTTCGCGATCGCCGCCTCGCCGGTCGGGCTGATCCTCCAGGCGAGCGGACAGGATCCGGTCGAGGCCGGTGCGCTCGGCTTCAACGTCGCCAAGCACAAGCTCGCGGCCTTCTGCGTCAGCGCCTTCTTCTCCGGTCTCGCCGGTGCGCTCCTCGTCTTCTACATGGGGACGGCCTCGGTCGGGACGCTCGTCGACGTCTCGGTCGGCGTTCAGGTCATCATCGGCGCGGTGCTGGGCGGCCGGCGCACCATCCTGGGCGGGGTGCTCGGTGCGGTCTTCCTGATCGCGGCGGGCGAGCTCTTGCGGCCGCTCGGCTCGCTCTCGACCTTCGTGGTCTCGGCGGCGGCCCTCGCCGTGATCCTGTTCGTTCCCGCGGGTCTCCTCGGGATCCTGACCCGCCAGGGGCAGCGGGCGTGAGTTTCCGGCAGAGCGAGGTATGGTCATGACAGCTGCCGTCCTGCCGATCCCCCCGCGGCCCGCACCGATGGCGGGCCGCCCCCTTCTCGCCGTGGAGGGCCTGCAGAAGCGCTACGGCGGGCTCGTCGCGGTCAAGTCGATCGGCTTCACGGTCGCGCCCGGCGAGATCCTGGGCCTGATCGGGCCGAACGGCTCGGGCAAGTCGACCGTGATGAAGCTCATCATGGGGCTCGAGCGGCCGAATGCCGGCAGCGTGAAGCTCGACGGGGTCGAGATCGCCGGCTGGCCCTCGCACCGGGTCGCGCGGGCCGGGATCGGCCTCGTCTTCCAGCATTCCCGGCCGCTGCATCGCCAGACCGTGCTGGAGAACATCAAGCTCGCGCTCCTGCCCGACAACCTGCTGCGGCTCTTCGCCGATCCGCACGTCGAGGAACGGGCGCGCGCCATCGCGGAGCGCGTGGGCCTCGGCGCCGTGATGGACCGGCGGCCCGCGACCCTGCCCTTCGCGGATCTGCGCCGGATGGAGCTCGCCAAGGCGATCGCCCGCGACCCCAAGGTGGTGCTGGTCGACGAGCCCTTCGCGGGTCTGACGCAAGCCGAGGTCGCCGATTTCTCGCAACTGATCCGGGGCTTCCGGGACGAGGGCAAGGCCGTGCTCCTCGTCGACCACAACGTGAAGAGCGTCGCGGCGCTCGTCGACCGGGTCTTCGCCATGTATCTCGGCGAGCGGGTAGCCGAGGGCTCCGCCACGGAGGTGATGCGCAACGAAACCGTGCGGCGCGTCTATCTCGGCGGCAGCATCGAGACCGCCGCGCGCCCGGAATCCTCCTTCTCGGGCGAGTCGCTCCTGGGAATCGACAATCTGAACGTGCTCTACGGCAAGGCCCAGGCGCTGCAGGGGGTGAGCCTGCATGTGCACGAGGGCGAGTTCGTCTCCGTGGTGGGACTGAACGGGGCGGGCAAGACGACGCTCTTCAACGCCGTCTCGGGGCTCGTGCCCTACACGGGCACGATCACCTATGGCGGCGAAACCCTCGCGCGCCGCAGCCCGGCCTCGATCGCCCGGTCCGGCATCGTGCAGGTGCCCGAGAGCCGCGAGCTGTTCGGAGAGATGAGCGTGCGCGAGAATCTCGATCTCGGCGGCCAGCACCTGCCGAAGGCCGAGGCCGCCCGCCAGCTCGACTGGCTGCTCGACCTCTTCCCGATCCTGCGCAGCCGCAGCGGCCAGATGGCCCGCACGCTCTCGGGCGGGGAGCAGCAGATGCTGACGATCGCCCGCGCGCTGATGATGCGCCCGCGCCTCCTCATCCTCGACGAGCCGACGCTCGGGCTCGCACCGGTCATCCTCGAACAGCTCTCGAAGGCGATGGAGCGGCTGCGCCAGACCACGCCGATCACCGTGCTGCTCGGCGAGCAGAACGTCACCTTCGCCCTGCCCCACGCCGACCGCGTCTACGTGCTGGAGCATGCCCGCATCGTCTGGGAGGGCACGCCCGACCGCTTCGCCGCTGAAGCCGGCACCGGCTATCTCTGACCCCGGGACGCGCCCCGTCTCGCCGTTCGAGACGGTCGGTCCGGCATGGGACCGATCGGATCGAGCCCGACGCGATGCGGCTCGGAGGTCCATGCCGTCAGATGGCCTCGACGGCGTTGAGCCCGCGAGGGCCCTGTCGCTGCTACGCTGCGGTGGAACCGTACTCGTCACCCCGGCGCTGAGACTTGAGAGGTATTCGCATGCGCTCCGCCTTGCGTTGCGCAAGGATGCAATCCAGCTCTCGCAGCACCCGGCATTTCACGAGCGCTCTGACAGACGGCTTCATCATGGCCCCTTGTGCACCGGCTCTATTGCAGAAGCTGCGTGGCCGGTGTCTCCAAGAGCCATTCTATAAGGAGCCGGCAAGCCTCGCTACGGATCTCCCTGGCACAGAGTGACACATGCTCGCCATGCCACTCTCGCTATGCCACTCTGCCCGGATCAGCGGTCACTCCGTGCCTCCTTCGAGCGCCCGCGCCCCTTCTTCGTCCCGCCCGCCGCGGCCGCCGGGGCCTCGCTCTCGGCACGCCTTTCCATGGCGCGCCGCCGCAACTGTCCCAAGCCGAGGCTCTTGGCGAGTTCCGATCGCTGAGCCGCATAGTTCGGTGCCACCATCGGATAATCGTGCGGCAAGCCATACTTCTGACGGTACGCGTCAGGGCTCAGGCCGTTCTTGGTCAGGTGCCTCTTCATCGACTTGTAGGGCTTGCCGTCGATGAAACTGACGATGTGATCCGGAGTGATCGATTTCCGGATCTGCGCCGCCGTCAGCTTGGGAATCTCCTCGGCGGCAGGCGCAGAGGACTTGCCAAGCTCGCCAAGCGTCCGGCTGACCATCGCGATCAGGTCCGGTAATTCGGCTGGAGGCACGACGTTGTTCGACACGTACGCGGAAACAATGCCGGCGACCAGTTCGATGGTCTCCGCCCCGGGTCCTGGGGTGACAGTGCCTGCCTCTTCGTCCATGGACATGCTCTCCGTAAATGAGGCAGGTTTTGTAGTGATTACGATCATGGTCAATGCGACCATGTGATAACCCACAGATGAAATTTTGATTTCCTGCAAATTAAGGTTGTAATCCGTGCCCTACGGGACAATCTGATGGGCCGCTCTGCCACGGCCTCTCTCTTCTGCTGGCACAGCCGGTGGCGAACCGATCCCAACGGCCCGGGCTGCTGACGCAGCGGGCGCCGACGCACGGGACCGTTGGCCCATCTCGGATTTTCGACGCCAAGCCACAGGCTTGCCGAAAATCCGAGACCGGTACCAACGGTCATTTTCAAGGCCGGTTGGTATCACTTGTCATGATGACCAGCCACCACGCGGTCGGTGAGGGCCATCAGCAGCCCGGACACGACGAAGACCATGTGGATCCCGACCAGCCACATCAGGTCACGGTCGACGTTGTTCTTGACGTCCATGAACGACTTGAGCAGCTGAATGGCGGAGATGGCCACGATGGACGACATCAGCTTGAGCTTGAGTCCCGTGAAGTCGATCGTGCCCATCCACTCGGGCCAGTCCTTGTGGTCGGTATGGTCGAATTTCGAGACGAAGTTCTCGTAACCTGAGAACATCACGATGATCAGCAGTGAAGCCGTGAACGACAGATCCACGAGCGTCAGCACGCCGAGAATGGTCTGGGCCTCGGCGGCTTCCCAGGCGTGCAATGCGAAGTGCAGCAACTCCTGTGCCAGCTTGATCAGCAACACAACCAGTCCGATCATCAGCGCCACGTAGAACGGCGCCAGCAGCCAGCGTGAGGCAAACAGCGTCCGCTCGAAGATCCGCTCCAACATCCGTCTCGCTCTCCCTGCAGCCTTGGCCGGACCGCTCCTATGAGCGAGATTGCCGGCCAAGGCGAGGGGTGGGCCGGGGCGCCCCCCGCCCCCAGGGCACCGGTGCTCGACGACCTGTTCTCGTCGGCGCCGGCTGCCCGGCCCTGTTCGGAACAGGGGATACCCCCGCGGGGTTTCCCAGATCACATCCGGGCGCATGCGCCCGGATGTGACAGTGCAATCTGGGTGCAGGATGCACCTCCCCGGTTTGGAAGTGCGTATGATCAACGCAGCAGATGCGCTCTCCAGGGCGCAACGCGCAGAATACGCCGCGAAAGGGCGGTCGGACCTCGACCGGCGGCTGGCCCGGCTGAGCCCGGACGAGCGGAATGCCTTCTGGAAGGCGGTCAACGTCTCCTATGCGTCGGCACTGTTGCCCGCTCCGGATCTGATGACCGGGAGACCTGCGGATGCCGCGGCCCTATGAACCTCATGCGGATGCCATCCGCACCGCGCACGCCATCGTCGACGACTTAGGCCATAAGCTCGCCTTCGCCGCGCGCGGTGCCGACCCGGCCGAAATCGAGAATGCGCGCCATGATCTCGTGGTCAGGATCGCGCAGGCGATCACCGATGCCGAGCAGGCGGCCATCGAACGCGCACAGGATTGTCCGAGGCCGGACTCCGGTCCTGGGAGCGGAATGGGTGACCCGTATCAGCTGTTCCTCAGGTTGCCGTCCGGTCCTCCATGAGGGCCTTGCGCGTGCCGGCGCGTCGGTCGAGGCGCTGCGACGTTGCCGCCTGCGCGGCCCGCACCCATCGACCGGTCAACGATCCCATGTCTCGCAGAAGCGGCCGATATCGTCCGACTGGAAATCACGGATGTGCTCCATGATTCGGGAGAACGGCCAATCCCACCAGGCGATGCGCTGCAAGCGCTCCGCAATATCGGGTGGGAAGCGTTCCCGAATCCGGCGCGCCGGAACGCCGGCGACGACCGCATAGGGCGCGACATCCCTGGTCACCACCGCGCCGGCGGCCAAAACCGCGCCGGTGCCGACCCGGACCCCCGGCAGCACGATCACCCCATGCCCGATCCAGACGTCATGGCCGATATGAACCCGGTCTTCGCGGCGGCGGAGGAAGAAGGCGTGGTCGCGCTTGGCGCCCGCATCGTAGTATTCCGGGCAATAGGTGAACCGATGCAGCGAGGGACGCTCGATCGGATGATTGGGAGCGCCGATGCGCACATGCGCGGCGATGGCGCAGAATTTGCCGATCTCGGCATCGGCGACGATCGAGTCGTGGCCGATATAGCTGTAATCGCCGATCGACGCATATTCGATCGAACAGCGGGCGAGAATCTCGCAGCAGGCCCCTAAGCTGGTCTCCCGAATGGACGTCGTCTCATCGACGATCGTCCGGGCGATCTTGGGTGCGCGCGTCGCGTCGTTCATGACACCAGGTTCCGTCGCCTGCGTTCCTGGTCGATATCCTCGACCGCCATGGCGCCGCCTGCGATGCGCCGGGTGAGCGCCGCCTCCATGAACCGACTGCCGAATGCCGTGATTTCATCGGCTTGCGGCCTCATCGAGGGGGCGCTTCGTCTCGTTCGCGAGCGGCCGGAAACCGCGTAAGCGGCACCGGAACCCCCATTAGGACCGGTATTTGCAGCCCTTGTGACGGCCCGATGGCGTCGGGCGCCATCCGCAAGGTCCCATCAATCGCCGGCTTCGGCGTTGCGGGCCTCCATGGTGGTCGAGGCGCTACGGTCGGCGCCCGGTCCTGGCCCGGGTGGCGGCGCCCGCCGGATAGCGCGTCGCGCAGACCCGGGCGGCCCCAGGATCCGCGACGGCGCCGACGGGCCGGCTCGCCCACCTGCGGCGGGCGAGCCGAGGACGGGCAATCAGGTGCGCAGGCTTACCGGATGCGGCCAGCGTTCACGAAGGATCACGGCCGGCGCGGCCATGATGCGCTCAGCTGTTGCGGGCTATGGCCTGCTCGGCAGCCACCAGCACGTCGAGCGCCCTCCACGGCTTCGGCATATAGGTCGCCGAGCGGGGCAAGTAATCGATCCGGTCGCCGGCCGCGCCGGAGGTCACCACCATCCGGATCCACGGCCACTTGAGCGCGATCATGCGCGCGAGGTCCACACCGTCGACGAGGTTGGGAAGGCGCACGTCGGCGAACACGAAGGCCACCTCGTCGGCGCGTTCCCGCAGGTAGTCCAGAGCCTCTTCGCCGCTCGCCGCCTCGACCACGCGCAGATCGGTCTCTTCGAGGAGGGCCGCAGCCAGGTCGCGCAGGTGGGGGTCGTCCTCGACCACCAGGGCTATTCCGCGTGAAAAAATCGCCTGTCCCATCCCTCAGGTCCTCATGAATGTGACTGGTTATGGAAGCGGTCGCACTGGGACTTGTAACGACATCATGTGGGGCAGGTTCAAGCGCTGCCATTATCCGATGAGATTTTTTTCCGATGATCGATGATGCGGTCGATGATCTACTACGAGCGCAATTGATTCGTGCGCCAGACAACCTTCTTCATCTACCAAGACCTGCCTGCAGGGAGGCACGCCTGCGACCGAGCCTGCGTCAGGGCTCGGCGGAAAGCTCTCGCGTTTCACGGATGCCGGCAGGCCGAGCCGTCCTCGGCCGCCGCAGGCTTCGGGCGGTCCACTGGTGAGACCCTCGACCCGTCCGCCCTCCCGTCCGCCCTCCCTTGGCGGATCAATCCGGCCTTCGCGCCCGGGGTCCGGGGTCCGCCGGCCGTGGCCCGCCCCGCGAGAATGGGGCCGGGGCATGCGGAGAGGGTCGGCCGGTGGGGCGGATTCGCCCATCGGCCGGCATCGGGCACCTCCCAAGAGCCGGACTCAAGAGTTCATGTTGGATAGCAGTACCTTGGTCGGTCATTCTCTCGCGCCGATGATGAGTTCTTCTGCCCAGTTCACGAGAAGGGAAGTATAGGCTTCTTGCCAGGGCGGCTCGGACAAGGCGTGATCGGCTCCCGCGATGACCCGGTAGGTGACGGATCGAGCCCGATCGAATGCGTCGCGATAATTGACGATGACGGGATGCGGCACGACATCGTCGAACTCGGATTCGACGATGAGCACATCGCCCCGAAAATTTGCGCAGGCTCCCAGTGCCCGATTCTCATCGGCACAGACGGGACCGCGTCGGTAGATCGCCAGCTCCCTTTTGTTGAGCTGTTGTTTCGGTACGGTCCAGTCGTGATCCTTGTAGAGGGCAGGCACCCGCAATCCGAGCCAGCGGACGGGCCTCAGCGAGGTCAGTATCGCCGCAAGATAGCCGCCGTAGCTGCTGCCGATCACACCGATCGCACCCGCATCCACATCGGCTTGGCCAGCGAGCTTGTCGTAGGCGGCAACGATATCCCTCAGATTATCTTCACGTGTAACCTTGTCCTGATCGGATTCGGTTTCTGCATGCCCATGAAGGTCGAAGGTGAGGCAGACGCAGCCGAGCGCCGCGATTCCGCGCGCGCGTGACAGATATTGATCCTGGTTGCCGGCCCAGCCATGCACGAACAGGATGCCGGGCGCTGCGATCGTCGGGCGGACCATAGTGCCGGCGATCCGCCGATGGTCGACCGGTATTTCGATTTGCTCATCCCGTATCATGGAGGTCAACCATTGCATATTTCGAAATGAAGCCCACCTCATCATCAACACCGCGGAACAAGGTGATCGAATCGGTGGGCGGATCTTTACTGTCTCCGTAGATCTCGACACAGGACGCGCGCACGACCCGAAGGCCCGGATCACCGGCGAATGCTTCCAGCGCGGCAATTTCCGCAGCGCTCGCGCCGCCCAAGCGCCAGGATTGTTCCAGGACGCCGGA
The DNA here is from genome assembly GCF_000022085.1 of Methylobacterium nodulans ORS 2060. Lineage (NCBI taxonomy): Bacteria > Pseudomonadati > Pseudomonadota > Alphaproteobacteria > Hyphomicrobiales > Methylobacteriaceae > Methylobacterium > Methylobacterium nodulans. The sequence goes on from NC_011894.1 coordinate 80,237, forward strand.
ACGCCAGCGTCCTCGTGCATCAAGCCCCTGAATCACATCGTAGTTCCTCCGGGAGACGAGCAGGCCCGGGAAATGCGCCCATGCGGCGCTGTCATAGGCCTGCGCCTGCCGAATGGCGATCCGCGCGAGCTTCGGGATATCGAGGGCGAGCAGGGCCTCGAACCCGTCGCGGACGACCACCAGGGTCGAGCCGCCATAGACCTCACGCCCGCTGTTGTCCGTGGTGACGCGCTGCGTCCCGTAATAGGTCACCAGGAGGTTGCAGCTTCGCACCTGACCAACGCTGTAGGTCGTCGTGCCGGTCAGGTTTTCTTCGAGGACGAGGCCGCAGCTGGAGAGCTCGTCAGGGTCGACGGCTTCGAGCGCGGTCTCCAGTTCGGCGAGATCCGAGAGCAGCACCTGCCCGCGCCCACCGGTGGCAAGAACCGGCTTGAGCCGCACTCTCCCGCATCGCAGGAGGGTCTCGGCTGCCCGGCGAGCATCCTCCCGCGTGAACACCGAGAACCCGGCGAGAACGAGGTTCTGCACGGCGTCGCCGAATGCGCGGTTCCATCCCGGCGGCGCGCATGCATCCGGGGTCACGAGCGGCTGGGTGATGGCTTTCGTGGCCACGAAAGCGTGCGGCACCACGCCTCCGAACAGATCCTGCTCACCGCGTATTCCGAGGCTTTGCGCCGTCTCGAGGCCGACGAGCGTCCGGCTCGGAACAAAATAGAGCCGCCCGGGATAGCGCGTCCCTGCATCATACTCTCCCCCGAACTCGAAATTCATGAGCCCGGCGAGCCGCTTTGCGATCTCGGTTCGTGTCATCCTTTCGTGAAGCGAGGAGAGCCCGCCGTCGGCGGCCGTGAGGACGACGACGACGCCGTTCGGCGCCGGCTGATGCAGATGAGGTCGTGCTTGCTGCGGCATGGCCTGAAGCCCGGGCGCACCATCGCGCGAAAAGCGCAGCCCTCGGCGGCGTGGACGGGAACCGCGGCGCGTCCGAAGCGACCGGACGCGCCCGACGCCGTTCCATGAGGGGCCATGTCAGCCTCGGTCTGCTCCGACCGAAGGATACGGCGTCGCGCCAGGCTCGTCTTCGAGGATCGAGATGCCGGGCGCATCCGGCTCATGGGGCCAGAGGAGGCGGACCTCCTCGGGCAGCGCCGCGCGAACCTTGTCGACCTGGCCGCGGTCCACATGGCGCGAGAGCACGCCGAACACCGCCTGCGACGCGGCCTGCACGTTCACCGGTCGCGTATTCGCCAGGCCTGCCGCGATGCCGTCCAGGAACTCGTCGAGGCTGCGCGACCGTTCCGGCTGATGACCCGGTCGCCACTGGTCATAGTAGTGTCCACGCACCAGAAGTGGCAGTTGAGCGCCGAGATGGGCGGCAAGCTCGAGCGGTACGCGGTCACGGATTCGGCGCAGGACGACCCCGAGGACGTGCCATGCGACTTCGCGGTCGGGACCGAGTTCCGCCATCAGCTCGTCGAGCCAGATATGGGTGATCTGAAGGGTCTTGTCGAAGACGGCGAGACCTGTCGCACTCATGAGTTTCCTCCTGTTCACGACCTGAGACGATGCTTCTCGGGAAGCCCCGAGGCTTCGTTCGAGGCGCCGCATGTGCGTCCGGCGGACGGCGCGCCGTTCCGTCTCCGCGGGGGAGCCTCCGGCCCGGCCGTTGCGGCGGCTCCCGGTCGTGCCGGGCGGTCCAGACCCGCGCTCCGGCGCCGGTCCTCTGCGATCTTGGCCGCCCGGCTGAGCCTTGGGAGCGCGCGGCTATCCTGTCGTGCTCCCATAATTCTCGCGCTGGAGCGTATCGAAGCCCCGTGCGGTGAGTTCGATCGTGTCCGCGTCAGGGGCGATGACGTATCCGGCATCCGTGAGCTCGGACGCCGCCGCGGTGAGCGTCGGCTCGGAGCCCAGCCGCTCCCTCAAGTAGCCAAAGGTCAGTCTCGCCCCCGGCCGGCGATGATTCTGACGGAAGATCTCAAGGATCTCACAGGCCAGCTCACTCAGCTGCATCGCTTCGGCTCCGGTGCCATCGTTCAGGCGCGGCCTGCCTGCTCCGTGAGGATGGAGTTGTCCCGAGCCGGAGAGGCCGCTTCGTCCCTGGAGCCGAGGACATCTTCCATGGTCCTGCGCCTGTTCGGGTCGTTTTCACGATCATCGCCGGCTTGCATCGGCGGCTTGCGGCTGCGCTTCTCTCCGGCCCGTCAACTCGCGTCGATCCAGATTGCGAGGCCGTTCCACCTCCCGCTCCTCGGGTTTCTCGAAGCCACTCATGGCCTGAGAACCCCACAGCCGGGACGCCGCCCCTGCCCGATCCCGCACCGCAGGGCTCTCCCCGGCATGGGGGCTCGGGGTGGCGCGAAGGCTGCTCGTGTGAATGAATCCTGCACCTCGATCGTGGTTGCACCGGAGATTTCCTTAGGATGATTCCGGTATCGGAGTGACGGCGTCACGCCAGGGCCGCCGAGCCGTCGGGTGAGGGGCGAGCGCTCACCTGCGGAGCATTGATCCGGCGCTGCTGGTTTCGTCCGGCTCGTCGATCCACAACAAGGTCCGTCCTGGCGTTCACACGCGAAAGCTCCGCCTTCTCTCCGGGAACCGATCCCTTCGAAATACGCCCGGGAAAGACGATCTCGCCTCCCCTCGCCTGGTGCGATGTGCCCGCCGGGACGAAGAGCGTCGTGCTGATCGTCGAGGATCCGGACGCGTCGTTCGGTATTCCGGCTTTGTCGCTCCGTCTTGCCGAACCTGGACCCACTTCGTCGGACTATGCTCCGGAGGGCTCCCCGCCGAAGTGGATGCCGGTTCGGCGTAAGGGAGCGCGTCATATCAAGGCTTGAGAGCCGCCGACCTGGTGCAATCAGGTCGGGAACGGCTCTAAGTCAGCTCGAAGACGGGCATGCGACTGCCGATCCCACGCAAACTGCAAAGGTGCCGCTGTGCCTGAAGCCCCTTCTCCGTGAGCAGGCGGGCTGCCTCCGCATGCCGGACGACCGGCTCGCTGACGAAGATGGCGCCGGAGGTGGCGAGCTCCTGCACGCGCGCCGCAATGTTGACCGTCTGTCCGAAGTAGTCCTGCCGGTCGTTCAGAAGGACAGCAAGGCAGGGTCCCTCATGAAGCCCGATCTTGAGGATCAGCTCGTCCGTCTCGCGACCTGTGTTCAGACGACGCATGGCCTCTCGCATCTCGAGGGCAGCCGCGACGGCTTGGCTCGGCATCGGAAAGGTCGCCATCACGGCATCGCCGATGGTCTTGACGACGGCTCCGCCGTGAGAAGCCACCACCGCCGTGAGGATCTGGAAATGCGAGCGCACCAGGTCGTAGGCGACGAGATCGCCGACCCGTTCGTAGAGATCCGTTGAGCCGGTCAGGTCGGTGAACACGAAGGTCAAGCTCAGGATCTTGAGCCGCTGATCGACATCGAGAGCGTCGGTCCGATAGATGTCGCGGAAAGCTTGATTGCTCAAAAGGCGCTTCGCGGTGAGGAAGGGCCGACGGCCCCCGATCAGCGTGTTCAGCGCCTCGCCGGCGATGAAGATGCCGGGCAGCACGCGTTCTTCGCTGCGGTTCTCCAACGTGAGGCGAAGTTGGCCCGGTTTCAGGTCGACATGGCCGACGGCGGGCCTGATGTCATCGAACACGAGGCTGAGCTCCTGACGCTGCTGAGCCGGTTCGCCAGCAACGTCGAGAACCTGCGCGGTATGAGTGACCGGATCGAACAGGATCAGGGACCCGGCCGGAATCTGCAGCGCCAGGATCATCCTCTCGCCGGCCTGCAGCTCGACGGCTTCGAGCGTCGCCAATCGCGCGAGGTCCTCGAATGCGGGCGGCTCAGGGAAGACCACCCCCGTGCCGAAGAAGATCTGCCGATGGTAGTCCCAGAAGGCGAGACTGCCCGGATCGTGCGCGGCGACGCGCCGAATGCGCGGACTGATCGCGAAGCTGACCTCGACGGCATCGTCGAGGATCGGCTCCGTGTCGAGAGCGCAGAAGGCGCAGCGATAGGCGTCCTGCCGCACGCTTTTCAGGCTGGCATTCGCACCGAGCACGCCTCCACAGCTGGAGCAGAGGATATTCCAGGACATCTCGAACAGACCGAGCCGGGCGCCGTGCAGGAGCGTGCTGATCACCGCGTCCTGGCTCAAGCCGTGTTCGCCTGCAAAGCTCAGCGCGTTGATGCGGACGAGTTCCTCATCGGCACCGTGCTGGATCAGCTGCTCCAGCGCCTGCACCGCTTCGGGGTCGCCCGCTTGACGAAGGGCGTCGAGGAGAGCGTCGCTGTCGTGCATCATCTTAAGCCTATACCGGTTCGCGCGATCGTGCACCAACGATGGAGCGGGCGCGATCGCCAAACCGGGAGCGCCAGCATGACCCGTGGGCCTCACACGGCTTCCGGTTGATCTGTTCCGAGGCGCGTCCGAGCTCGATGAGGGGAGCCGCCATCGCCGGCAGATCCGGATCCGCGAGCACACGAGCCGGCCTGCGCCAGGTCAGACGGAGCTTCCGCGGACGGAGTCCGAATATCCGCTGCCGGCCCATCCCGGCAGTTCACTGCTGCGGCCGCAGCCCGACAGAGGCAGAGCTTGAGCTCAACTGCCGAGCATCGACTCTGCGGCCGCTTCCTCACGCTCTCAATCAACCCTCAAGATAAAGCGTGTTGCATTGCACTCACATCTCATGTACGAGCATGTGCATCGCAACAATCTGATTCGACGATGCTGTCGATGGCAGTCGACCTTAGCAGGTCGGCGCAGATGTTGGCGATTGCTGCAAAGGCGCAGCACTCAAGCTCAGGCGATGAGACCGTGGCGAGGACGGCGCGCTGGCGCGGCTTCGCTCCAGGATCCCATTCGCCTCGTCCAGGCGATCGCGGCGGTCCAGGCTCCTCCGGAGCCGTGACACGCCGCGCAGGATTCGGAGAGGGAAACGCTCAGCGATGACGCGCGACGGCCATCGGTCCTCGGTCAGTTCTCAGCCACGTCCGGCCAGTGGCTGGCGGCGGATCGCACGCAGCCTGGCGCTGCTCGTCAGCCTCAGCACCTCCTCGACGATGGTCCTGGCCTATGCGGATCTGCTGCCGCAGGTCATGGAGCAGGAGATTCTTGCCTCACCGGCCGGAGGGTTGCCGCACCTCACCCGGCGGCTCGCGCAGCAGGGCGCTCCTCTGCGGATCGTCGCCTTCGGCTCCTCGTCGACCGAAGGCGTCGGCGCCAGTTCCCCGGCGGCCGCCTATCCGGCCCGGCTGGAGGCCGCTCTCAGGCGTGCCCTTCCGCGCCTCGCGGGCGGCATCACGGTGCTCAACCGCGGCATCGGCGGCGAGCACGCGGACGACATGCTCGGGCGGCTGGAGCGCGACGTGCTCGCCGCCAGGCCCGACCTCGTGATCTGGCAGACGGGCAGCAACGACCCGCTGCGGGGCGTCTCCCTGGAGCATTTCCGCGAGGCGACGGTGGCGGGTGTGCGACGGATGCAGGCTGCAGGCAGCGACGTCGTGCTGATGGAGCCGCAATGGTGCCCGAAGCTCGATGCGACGCCGGACGCTTATCGGTTCCGGGACATGGTGCGGGAGATCGGGGCCGAGCTCGGCGTTCCGGTGATCCGCCGCTCGGACCTGATGCGGGACTGGATCGCCGGCGGGAGGCTCACGCGCGAAGAGCTGTTCGCGCCCGACGGCTTGCACATGGCCGACCGCGGCTACGACCTGCTCGGGCAGGCCGTTGCTCGCGACATCCTGCGCCGGGCCCAGCCCGTGGTGATGGCGCAAGCGGGCGAGTGACATCGGCTGCCGAAGCGAGACCGTCGCAGCGGGAGGCGTAGCCGATAGAGGCGGCGAAGAATGCCAAGCCTCCGGCTGCGCCTGGCGATGATGCGGGCAGGGCGACGGGGGTGGCCGGGCCGCCCGGCGAGAGGGGGTGGCCGGGCCGCCCGGCGAGAGCGCCACGAAGAAAGCGCCCGGGCGTCAGGGCAGCTTTGCGGGGGCGCACATCAGCAGCCTTGGCGACTCACTGCACAAATCAGGGCTTCGAGTCGATCGTGCGAAAGCGCTCCCCGCCGAAGTGGAGGCCGGTACGGCGCAAGGGAGCGCGCGGCAGCAAGATTTGGGAGCCGTGCCCGACCCAATGTGGCCGGGCACGGCTCTAATGAGCGGCGCCGCGGCGTCGGCGCGGTGCCTGTGATTGGTCCGGCTCAAGCTCCGTGAACGGGACCGTGAACAAGGGTCGGTGCGCCGCATCAGCCACTGAAAACAGGTAGTGGGTGAGCTGCGGATTACGGGCACAATCGTCATGCGACGTGAACCCGGCGCCATGGCGAGCGACAGCAAGGGCCGCCGCGTCGTCGCGACACTCCAGCCCCTGGAAATCTTGGCAAACGAGGCCGGACCGGGACAGCACGTCGAAATAGTAACGCGGCATTGCGCCCTCCAAGCTTCCTCCCCGCTCTGCAGGCTGTTCTCCGCCCTTGAGCGCGTCACGCAGCTTGCCCTCTCGAAAGGCGCCTGTCACTCCCGCTCGATGCGGAATGCGGAAAGGCGCCGATCGGCCTCATGCGCGATGCGCGACGGCGCAGAGGCGAGCGAGACCCCTTCAGGACCGTGGAACGCCATCCGCATCGGCAGTATCGGCAGGCATGCTTGACCGCGCGGCCTCGTCGCCGCCCTTGCGGACCCGGTTCACCGGCCGGCCGCGCGAAGGCTCAAGGCCAATCCCATCGGCGACCGAAATGCCCCAGCGCCCTCTGGGAAGGGGGCGACGAAACCGGGCTGCCACGAGACTGTACATTCCAGAGGCAGGATTGTGCATTGTGCAATACGATCAATCACTTATGAAATGAGTACAACATTTGCTAGGGAAAGTTGATGGTTGATCGCAGGTTGACTTTCGGCTGTGGGATTTTAGCATTGGCATCGTGCCAAGACATAAAACAACTGAAACTGGCACAGTAAAATATTTCCCCGTTTTAGGCATGTAACTGGGGAGCATGTGCCACAGGCGAGGAAAAGCATCGAGTGCAGCAGACGAGGAGCATCCAAATGGCCGTCGCTCAGCATACCGATCAGAGCAAGAAGACCGAGCAGATCCGCAGGATCGCGGACCCGGCGCAAGAGAGTGTCGACAGAGCAGCCGAGACTGGTTCAGAGGCGGTCAATCTTGCCAAGGAGAACTTGAGCAGAGTGTCCGATCTGCGCGACCGCGCGGCCGACAACGCATTGCAGGTCGTGCAGATGAGCGTTGAGACGATCGCAAGGAACACTCGCGAACTCAACGATCAAATCACGAGGACTTTTGGCTTCGGCAGCGAGGATAGCGAACGCTTGGCCGACCAATCCCGGCAGAACGCGGAAGCCATCGCCCGCTGCGGCACGGTGCTGACCCAGGCTGTGCAGGATGCCTTCCGGAACAGCTTCGAGCTGGGTCAGAAGCGGTGGCAAAGCAACCTCGACGGCTTGAACAAGCTGACCCGAGCCAGGTCGGTGCACGAACTCGCCATGCTTCAGAGCGAAGTGGCTCGCGAGAGCCTGCAAAACCTTGTTCAGGACACGCGTACGGTGGCCGAGTCGTCGCTGCGGGCCTTCGAGGAAGCCAGCAGAATCTGCGCCAGCGTGAAGCCGCTCGCGCAGATCCGCTAGTCCGCCAAGGCGGGGGCTTGGCTCGGTAGCACTCCTCTCGCGGAGGGGCGTCCCCGATTGTCGGACCCTTCTCCGCGGGTTGCCCGCTCCCGGAGCGCCCGGGGACGGCAGCGTACGAAGACGCGTTGTCAGTCCGCGTCGCGCGGGGGCCTCAGCGAGATCGTGGCCGCCGAGACAAAGCGGCCGCTTGCAGGACGTCCCCCGAGGCACGTGGCCGGGTTCGCGGACGCCAGGGCCTTTGATCGATGCCGGGGGCGAGGTCCATTGCTGCTCGCTGGCCGGCAGCAGCACAAAGATTGCGGCGGTCTCAGCGATTGATTTTCAAGGGGAGACTGGTGCCGCTGGGGAGGATTGAACTCCCGACCTCGTCATTACCAATGACGCGCTCTACCACTGAGCTACAACGGCAAACCGATGTTCGATCGCTCGAAAAACCGTATTCCTATCAGCCTGTTGCTGCGGCCTGGGTACCCTATGGCGGCTGCTTGATCAAGCGTGCGATGCCTGTGATTTCGGGTGTTTGGCGGTGCTTGGGAGCAATGGTGCTGTGACAGGAGTGTGACCGGCTGCTTGTGACACCCTGGAGCCCTGGATTCAGGAGTGAATGGCACCCAAAGGCCATCGAGATGCTAACGCTCTCCCCAGGACCAACCTTCGTATGTTCCCCGTCGGCGGCAATGCCGCCCGTCTCGCCTGGGAACGCCTCAGGAAGCGGGCCGAGGTTCAAGGGCTCCGCTTTCACGACCTGAGACACGAAGCTGTGAGCCGGCTCTTCGAGATGGGTCTGAGCGTCCCCGAGGTGGCGATGCTCAGTGGGCATCGGGATACCCGGAGGCTGATGCGGTACACGCACCTGAGACCCGAGGCTCTTGCGGAGAAGTTGGCGGCAGCCCGGCGGTAAACGGCCTCGGCGGCTGGTGCAATGGACCGTCAGCCGCCACCATCCTGATCTTGAGTGTGGCGGGCCTTCAGCGGTGAGGCCCTCCTTTCTCCATCATGCCGATCTTTCGTGGCGGCGAGCAGCAGCTGCCAAGGTACTGAGCCTCATCGCCGCAGGCGGTTCATTCCCAAGGTGAAGCTGAAACAGTCTTGTCCAGGGGCGAGTTGGGTACGAACGTTCAACCGTGTTCAGCACAGTTAAAGGAAACGTTCATGGACCGTCGCCTTGCACTTACCGCCCTAGCTTCGGCTTTCGCCATTCCGTCCTTCATTGGCGCTGCCTTTGCGCAGAACGAGCCAAGCTCCGCTTCGAAATCCACTGGGAACACTGGCGCCAGGATGGGTGAGGCCGAGGCCAAGCACGCGGCTGACACTCTCGCGGCTGGCTCATTGGCCCTCGCTGCCAGTCGGATAGCGCTCAAAAAGGCAAAGGATGACGACGTTAAGCAGTTTGCGCAGTTCGAAGTCGCCGAACAGGAGACCATCGCTGATGTGCTGAAGGCGATGCGGGACCCGAGCACCCCGGCCAGCGGGCAGGTGAAGGCGCCCTCCGAGCCGGAAGTGACAGGTCAAATCGACTCCAGGGGCAAGGCAACACTAGACAAGCTGGAGCAGGCAAAGGCCGGTCCCGCGTTCGATGCAGAGTACATCAAAGGACAAATCGAGGGACATCAATCGCTCTTGAAAATCCAAGAGGACTATCTGGCAACAGGCAAGGACCGTGAGAACTTAGGAGCCGCGAAGCTTGCTCGTGGCATGATCAAAGAGCACTTAGCTTTGCTGTCTGATATCAAGAAAGACTTGAAAGAATGACTATGTTCAAGTGAGACCTGCTCATACATTGTGGGGTGGCGGCACGGATGAGACATGCCGCCCCTCCCTTCAAGCTACCTTTGAGCCGATGATGCGGTAAGCACTGGCCCAGCCGATCCCGAGAGCCGTAGCGATTTCCGTGGGGCTCTTTTGCTGAGAGTGGAGGGTCAGCACATCGACGCTAGGGGTTTTCTTATTGTCAGACTCGATGCTGACGGTTCATGAAGGCACGTTTCTTCCTTTAAGCTTGATCACCCGGTGTCACAGACACCCGGCAAGGTCTCCCCTTCGTTGCCGGGCGTTCTGCTGCTCATGATGTTGCAGGTCCTGCATTGGAGCTTAGGCGTCCGTCACGGATATTGCTCCGACCTCAGAAGAGAGGACCGGAAGGCAGAGTGACAGTCTAGTCCATAAGACCGGTGCCAGGGTGGGCCATCAGCCGACGGAGCGGCTCCTGGTCTCCGCCACGCAGACCTCTCGTGTCAACCCGGCCCACAGAGCGTCACAGGGTCATTGAACTGGTCCGTGGCTGCCCCGTCTGCACGACTCCCACCAAGGAGCCACCAACTTGGCTGAGGCTTAAAGCCAAGATGTGCTCCTTCGGGGTAGACGGCAACATCGCCCCGGATGTGGCGTTAACAGGGGCGAGTCCTTACCACCTGCTCCACAATGGCTTCACCGTTAGCTAAATCAAAGACAAGCTTTATAGCCGCAGACCCGCATGTTCCCTGCTTCGGCAGCGTTTTCGATCCTGTGCTGGCGGGCGCAGCGCGTGCATTAGCTGGGCATTGGCCGATTCCTGTTCACCCGCATCAACAAACACCTTCAAAGCAGAAGCAGGACAGGCCTTCTGACGAGTGCTCTCATGACCAGCGAGATTGAGAAGCTACATATGAAGCTGAGGGCAGCCGTGCTCGTCCATGAGAACCTCGCTGGAGACTGCGGCAGGCTGGCTCGGATAAGTGAATCGGAAGGCGACACGCAGGCTGCGGACATTATCCTCAGCATCGCTCGCTTTCATCGAGTCAGGGCTCTCGAAGTCAGCAGCAATATCGACGCTCTTACCGCACTGATGACCCGGTCTCGTTGAAGTGGCGTGCCACGCGGACAAGCTCAGATCGTGTAAGATGCCCGTTCTGGATCTGGAGAGGAGAAGGTATGATCTACCTCCTTGTCTGCGAGATCGAAGCCTCCTCACTTAAGGCGCTCTGCGGCTTGCGTTATAGTCTCCACACAGGCTGAAAAAGAACATTATCTGCTTCAAAATCATTCCTATACCGCTTCTAGCAGTATGGATCAGACCAATCCGGTTGTCCTTATTAGCAGGGAATCGGACCCTACTCATCAGTCATCTTTACCTCTGAGGACGACGTAGCCCTCATCTGACCCCGAAGGCGGTTCAGACTCCTCATGATGCGGCGACGCTCGGCCCTCAGCTCCTGGGCCCTGTCGCATAGCTGCTGCAGCTGCTTTCTGCGAAGTTCTTGAGCTTCACGGATGGCACAGGCCGCACGTTCGAGAAGTAGGTCGTCATGATGCATGGCGGCCTGATAGGGCCTCGGTGGCCTCCCTCGCCATGACCTGGGTTGCAAACAACCTTGAAAACTTCACCCGAGGGAAGCCGGAGAGGGGCTCGGCGGAAGTAGCAAAAGCGGGCTCTGTCGATCCCGCCTCACGTATGTAGCACCAATTTTTGGAGGTTCATTGTACGGGTCCGTAACCCTGCACTGGCGCAATTGCCCAGGCGGCGTAAGGGTGGCCCTTGCTACTCCGCCTCAGCTCTGCCGTTGCTTCGCTCGGCGTTTCGGTTTCCGCGTCACGCTCCCGGTCGGCTTGGCCGCCTTCGAGACGGCCGCACGTTGTTGCTGCCGCATGATGGCTGTCGCAGTGCCCATCCACCATCCAGCAGCACGGCTGGCGGCAGAAAGCCAAAGACTGCGTGGGGTACCCCTCATCGTGGCCTCCAGGGGTGGGCCTCCCGCACCTCAGGCGAACTAGACCCGATGGTGCGGGCGGTCGGTCCGTTGTCAGAGGGCTACTTGCCCTTGAGAGCGTCCTTGATGCCACCGACGACATTCTGGGCCTTGCCCTTGACCTGATCGGCAACACCCTCACTGCGCATCTTCTCGTCGCCGGTCAGCTTGCCCGCACCTTCCTTGACCTTGCCGCCGATATTGGTGGCCGAGCCCTCCACGCGGTCCTTGTCCATGTCTCTCTCCCTGTTCGCCAACAGACCTAACTTTCAAGAGTAAGGAACGGTGTGCGCGCTAGAACAGTTCCGAACGCAGGGACGAGGGACGGAGCCCCCTCGCCGCCAAGACGCAAGCTCGGGAGGAGTGCAATGAAGCGGACGATCATGTTGCTCGCAGCTGCCACGCTGATGGGGTCGGCAGCGTATGCTGCGGAGGAAGGTGCAGCAGCCGGGGCTGCTGCGGGTGCAGCTGTCGGCGGCCCGGTCGGCGCGGCAGTGGGAGCCGGCGTGGGGCATGCCGCAACCGGGCCAGATCGTACCGGTACGGTCATTGAACGGCGGAGCGGCTGCTCTCACACCACCGTTCGCAAGGAGAACGACGTGGGCGAATCCAAGACGGTGCACCGGGAGGACTGCGATTAGGCTCAGCCCAGTCCTGCTACTCGGGAACTGGCTGCTCCGCTTCAGCGGGGCGGCACAACTGGAAAGCTTTGCAACAAGCTCTACTCGTTCCCGCCCTCCGGGAGCGTGTGCCGCATCAGCCCAGGCGGCAAGTCAGGTGGCCTTCATAACCCCTCAAGGTTCGGGTACCGAGCCTCGCAATGGGGGATGTATCAGGCTCGTCTCCCGCCCCGTGGGAGGTGGTGCCACGGGCAGTCGTACACAATCCGCTTCGGCACCTCGTCCAGAGGTGCCTCAGGCCCGAACTTCACAGCCAACCTTGCGTGCCCTGCCCGTTGGGGACAAAGCGAGCAGGCGATTCGGACCACCCCATACGGGAAGCTGGACAGCGTGCGAGGCAAGGGCCACCCGTCAGGAATCGTCAAATCCCCCTTGATGCGTCCCTTGGAATGAGGCCGTCCAGCCTGGCGCCAAGGAGCGTGGTGCCGCCCTGCAACACTGCCCGCTGACAGATTGGTACGATTGTAATATCTAATGTGAAAGCAATGGCAAGTTGCATCCAGTAAGCGGCGCCCATGAATGCTCCGCTTCGATCACAGCCCACCCGCATCGCTCTCGAAACCGGATATGAAGACGGCATGCTGGTGTTCTTGAACGACACCCTTCTCTCGGTTGTCACCCAGCTTCGCAATTCGGTGGGTGAGGAGTTCGCCGGCCGCTGGTTCATCGAAGCAGGCTTCGGTCCTTGCTCACGGACACCATCTCAGGTGTTCGATACCGCTGAGGACGCAATGCAGTGGGTAAGAGGTTGCCTCGAAGAGGACGCTACCGTTTGGGAGCACGAAGCTGTGGCCTAGTGACAAGGGCAGGCCGCCGAGAAGGCTGCTGGCCTGCTCGGCGGTCCTGGCACGAAGGCGCTGACGGGCGGCAATGCCCAGACACGTAGCTGTTCAACCTGCTCTCGACGGGCAAGGGCAGCATCACGGTCTCCGCATTCGGAGCGGACCACCTCCAGTTCATCGGGGTCGATGTGACGGGCATCGAGAGCCTTACCAGCTCAACCATACTCCACATGGGCAATGATGGCATTGTCGATCTCGGCGGCGTGCACGTCAGCGACTGATACACTGAGATATGTAGTGTTTTTTATGATGCATCCTGTATCGACTACCCGGTATTGCTACTCTCAAGTCAAGCCTGTAAAATTTCTATTCTTCCTGCAGGCCGGCTTTTCTCAAGCCCTCGACAATGAGCTGGTATTCCTCCAAGAACCTCGAATGGTTGGACCATCCGGCTGTCGCCCATTTTTTAACCGTGTAGCCGGGCATCAGCTTCAATAATTCCGAAACTGCAGCTTTGGCCTCGTAGGCTCGTCCAGTCCATGCATAAGCTGCAGCTAGATCAATGTAGGCTTGCCAGAATGGTGAGATCGCAACACACTTGTTACACCATGCAATTGCTTCTTCCCACTGCGCCATATGAGTATGGGCGTGGCACACGAAATAGTACCACACATTCACAAGGGGATCGCGTGGGCTGATCCGGATTGCCTCAATCTCGCTGGGAATAGCAGCGTATGCCTTTCCTGACAAAAGTGAAACATGGCCTTTGAGCGCATATGCAGCCGCGAAGTTCCTATTTGCCACGATTGCAGCATCATACATGGCTAAAGCTGCGTCGAAGTGCTTATTTGACCTGAACACATCGCCTTTGACGACAAGAGCAGCAGCATCAGACGGGAATTTTTCGATGTATTTCGTTATCAGCCCATCTGATCCTTCTATATCGGCCTGAATGTCTTCACTCCAGCGATTTATAACTTTGTTCATCAAGGCCCTCGAAAGGCCGAGAACAGCCCTTGGGAGATTAGGATCCAGCTTCAGAGCTTGGCTGAAATATTGAACTGCTTCATTGTTATTGGCCACCGATCTCTGCTTGTTGAGCGAAGCCCAGCCTCTCATCGCCAAGTCGGAGGCGTCGAGATTGACCGGCCGCTCACGAAATGAACGCAAGCTCTCCGCTTCAGTTAACTGAACGTCGAGTGATCGAGCTAGGCGGGCGACGAACTCTACCTGGAGATCCCCTAGCCGGCTTCGATCACCGTCGAAGCGATCAGACCAGATATGTGCGCCAGTCTCAGCCGAGATAAGCTGTGAGTTTAAGACAACCTTCTCACCAGTCCTACGCACACTTCCTTCCAATACATAGCGCACACCAAGTTCCCGTCCGATCTGTTTTACATCCACGGGCTTGTTCTTATAGGTGAATGCCGTATTGCGGGCGATCACAAAACTGCCCGCCAAGTGGGATAGGTCGGTTGTGAGATCCTCGGTTATAGAATCGGCGAAGTAATCCTGCTCTGGGTCATTGCTCAGGTTTGAGAAGGGCAAAACCACTATCGATAAGCGAGGCGCCTCTCTCGTCTCTCCGGCCAGCTTGGCAGCGATGGTTTGGTTCGGTGCAGGTGCCTTTGAAGCCGTCCAGGACCACCACCCAAGCCCTCCGGCTGCGAGCAACGTCAAGAAACCGGCCCCGACCGCAGTCGCCTTCCAAGGCTTACGATTGCTGGTTTTGACCGGCTCTGGGACCTGTTCGTCGGTGTCGGTCAGATCAGCAATGGCAGAGGCTGGAAGTGAGAACACCCCCACTGGCCGGGCGATATTCTTAAGTTCCAGCTTGCCTCGATCCTGAAACGGATACCGGAGCTTGTCCCTCACCTGATCGTAGACGGAACGAGAGAGGCAGATCCCTCCTGCCTCCGATAACGGCTCAAGGCGGGCAGCGACATTGACCCCATCGCCATACAGGTCGCCGTCAGGCTCCACGACCACATCACCGAGGTTGATACCGATCCTAAGCCGGAGAGCACGATCCTCCGCTATCCCTGCCTCATGGCGAGCAAGTCCCTGCTGGATGGAGATCGCACAGTTCACAGCTCTTACAGCACTGCCAAACTCGGCAATGAACCCATCTCCGACCGTCTTAATGATACGGCCCTTCGAAGCTGCAATGCTCGGGCCGATAACGTCCCGGCGGAGGGCCTTGAGGCGTCGCAGGGTGCCCGTCTCGTCAGCACCGATAAGGCGGGAATACCCAACCACATCAGCCACAAGAATGGTTACGAGACGACGGTCCGCAATCGTCTGGTCCATGTCCGCCCTCCTTGGACGGTCATGCTACGACTGTTTCGCCCTGTTCTGAAGCCAGATCGTTGTCCCCGTTTGCGGTTCCGCAAACACCATATGGTATTATCGAGGCGGGCGTACCGGGTAGTCTGGAGCTGCATGGGCGTGCCGGCTCCCGGCGTGGTCAGCCTTGAGGGCACTTCCGCCCCGCTTTGCCACTCACTGGCGGCAGGCCCATTACGGCATTTAGAGGAACCTGACGGTGGATACGGCGTTGTTAACGTTGGGCTTTATGCGTCGGAGCTGGCACCCATGTCTGAGCCCTTCTCCTTCCTGATCTTTCTAGGCGTCACGATCCTCGGCGTCGTGGCCGTGGTTCGCATACTGGACAACGCCTCAGGGGCACGATCCTCACTGCACCATGATGAACGCCGCTGAGGCGACGACCACGACGCGGTCGGGAATAGTTTCAACGACGGCTCGATGCGTGACACGTGCGCATCGAACTTTTCTCACGCACCCTGTTGCGAGTTGAATCAGGAAGGCGTTCCCACGACCCGAGATGGTAGGTAGGTCAGCCACGCAGGCGGCCGGAATCCTCAGCACGATCGATGATGGGCCTCAGTGAGACGCACAGAGAAACGCCGGCCGAGGAGAGAGCCCGGACCGACGCCTTCCGCTAATCCCGCTAAAAAGGTGCTGGTGAATCTGAAAGGTGCTCGCTTAGATCAATGTCGAAGAGCGATGCAGCAGGGCCCGTCAGCTGGTCTGTGTGCTGGTAACTGCTGGAGTTGAAGTGGAGGACGCCAACGTCTGTGTGAGCCACAGCATTCAAGGTGTTGAAGCTTGGGTTGTCATGCAGAATGAATTTCACCGTCGCCTGAAAGCCTTCGTCAGTCGTGATCTGGCCCTGACCAACGGCATGAAATTACGTTCCCGTGAGAACATTCAGATGAGCATCGGGCCCAAGGACATCATCGGTGACGTCTGATGGAGAAATAAAATTCGTATCGTTGATAACGTTAGCGCGTGGCATGTCCATAATCCTCCCTCGTTTTTTGCCGGATGATAGGAGGGCGCCGCCGAACATGCAGCAACCATGCAGGATAGATTACTGACAAGCTTTTCACCTAATTACCATCCAGTCACGATATATCTCGTCATATCGCCCTTTGTTGCGCAACACTCATTTGAAATGCACCAGCATCGTCAGCCTTCTTGCTGCCGCTCTCGTACGTGGCTCGATTGTGCTGGCATTCGGGCCAAAGGCTGGTAACTCGACTGGTTCAGGTAGGTTGGTCTACGTGCCAGAGGCTCATTCTGAATGGCCACAAGCTGCTCATTGAACCAACCTGAGGCCAGTTCAGGAAGGGCACACCCATGGCGCACCGGTTGGACAGACTGCTGTGGGTCGCCTGCAGCCCAGTCCAAGAATGAGGTTTGTCGAAGCCAAACTCGGCTGAGAGCTGAAGTTCGCATGGGTCAACACCGGCCCAGACAGCCTGCCTCACTGGATGTCCGGCGCCGGTCAGCATTCGGGCAGTGCGGCAAGCCCACGACACCACGAGCAGGGCTGAGACGGAACAAATTACGTTGCCGAGACAAAGAAAGGCAGGATAGGCTGGAATTCATTAGCATGATCAAGTTGTTAAGCCGACCGATTGTGCGGTCTCCTTCTTCGGGCTACTGTTCGTTTCGCGTCCACATTCGACGCATCGTGCCAATGGCACCTCAACATTCCGCCTACTACGTCCGTTAGGAGGCCGCCATGTATATCAATTGGTCAAAGCCGGTTTCAGGACCAGATGGCGTTCCGATCCCAACTTATGGCAACTATGGAGGGCCGGGATATTCGAATGGGGAAATTCTCTCATCACCCAATCAGAGCGTGGACTACTCGGCCACGCCGGTCGACGCATTGGATTCGCTCTTTCGCGCCCACGATATGGTCTACGACTCGCCCAGCACGCTGGTGCGTGCAGAAGGTGATCTCGCCCTGATTATGGGAATTGAGCATCTGTCTCAAACCCCAATGTCGGGCGAGGAAAGCCTCTATGCTGGAGCCGCGCTCATTTTTGCAGTCGAGCAGCTGACCGTCACCAATGGTCACCCGGAACTGCTCAGCGCTCGCCAGCTCGCCGCGGCAGCCACGACATCTGAGCACGACATCGCCTACGGGCTGACGCACCTCGACCCAAGCGACGTGGCCGGCGGCGCTGGTCTGTTGGCGCATTCGGCCGAGAGCATCACCGCCGATGTGCTCTCTCACGAGGCGTTCCCTTCCTTTGTTTCAGGATTGATGAGCCCGCTCCATAACTCGATCTGAAGCACAGCGGGAAGACGAAGGGGCGGCCACGAAACAACGGCAACTGGCCGCCGCTCACCCGCCGTGGGCTCCGAATGGGATTACTGCTCGGAAGCGCCATCACGATGCCCACGATCGCCAGCAGTGCGACATGGGCTAGGGCGAGCCACCTTCAGTCCTGGCAACCGACTCGGCCCAATATCTCAAAAGCGTCGTGAACGGTCAGGAATAGCCGGTCTGGTACGAGCACACCCCAGCAACCCGTCGTCTCAGAGAAAAGAAGGGCCTGCACGAGAGTTGGAGGCTCGGCCAGCTCCGTGCGCTTGCTCTCAGGCATCGATGACGTGAGTTAACAGCCTCACGTCATTGCCGGCACCCAGTGTATCATTACCAAACAACTCGAAATACTGCTAATTTATTCAAATTATTTCTGTTAGTGGTAGCAAGATGCGCCATGCGCACGTCACTCGGAAAACACAATAATTTTCTTCTCTGGCACGCAAAAGCCATCTCTGCTGGTATTGCTATCGGGAGGGCCAAGGCAATGGCCAATGCCGCTCCTGTTGGTCCATCGGTGCAGGAGCTTCGATCTGCCGGGTACAGCTTCAGTGCGATTGCCAATGAACTGAAAGCATGCCGCATCCCAACTGCAAGAGGCGGCAAGTGGTGTGCTGCTCAAGTACAGCGCATTTTGCGATGGACGACCTGAACCTTCCTTCCGGAGCCGGACGTCTGTCCTCTCATGAGCCTGCCCTGTGCAGTCATCCTGGGCACTCACTGAGCATCGATCACCCACAAGCAGCTGCATCCTCAGCAGGATCGAGGGTGGGCCTCAATCGAGGAGTACGAATTGGCCTGCGAGGAGCTTCAACAGAGCGAGTTGAGGAAACCGAGGCCGGGGCCTCTGGGAAATGGATTGCCTTGGGCATCACCGGCCGTAGTCAGCCCTCCTCCTGAGATCGCCGGCTTCGCCCCACCTGCTACCAGATTTGTTTCCTCTTCCTTGAGCTCACGACCGACCAGGCGAGGTCCATCGGCTCACCTCTTTAACATAATATCCTGCCTTAGATGCCGCGTGGTGCTACTTGGGCGGGATTTTTGAGCCGCCCAACCAAATCAATGAGTTGGGCGAAACAAGCTCAATTTCCAAGCCTTGATCCGTAAGCGCTTCCCAAAATAGTACCCAAGTAGTACCAGACTGGTGGGATGGCGGCGTAGGCGTTGTAGTGAGAAGCTCAAGGACGTCTGGAAGGCGCCAAAGAGCGAAGCGGCTCTTTGCGCTGAACGGCCGGTCGTTACACAGGGCGTACACCCGACCGGCAGCCTTGGCCGGGTTCGCATAGCCGAGACGGAGGCCCAGAGCCTCGTCGGTCAGGCCAAGCTCCTGCATCCGTCTCTTGATCAGCTCCGCCAGGGGTGTCGTAAGTGGCTCGGCCTGCTGAGGTCAGATGAGATCACCTGTTGGTCCCGGTCTCGCCTGCGCTCGACGCCTCCGCCGTGGAGCGGCGGAGGCCGTTCATCGAGGGAAACGAACCGTGACTCAGGCGGATCATTGCTACAATCCACTGGCGAACTGCGACCGAACACAGGCTGTGAGGGACCTGCCTGATGAACCGCTCAGATGAGCCGGTGCAGCTCTCTTCCAGAGCTGCCCAACTCGCTGAGCACATCTATGAGGTAAGTCCGGACCCGCCGCTCGCACTCGGCGTCGGGACCCTCGATCACGTACATGGCCGTAAGATCCACTCTGAAGAGGTGGCGAACAATCTGCTCGCCAGCAATGCAGATGTCCCGCTCGGTTGGCGCATTGACGATGAGGTCTTCGCGTCCAGCATGAACACGGAGGCGGTAGTAGGAAGGCCGTTCCATCGGGTGCCCCCCTCGAAAGCATTCGTCAGAGTGATAACGCTCTGAGGCAGCTCTCGGTCGCCCACCCATCCGCAATTGCTTGTGGGTAGGGACTGCAAGCACCGGCAGGCGGGCCTTGTTTGAGGAGAAGATCCGGTTTGTCGCAGTGCCTCTGGAATGCCCGAGCTTGCGCCGATCGAGCTACTGACCACGGTCAGTCGCTTGATGTCCCTCCCCTTTCCGATGCTGGCGTGGAGGTGTGGAGGTTCGTCCCTTAAAATAGATGTAGTTTTTGAATATGGGGAAAGTTATGATTCTGCCTCCACACCTCCACGTCGAGGAAGGCAGGAGCAGAGCACGAAGCCGCTGGTTCTCTGTTAGACACGAAAATCTGCGGGCCAACGACGTCGATCCGGAGTGCAATGGATTAAAACTCACTGGCATCACGGGCAGCGAACTCGGAAAGGTTGCCCTGGGCAAGCTCTCCCTTGTCAGCAAAGGTGACATCACGAACCCGAAAGACGAGCCTAGGAAATCCGCCTGGAGAGAAGATCGATACGTACCGGAGTCAATCCCTCTGCTCAGATAATGATGAAGATCAGCAACAAGAGCGGCTCCGTCTTGTTTCGGAGGAAAAGGTATATGTGGTGACACCAACAATGTGACCTGCACCAGCAACTCGGTATCAGCATTCTCAGGCAGAGCCTTTGAAAATGCTATTCTTCCTGCAAGCCAGCTTTTCTCAGACCATCGACAATGAGCTTGTATTCCTCCAAGAATTTTGGATTGTTAGACCAACCTGCATTGGCCCATTTCTTGACGGTATATCCAGGCGTCAGCTTCAATAACTCGGAAACTGCAGCTTTTGCCTCCTGATCATGTCCAACCCACGCATAGGCTGCCGCAAGATCAATATAGGGGAGCCAGTATGGTGAGACTGCGACGGACCTATTGCACCAGGAAATCGCCTCTTCCCACTGCGCCATATGCATATGAGCATGGCACACAAAGTAATACCAGACATTTACAAGGGGATCACGTGGGCTGATCCGAATTGCTTGTAACACATTTGGAATGGCAGCGTATGCCTTACCCGATAAAGTGGATGCTTGACCTTTTGCCGCATACGCAGCCGCAAAATCATCATTATCGCTGATTGCGGCATCATACATAGCAATGGCCGCATCGAAGTATTTATCCGCCCGAAATACATCACCCTTCACAACGAGCGCAGCAGCGTCATGGGGAAATTTCTCAAGATATCTATTTACCAACTCATCTGCTGACCTTGTATCGGACTGTATATCATCGCTCCAGCGGTTTAAGACCTTGTTCATCAGAGCTCTTGAAAGCCCAAGCGTGGCCCTTGGGAGAGTCGGATCCAGTTTCAAAGCTTGTTCAAAGTACCGGATTGCTTCATTATTGTTGGCTATCGATCTTTGCTTATTGAGCGAAGCCCAGCCTCTCATCGCCAAATCAGAGGCATCAGGATTGACCGGCCGCTCACGAAGTGAACGCAGGCTCTCGGCTTCGGTCAACTGAACGTCGAGCGACCGAGCTAGACGGGCAACAAACTCTACCTGAAGGTCGCCCAACCGGCTTTGATCACCGTCGAAACGATCAAACCAAATTTGAGCACCGGTTTCGGCAGAGATAAGCTCTGCGCTCACAACAACCCTCTCACCACTCCGACGAACGCTGCCCTCAAGAACATACCGGACGCCAAGTTCTTGCCCGATCTGTTTTACGCCGACTGGCTTGTTCTTATACGTGAAAGCCGTATTGCGGGCGATCACAAAACTGCCCGCCAAGTGGGATAGGTCTGTCGTGAGATCCTCGGTTATAGAATCGGCGAAGTAATCCTGCTCTGGGTCATTGCTCAGATTTGAAAAGGGCAAAACCACTATCGATAAGCGAGGCGCCTCTCTCGTCTCTCCGGCCAGCTTGGCAGCGATGGTTTGGTTCGGTGCAGGTGCCTTTGAAGCCGTCCAGGACCACCACCCAAGCCCTCCGGCTGCGAGCAACGTCAAGAAACCGGCCCCGACCGCAGTCGCCTTCCAAGGCTTACGATTGCTGGTTTTGACCGGCTCTGGGGCCTGTTCGTCGGTGCCGGCCAGACCAACTATTGCCGAGGCTGAGAGAAAGTAGACTCCTACGGGCCTTGCGATATTTTTAAGCTCCAGCTCGCCCCGATCCTGAAACGGGTATCGGAGGTTGTCCCTCACCTGATCGTAGACGGAGCGGGCGATACAGATCCCCCCTGGCTCGGCTAATGGCTCAAGCCGGGCAGCGACATTCACTCCGTCGCCATAGAGGTCTCCATCGGGCTCCACGACCACATCACCAAGGTTTATGCCGATGCGCAGGCGAAGGGCACGGTCGTCCGGTATCTCGGCCTCGTGACGGGCAAGGCCCTGCTGAATGGTGACCGCACAGCTCACAGCCCTAACCGCACTGGCGAACTCGGCAATAAACCCGCCCCCCATCGTCTTAATGATACGCCCGTGAACAGAGGTGACGCTCGGATCGATTACGTCTCGGCGGAGGGCCTTGAGGCGTCGTAGCGTGCCGGTCTCGTCAGCACCGATAAGGCGGGAGTAACTGACCACGTCCGCTACTAGGATTGTGACGAGACGACGGTCTGTAATCGTCCGGCCCATGCCAAGCTTCTCCCTTGGCGGTTATGGCAAGTCCGTTTGAACAGCCTCTGAAGAGTCCAAACAGCCGTACCTCCGCTTTGTGCCCGAGATCATGAAACCGAGGGTCTGGAATACCAGCTCGCTTCCTCATTCCCTCCATCGCCAATGGGACGGCATTGTCGGACATCGGGAGCGCTCGATCCGAGGTTTGTCCCATCGCTGAGGTGAGTCTGAATGGCGGCAGGAGACAGCGGAGCTGATTGAGGGTGGCCGTGCTTGGTCCTCAGCACCTCTACCCGTCGGGCTTTGGGGTCCACACCGGCCCAAGTGATCGAGAGGAGTTCACCCGGATGCATTCCGGTCTCACGCGCAGCTGCTCAACGCCGCCCTACCTGATCCGAGTGCCCTCCCCTCTTGGTGGCCGGCATGTCGGCGGCAGAGATCTGCTAGGCTTCCGCATTGGCACCGGGGAGAGATGACACATGCGGCCACGGGGACCACGACCCGACGCCATGCAGGGCGTGACAGTTCAGGAGATCCTCGAAGCTCTTGATCCCCAGCATGGTGAGGCAGGGGTTCCGTTCAAGGATCTGGAGACTGCTGCACGGTCCCGGCTGCCATTCCGGGCCCTGACGGACGCTCTGAACGCCCTGGTCGCAGACGGAGCGGTCGCACGAGAAGGCCGCCCGGCTCCGAATTGCCAGCACAGGGCGATCCCAACTCGATGGGCACCGATCATAGTTAATCGGTGGTGTACAGGCCCGGTAAGATAAGGCGGACAGCCCCTCCCCCTACTTTGATTGTCGATGTCTTATTTTGACACGCCATTTCTTAGCCGTAATGGACAAGCTCAATGCTGGGACATGCGGTGTGACCAAACCTCATCAGGTCGGAGCTGCCGATGTCCTATGTTCGAGAAATCGCTCTCAGCGTTCTGCTGCTCTGCCTAATGATCGCAGCCATGATGATGCTCGTAGATGGACCGTCCATGAGGCAATCCGACCTTGCTTCGGAGGCGGTGGTCTTGGCAGTCAGCCAGGAAGCTGCAAGCGACGGTTCCGAGCCTTCGAACTGGATTGATCCTCCGCACCGCTCCTCGGAGCTGCGGCCACAGGAAGCTACGGCACCCACCGACAAGCCTGCTGAGGACTGACGAGACTGGCGCTTCCCTGGTGAGGAAGCGCCAAGCGATCTGCCGGCCCGGCGGCCTGCCGTCGGAGGAACGCTCCACCAAAGGCGAGCTACCGGACGACAACCGCAGCCTTGATGATCTCGTAGTCCGCTCGCTTGAGCACACGCTTGGTGACGAGATCCTCAGGCGAGGCGTAGGGCCGGAAGGCGATGATCCTGCGCCCGATCATGCCGGCGCCGAGTGCATTCAGCTCCTCCACGGAAGCCGTGTTGAGGTCGGTGCCCGGCCCCGAAGGTGCCGGCGGATTGCTGGGAACCGCCGCTGTCTCCGTCGTTACACCGGTAGTCAGCGTACTGTCACCCTGCTCCTGAGGCGGCGTAAGCTCGGGCGGCGCAATCTGGGCCGTCTGAGGAGCTGCCGACGAGGCAACAGCCGGGGCCGCAGCCGGGGGAGCCGATTCTGCTACCGCTCCGCTCTGCGGCGGAGGGCTGATCGGCTGTGCCGATCCACCCAGAGGGCCCGGATAAACCGTGCGGATGGGCTGCCCGTCGGGGGTGGAACGCTGTTGGGAGGCCAACTGGGAAACAGTTAGTGGCTGGCTCTCCCGGCCCGCATGAGAGCGGTGTCCGTGGGACGTCCAAAAGCCGGCCACGATTGCTGAGACTGCCACGATACCGGCGCAAACGGACAGCGTGGATCGACGCATATCAGGAATACCCCCCTTCCTCCTGAGATGGCAGAAAGGCTGGCGCACGGTCGTGGCGTCTTCGAGGCAGGCACGTCCAAATGGCGGCTCGGCAATACGGCGTCTTAACCGGCATCATCCTCGTCGGCTGGGTCTGCGGGGGGCTCCCCGATCCGACCCGAGCGGCACGTCGCCAACTCCATTGCGACTGTGCGCCTAAGCTTGGCGCATGCGTTGGTTCGAGCCCTCCACCGATGTCCCTGCTGTCAGCGCTCCTTTGTGACACAGGGGTAGTAGGCTGCTGATCGAGTATTGAGGGCATCGTTGATCCGGATCCCCTCCCCTTCCTTCAGGCGCCGGTCACTGGCTTTCGAATCCGCAGGGAGTTTGATCGCCTTCACAGGATTCGCCGTCAGTCGCACGCCCCATTCTCCGACCGCCACTTCGAGACAGTGACGAGGGACGGCCAACTCACGCCTGACGGACGCTCCCTTCACCTGCTTAAGCCGCTCATCACGGCAGGCTGGAAACTTCTCCGGAGTGAGAGCCGAGAGCGGTGTTTGAGCGAGCGGGTGGCGTAGCAGTGCGTTCAGGAAAAAACTCTCTCCGTTCCGGCCCCGCTTCCTTGGCACGACCTCATCACGATACCGAGCGACGATTTCGCCGAACGTGACCCTTGAACGATGATGGCGGCGTGGCAGTAGATCCTGTCGGTTCGCCTCCGCTTCCATCTGCCGTGCCCAAGCTTGAGCGTCGGCCTTCTGATGGAACGTGCGACTGATCGGATTGCAGCCAGCCCTTCGGACCCGAACCTGCCACTTACCATTCCGTTTCCTCACGGTCGCCATAGCTTCGACCTGCCACTGTGACTGGAGCGTGACAGGCTGACGAGAAACGGATTCAAGTGTGGTCGATGCCGGTTCTAACTCGCTGTAATTTCAGGAGTTTGATGGTGCCGCTGGGGAGGATTGAACTCCCGACCTCGTCATTACCAATGACGCGCTCTACCACTGAGCTACAACGGCAAACCGATGTTCGACCCCGGAGCGGAAGGCCCGAGGGGCGCTGCTGCGGCAGCGCCGCCGAACACGGGTGGGGCTTTAGCGGATCGCCGCGGCCATTGCAATCGCGCTGTTGCGGGGATCGTGACGAGTGTCGCCCGTTCGCTTCCCCGGACCTCTTCCGGCGGCATGGCGCGACCCCGCGGCCGGCGCCATGCCGCCATCGGTGGGCCGAAGGGCCCCGGCGCAGCGCTCTTCGGATCCGCCGGCTCTGGCCTGAGCCTTGCACCCGCGGCGGCCCGGGGGAGTGCGCATGGATATCGAACTCGTCGGCCTTACCAAGCGCTACGGCGACACCCTCGCCGTGGATGCCATCAGCCTGAAGATCCGCTCCGGCTCCTATTGCTGCCTGCTCGGTCCTTCGGGATGCGGCAAGACCACGACGCTGCGGATGATCGCCGGCCACGAGACCGTGACGAGCGGGGACGTGGTGATCGGGCCGAAGGCCGTCGGCGACTTGGCCCCCGCCCGGCGCGGCACCGCCATGATGTTCCAGAGCTACGCGCTCTTCCCGCATCTCACCTGCCGCGACAACGTCGCCTTCGGGTTGCGCATGCGCGGCATGCCGAAGGCCGAGCGGAACCAGCGCGCGGAGGCGATGCTGCGCCTCGTGCAGATGGAGGCCCTCGCCGGGCGCCTGCCGGCGCAGCTCTCCGGCGGCCAGCAGCAGCGCGTGGCGCTGGCCCGGGCCCTCGTCACCGGTCCGAAGGTGCTGCTGCTCGACGAGCCGCTCTCCGCCCTCGATCCGTTCCTGCGCGTGCGGATGCGCGCCGAGCTGAAGCGGATCCAGACGGAACTCGGCATCACCTTCGTGCACGTGACCCACAGCCAGGATGAAGCGATGGCGCTCGCCGACCTCGTGGTGGTGATGAATGGCGGACGCATCGAGCAGGCGGCGGATCCCCGCACGGTGTTCGAACGGCCCGCCACCGCCTTCGTCGCCCGCTTCATCGGCGGGCACAACGTCATCGCGCTGCCCGACCATCGCATCGCCGTGCGGGCCGATCGCATGCTGCTCGGGCCCGAAGCCGGACCCGACGCGGTGCCCGCCCGCGTGGTCGCGGTCGAGTACCAGGGCAGCGCCGTGCATCTCGGCCTCGAGGCCCCGGATCTCGCCACCGATGCGGCGGCCCCGCTCCTCGCCATCGTCAGCGACCGCGCCTTCGCGGAGCGGCCGCTCGCACCCGGCGACACCGTGCGGGTCGGCTGGCAGGCGGGCGAAGCCCACCGGCTGGATGCCTGAGGATTCATCTCCAGGAGACACACGATGACCGACACGCCGAACACGAAGGGCCTCACGCGCCGCGGCCTTCTCGCGGGGGCGGGAGCCGCCGGCGTCGCGGCCGGGTCCGGCGCCATCACGGGCTTTCCGGCGGTCCACGCCGCGGAGCCGGTGACGCTGCGCTATCTCGGCACCGCCGTGAACCAGAGCGGCGACATCGCCCGCAAGGTGAAGGAGGATCTCGGCATCACGATCGAGTACATCCCGGTCGTCACCGACGAGGTGTCGAAGCGCGTCGTCACCCAGCCCAACTCCTTCGACATCGTCGATTCGGAATATTTCAGCCTCAAGAAGCTGATGCCCTCGGGCAATCTCGTCGGGATGGATGCGCGCAGGATCAAGTACGCCGACAAGATCACGCCGGTCTTCACCCGCGGCGAGGTCGCCGGCAAAAAGATCGGCGACCAGGGCACCGCGCCCAGGAAGGTCTTCTACCTCGAAGGCCAGAACTCGACGAAGTTCGCCGCCTCTGCCACCGAGTGGATCACCCTGATCCCGACGACCTACAATGCCGATACCCTCGGCATCCGGCCTGACCTGATCAAGCGGCCGATCGCAAGCTGGAAGGAACTGCTCAACCCCGAGTTCAAGGGCAGGGCCTCGATCCTCAACATCCCGTCGATCGGCATCATGGACGCCGCCATGGTGGTTGAGGCGATGGGCGAGTACACCTATCCCGACAAGGGCAACATGACGAAGGCGGAGATCGACCGCACCATGAAGGTGCTGATCGAGGCCAAGCGCGCCGGCCAGTTCCGGGCCTTCTGGCAGGACTTCAACGAGTCCGTGAACCTGATGGCCTCGGGCGAGACCGTCATCCAGTCGATGTGGTCGCCCGCCGTCACCAAGGTCCGCTCGCAGGGCGTGCCCTGCATCTACCAGCCGCTGAAGGAGGGCTACCGGGCCTGGGCCTCGGGCTTCGGCCTGCCCAAGACCCTCTCGGGCAGGAAGCTCGACGCGGCCTACGACTTCATCAACTGGTTCCTGTCCGGCTGGGCCGGCGCCTACCTCAACCGCCAGGGCTACTACTCGGCGGTGCTGGAGACCGCCAGGGCCCAGATGGAGCCCTACGAATGGGCCTACTGGATGGAGGGCAAGCCGGCGGAGAAGGACATCAAGGCGCCGGACGGCACCGTGATGGAGAAGGCCGGCGCCGTGCGCGACGGCGGCTCCTTCGAGGAGCGCATGGGCGCGGTGGCCTGCTGGAACTCGGTCATGGACGAGAACACCTACATGGTCCGCCGGTGGAACGAGTTCATCGCCGCATGAGCCCGGCGGCCGAGCGCGCGATCCGGTTGCTCGGTGCCGCGGCGGTGCCCCGCGCCGTGCCCGGGCTCGCCGCGGAGGGGTGGCGCCAGCGCCGCCTCGCCTACCTGCAGGCGGCCCCTCTGGCGCTGGTCTTCCTCGTCTTCTTCGTGGTGCCGCTCTCCCTCACGCTCGTCGTCAGCGTCTGGGAGTACAACGAGTACGAGATCATCCCGGCCTTCACCCTGCAGAACTACGCCGACATCTTCGATGGCTGCTTCTCGGGCGGGGACCTCTGCACCACCTTCCGGACCTATCTCTCGACGCTGAAATTCTGCCTGCTGGCCTGGGCCTTCACGCTCGGCATCGGCTTCACGGTGGCCTATTTCGTGGCCTTCCACGTGCGGTCGAGCGCCATTCAGACGGTGCTGTTCCTTCTCTGCACCATCCCGTTCTGGACCTCGAACGTGATCCGGATGATCGCCTGGATCCCACTCCTCGGCCGCAACGGCCTCGTCAACGATGCGCTGATGTCGCTCGGCCTCACGGACAGGCCGATCGAGGGCCTGCTCTACTCGGACTTCTCGGTCGTCCTGGCCTTCGTGCACCTCTACACCGTCTTCATGATCGTCCCGATCTTCAACTCGATGATGCGCATCGACCCCGTGCTGATCGAGGCGGCGCGGGATGCCGGCGCGACGGGCTGGCAGACGCTCTGGAGCGTGATCGTGCCGCTCTCCAAGCCCGGCATCGCCATCGGGTCGATCTTCGTGCTGACGCTGGCGATGGGCGACTTCGTCACGGTCGGCGTCATGGGCGGCCAGCAGATCGCCTCGGTCGGCAAGGTCATCCAGGTGCAGATGTCCTACCTGCAGTTCCCGGCCGCCGCCGCCAATGCCGTGGTGCTGCTCGGTGCGGTGACGCTGGTGATCGCCGGCCTCACCCGCCTCATCGATCTGCGGCGGGAGCTCTGAGCATGGTCCGCGACGGCCCCCGCCCCCTCGCCTTCTACCTGCTCGCCGGGTTCTTCGCTCTGTACGTGCTGTTCCTCTACGGGCCGACGCTGACGATCCTGGTCCTGAGCTTCCAGGGGCCTCAGGGCGGGCTCACCTTCCCGATGAACGGCGTCTCGACGCATTGGTTCGCGCGGCTCTGGGCGGGTCTCGGCGTCGTCGACATCTGGGCGGCGTTCCGGCGCTCCTTCGCCCTCGGCCTCGTGGTGATGGCGCTCACCGTCACCCTGGCGTTCTTCGCCGGGCTCGCCTTCCGCAAGGGGTTCCGGGGACAGGGCCTGCTGTTCCACATCGCGGTCGCGAGCCTGATCGTGCCGTCGATCGTGGTCTCCCTCGGCATCGGCCTCGAATTCCGCCTGCTCGACGATGCCGTCAAGGCGCTCGCCGCCGCCACCGGCTGGGGCTTCCTCCAGGACCACGGCACGGTGATGGGGCTGTTCACCTCCGCCCTCGGCGCGCACCTGACCTGGACGCTGCCCTTCGGGCTGCTGATCATGTTCGCGGTGTTCAACCGCTTCAACCGCGCCTACGAGGAGGCGGCCCGCGACCTCGGCGCCAGCGGCCCGCGCACGCTCCTGCACGTCGTGATTCCGATCATCCTGCCTTCCCTGGTCGGCGTCGCCCTGTTCGGGTTCACGCTCTCCTGGGACGAGCTCGCGCGCACGAGCCAGGCGATCGGCGGACGCAATACCCTGCCCCTCGAACTCCAGGGCCTCACCACCACGGTGACGACGCCGGAGATCTACGCGCTCGGCACCGTCACGACGGGCGTGTCGCTGGTCGTGATCGCGCTCGCCTTCTCGAGCTATCTCTGGCTGCAGCGGCGGCGGGCCCGGCGCGCGCTGCCCGGGGGGTGAGCGAATCCCCCCCGGGGCCTTGCGGAAAGCAGCAGCCGTATCCCGGCAGGGCGGAGGTCAGGGCGTCGGGGTGCCTGCAAGCCGGGCAGCATGAGCTGAATTTGCCCAGTTCCTGAGCCGTCCGGCGATCGGCTTCTGCCGATGGCGCTGCTCGCCGCCACGGCTTGCGCCGTCGAGCCGGCACCGTGATCGGGCGCTCGGGGCTCCCGGGGAAGCGACCGCGACAAGGCCGGAATGATCGGGTCGGGGTCGACGCCTTTGGCGCCGACGCGGTAGGGTGGCGGCAAGGATCGGAACAGGATCCGCCGGGAGGACGATCGTGACGATGGGCATCGAGGCCGGGACGCCGCGGAACGCGGCCGCGCCGAGCGCACGTCTCGCCGGAAAAGTGGCGCTGGTGTTCGGGGCAGGCTCGTCCGGCCCGGGCTGGAGCAACGGCAAGGCCGTCGCCGTGACCTTCGCCCGCGCGGGGGCGCGCGTCGTCTGCATCGATCTCGATCCGGCCGCCGCCGAGGAGACCGTCTCGATCATCCGCCACGACGACGGTTCGGCCACCGCCGCGTCCTGCGACGTGACCAACTCGGACGCCGTCCGGGCGGTGGTGGAGGACGCGGTCGCGGCGCATGGCCGGATCGACATCCTTCACAACAATGTCGGCCACGCCACCATGGGCGGGCCCGTCGAGCTCGACGAGGCCGCATGGCGGCGCAGCCTCGATCTCAACCTCACGAGCTGTTTCCTCACCTGCAAGCACGTGCTGCCGCACATGCTCGCGCAGCGCTCCGGCAGCATCGTCAACATCTCGTCGGTCGCGGCGGTGCGCTACACCGGCTATCCCTACGCCGCCTATTACGCAGCCAAGGCCGCCGTGAACCACTTCACGGTGGGGCTCGCCCTCCAGTACGCCCGCGAGGGCATCCGGGCGAACGCCATCATGCCGGGCATGATGAACACGCCGCTGATCTTCCGGCAGATCGCCGGCCAATACGCCGATGCCGACGAGATGGTGAGGGCCCGCGATGCGGCCTGCCCGATGGGCCGGATGGGAACCGCCTGGGACGTGGCGAACGCCGCCCTGTTCCTCGCCTCCGACGAGGCCGCCTACATCACGGGCGTGGCGCTGCCGGTCGATGGCGGCCTGATCGCGCGGGCAGGCTCGTGAGCCGGCTCGACGGCCCGGCGGTGGCGGCCGCCGCCGAACGGCTCTGGCGTCACTGGCAGGAGGGCAGCCGCCTCGACGCCCTGCCGGCGGCCGAGCGCCCCGCCACGCGGGCGGAGGGCTATGCCATCCAGGCGCGGATGGCGAGCCTGAGCCGGGCGCCGCTCTTCGGCTGGAAGATCGCCGCCACGAGCGCGGCCGGACAGGCTCATATCGGTGTCGACGGGCCGCTGGCCGGACGCCTCCTCGCCGAGCGCGTGCTCGATCCGCAGGAGGAGGTGCCGTTTCGGGGCAACCTGATGCGGGTCGCCGAAGCCGAAATCGCGTTTCGGATGGGGCAGAATCTTCCGCCGCGCGCCGAGCCCTACGACCTCGCCTCCGTGCTGGCGGCCGTCGACACCGTGCATCCGGCGATCGAGTTCCCGGATTCCCGCTTCGCCGATTTCGTCACGGCCGGCGGACCCCAGCTCATCGCCGACAATGCCTGCGCGCATCTCTTCGTGCTGGGCCCGCCGGCGCCAGAATGGCGCGACCTGGATCTGGTCCACCTCGCGACGCGGGCCTCGCTGTCCGGCGGGCCGGATCACCCGGGGATCGGCGCGAACGTGCTCGGCGATCCGCGCATCGCCCTGGTCTGGCTCGTGAACGAACTCTCCGGCCTCGGAATCACGCTGCAAGCCGGACAGGTGGTCACGACCGGGACCACCACGGTGCCGATCCCGATCCGGCCGCAGAGTTCGCTGACGGCCGATCTCGGCCCTCTGGGGCGGCTGACGGTGCGGATCGGGCCGGGATGATGCCCGGCCTTCCTTGCGCTCAGCGGAAATGCCGGTGGCGGCGATAGTGATGGCGGCGCCCCGGCAGACTGGTGCGGTAGGCCCGGCGGCCGGGATCGATGCCGAGCACGCCGTTCACGCCGCCCACCGCGCCGCCGACCGCACCGCCCACGATCCCGCCGATCGGGCCGGCGACCCGGTCGCCCTCGGCAGCGCCGCGCCGGATTCCGCCGGGGATGCCCTGCGCCTGGACGCTTCCCGCCGCGATGACCGTCCCGAGAACCAGGGAGGCCAGAAGAAGAGAGCGCTTCATCGCGAAAATCTCCGAGTGACGACGTCGTCTCCGGCTGCCTGCCGCTGTCCGGGCGCGCCGAAGCACGTGTTTCGTCAACGGTCCAGCTTCGCGAAAGTGCCGGCGTGATCGGAGGCCGGCGAGGGAAAGCCGGGGCGTGGCGGAGAGATCACTCCACCGCCCGCAAGGTGGGCTTCGGCGGCCCGCTCTGCGCGAGGGCACGCTGCACGGTCGAGCGGGCCGCGTCGATCGCGATGGTGGCCGCCGTCATGGTGTGGGCCTCGGTCGGGCGGTTGAGCGCGTAGCGGGCGATGTTGCCGGCGAGATCGTCGATCTCGCCGGCCATCTCCTCGAGGGCCGTCCGGTCGGTGGTGCGGCGCGCCTCGGACCGGATCTGGAGCAGGCGGCGCGTCGCCACCTCGATCCGCTCGCGCCGCAGCCGGGAGAGGCGCTGGCGCAGCCATGCGACGGCCGAGCCGACGCCGCCGCCCAGGAAGGCGACGAGATAGATCCAGGTCTCGTAGCGCTCGATGAAGCTCTGCTGCTCGCGCTCGTAATAGTCGATGGCGCCCGGATGGATGGGCAGCCGGGCGCTCGTCGCCTCCGCATTCGTCTCGTAGGCCGGCGCGGTGATGGCGTTCGCGGACGGCACTGTCTCGGCGAGCAGGCTGCGCATCTCGAAGAGGTACTGGGTGACCTCCGCGGCGGCGACGCGCGACAGCGTCGAGCGGGCCATCAGCCGGTAGGAGGTTCCGATCGTCGACACCGCCTCCTCGGGCGTCTTCGGATGGCCGGCGAACAGCCCTTCGGCGACGGTCACCGCCTGGAGGCGGGGAAACCGCTCGATGAGGGCGCTGCTCTCCGCCACGCCGGCCAAGCGCAGCTTCCGGGTGCGGCTCGCATTCTGGACGATGCGCATCACCCGCCTGGCGGTCGGGGTCGTGGGCGTGGTGAGGATCGCGAGCGCGTCGATGCGCTTCTCCGCGAAGGCGGTCGCGAGATCCGGCTCCTCCAACGGCACCAGCGCCACGCTGCGCGGCGCCAAGGGGCCGGGCGGCGGATCGGTCGTGAGCGCGAGCCCGTAATGCCCGAGGACGCGCTGCAGGACGGCCTGGTCCGTGGTGCGCTCGGCGAGGAAGGCCAGGCGCTTGCGCGACAGGTCCGGCATCTCCTTGATGCCGGACGGCTCGGGGGCGGCGATGATCATCGCCTGCTCGCGCAGGATCGCGAGCGTCAGGCCGTTCGCGGGCAGCAGGATGTCGGGCCGGACGATCGCGAGATCCGCCCGCCCGTCCTGCAGGGCCGCGGCGCTTTCGCGCACCCCGTCGAAGGGCAGGATGGTGAGACGCAGGCTCTTGTGCTGGCTTGCGAGCGCGTCCGCGAAGGCGCGGATCAGCGCCGGTTCCGTGCCGCCGCTCGGCGCGACCGCGATGGTGAGCGTCGTCGCCCGCGTGAAGTAGCTCGCAAGGCCGGCGGCGCCGGCGAGGAGCACCGCCCCGATCAGGAAGACCAGCTCCCGCCCGAACCGCATGCCCCCCTCTGGCCCCGTGCTCGCGCGCCCTCAGGCGACCGGCCGCTCCGCCGCGATCATGTAGTTCACCCCCGTGTCGCGGGACATGGCCCAGCGACCGCCGAGCGGATTGTAGACGACCCCAGTCGTGTCGATGACGGTGAGCCCCGCGCTCTCCACCGCCCCGGTGAGCTCGGCCGGCGTGACGAACTTCTCCCAGTCGTGCGTCCCCCTCGGCAGCCAGCCGAGCACGTATTCGGCGCCGACGATGGCGAGGGCGAAGGAGCGCATGGTGCGGTTGAGCGTGGCCGCGAAGAACAGGCCCCCGGGCTTCACGGCCGCGCAGGCCGTCCGCACGAAGGCGGGCATGTCGACGACGTGCTCCACCACCTCCATGGCGAGCACCACGTCGAAGCGCTCCCCCGCCTCCACCACCGCCTCGATGGTCTGGCCGCGGTAATCCACCGGCACGCCGGCCTCCGCCGCATGGGCCTGCGCCACCCGGATGTTGGTCGGGGCCGGGTCGAGGCCGGTGACGGTGGCGCCGAGGCGCGCCAGCGGCTCCGACAGGATGCCGCCGCCGCAGCCGATATCGATGAGGCTCAAGGCTTCGAGGGGGAGCGGCCGGCGCGGGTCGCGGCCGAAATGCCGGCAGACCGTGTCGCGGATATAGGTGATGCGGACAGGATTGAAGCGGTGGAGCACCCGCATCGGCCCCGCCTCGTCCCACCAGGTGGCCGCAATGCGCTCGAAGCGGGCGACCTCGTCGCGGTCGATCGAGGGGCCGGTGGTCTCGCTCATCCGCGCGCTCTCCGCATGCTGTCGCCCTGCGTCAGGTAGCGCATCCTGCGCGGGGGGCCAATGCGGGTCCGGCCGGGCGAGGCCCGCCGCGCCGCCGCCTGATCCATTGACACGGAGTCCCCCCGCTTGTACCCGCCCGGCATCGCGCGGCGGCCGGGAGCTGCCCGCATCGGCAAACCCTCCTTGGTCCCATGCCTCGCCTGGTGATGAAGTTCGGCGGCACGTCCGTCGCCACGGTCGACCGCATCCGCAACGTCGCCCGCCATGTCGCCCGCGAGGTGCGGGCCGGCTACGAGGTCGCGGTCGTGGTCTCGGCCATGGCCGGCAAGACCAACGAACTCGTGGCCTGGTGCAAGGACGCCTCGCCGCTCTACGCGCAGTCGGAATACGACGCGGTCGTGGCGTCGGGCGAGCAGGTCACCTCCGGGCTCCTCGCCATCGTGCTCGCCGAGATGGGCATCAAGGCCCGCTCCTGGCAGGGCTGGCAGATCCCGATCGAGACCTCGGACCAGCATGGCTCGGCGCGCATCGCCAGGATCGACGGGTCGCGCCTTGATGCCGGCTTCCGGCACGGCGAGGTCGCGGTGATCGCCGGCTTCCAGGGCATCCACGCGGAGACGGGCCGCCTCACGACGCTCGGGCGCGGCGGGTCGGATACCAGCGCGGTCGCAGTCGCGGCGGCGATCGGCGCGGAGCGCTGCGACATCTACACCGACGTCGACGGCGTCTACACCACCGATCCGCGGGTGGTGCCGAAGGCGCGGCGGCTGGAGCGCGTCGCCTTCGAGGAGATGCTGGAGATGGCCTCGCTCGGCGCCAAGGTGCTGCAGGTGCGCTCGGTCGAACTCGCCATGGTGCACCGGGTGCCGACCACCGTGCGCTCCTCCTTCGACGACCCCGACGACGCCCGGCCCGGCACCCTCATCTGCGACGAGGACGACATCGTGGAACAGCAGATCATCACGGGCATCGCCTTCTCGAAGGACGAAGCCCAGATCACGCTCCGCCGGGTGAAGGACAGGCCCGGCGTCGCCGCCGCCATCTTCGGCCCGCTCGCCGACGCCAACATCAACGTCGATATGATCATCCAGGTCGTGTCGGGCGACGGCGTGACCACCGACATGACCTTCACGGTGCCGGCGAGCGATTACGAGCGCGCCCGCACGATCCTGGACGCCCAGTCCGGCAAGGTCGAGTTCGAGCGCATCGAGGGCGCCACCGACGTGGTGAAGATCTCGGCGATCGGCGTCGGCATGCGCAGCCACGCGGGCGTTGCCGCCAAGGCCTTCCGGGCGCTTGCCGATAAGGGCATCAACATCCGGGCGATCACCACCTCGGAGATCAAGTTCTCCGTGCTGATCGACGCGGCCTATACGGAACTCGCCGTGCGCACCCTGCACTCGCTCTACGGGCTCGACAGGGCCTGATATTAGAACTTTCGCCCGACCCCGGGCCCTCCCGGGGAGACGGCGCTTGCCCGCCGGGCGCTGGACTCGCTATACGGCCCTGACGGGACCGGTCCGGTCGCACCGCTCGCGCCGGCATCTTCCGGTTGCGCTGCACCGGGCCAGGTTCGCTTTTAGGGTGGAAGTCGACACGATGCCCGCTGCGCCTGGAGGTCCGCGCCTGCTTCTGCGCCGCCTCCGTGAAGCCATGGCGGAGCCGGTCAGCGCGCAGGCGCGTCTCGACCGCATCGTCGTCATCATCGCGGCCAACATGGTCGCGGAGGTGTGTTCCGTCTACGTCCTGCGGGACGACGGGATGCTGGAGCTCTTCGCGACCGAGGGCCTCAACCGCGAGGCGGTCCATCTCACCACCATGCGCGCCGGCGAGGGCCTCGTCGGCCTGATCGCGGCCAGCGCCGAGCCCCTCTCGCTCTCCGACGCGCAGTCCCACCCGGCCTTCTCGTACCGGCCGGAAACCGGCGAGGAGATCTACCACGCCTTCCTGGGCGTGCCGCTTCTGCGGGCCGGCAACACGATGGGCGTCCTCGTCGTCCAGAACCGGACCTACCGGGTCTATTCCGAGGAGGAGATCGAGGCGCTCCAGACCACCGCCATGGTGCTGGCGGAGATGATCGCCTCGGGCGACCTGCAGGCGCTCTCGCCCGGGACGGTCAACGCCACGCGCCGATCCCTGTCCCAGAGCGGAGTCGCGCTCGCCGAGGGTGTCGGGCTCGGGCATGTGGTGCTGCACGAGCCGCGCATCGTGGTGAAGAACCTCATCGCCGAGAATGTCGAGCGGGAGGTGGGGCGGCTCGAGACCGCCATCGCGGAGGTGCGCTCCGCGATCGACGATCTCGTCGAGCGCGGCGACGTGGCCGGCGCGGGCGAGCACCGCGAGGTGCTGGAGACCGTGCGCATGTTCGCCCACGACCAGGGCTGGCTGCGCCGGATGCGCGAGGCGGTCCTGTCGGGGCTGACGGCCGAGGCGGCAGTCGAGCGGGTGCAGTCGGACAACCGCGCCCGCATGCTGCGCCAGAGCGATCCCTATCTGCGGGAGCGCCTGCACGATCTCGACGATCTCGCCAACCGTCTCCTGCGCCAGCTCGTGGGCGCGCAAGGAATGATCCCGGGCACGATGCCCGAGAACGCCATCCTGGTCGCGCGCTCCATGGGGCCGGCCGCACTCCTCGACTACGACCGCGCGCGGCTGCGCGGCGTCGTGCTGGAGGAAGGCGGCCCGACGAGCCACATCGCCATCGTGGCCCGTGCGCTCGGCATCCCGGCCGTGGGCGAGGTGGCGAACGCGACCGCGCTCGTCGAATCGGGCGACGCCATCATTGTGGATGGCGGCGCGGGCGAGGTGCAGATCCGACCGGGCCCGGAGGTCGAGGCTGCCTATGCCGAGAAGGCGCGCCTGCGCGCCCGGCGCCAGGAGCAGTACCGGGCCCTGCGCGACCTGCCCTCCGTCACCCGCGACGGGGTGGGAATCGCGCTCCAGCTCAATGCGGGCCTCCTCGTCGACCTCTCGCACCTGAACGAGACCGGCGCCGAGGGCGTCGGGCTGTTCCGCACCGAGCTCCAGTTCATGGTCGCCGAGCGCATGCCCTCGGCGGCCGAGCAGCAGAGTCTCTACGAGGCGGTCTTCGCGGCCGCGGGCGACCTGCCGGTGACGATCCGCACCCTCGACATCGGGGGCGACAAGATCCTGCCCTACATGAAGGCGCTGGAGGAGGAGAACCCGGCGCTCGGCTGGCGGGCGATCCGCATCGGCCTCGACCGGCCGGGCCTGCTGCGCATGCAGCTGCGTGCCCTCCTCAAGGCGGCGGGCGGGCGCCCGCTCAAGATCATGTTCCCGATGGTCGCGACCGTGGATGAGTTCATCCGCGCCAAGGCGATCGTCGACCGGGAGAAGGCGCATCTCGCCCGCCACGGCCGTCCCCTCCCCTCGGATTGCCGCCTCGGCGTGATGGTCGAGGTGCCCTCGCTGCTGTTCCAGATGGACGAGATCGCGGCGGCGGCGGATTTCCTCTCGGTCGGTTCGAACGACCTGATGCAGTTCCTGTTCGCGGTCGACCGCGAGAACCGGCAGGTCGCCAACCGCTTCGATCCGCTCTGCGCCGCTGCGCTTCGCGCCTTCGGGCTGATCGCCGAGCGGGCGCAGGCGGCGGGCACGCCCGTCACGGTCTGCGGCGAGATCGGCGGGCGCCCGCTCGAGGCCATGGCGCTCATCGGCCTCGGCTACCGGGCGCTCTCCATGTCCCCGGCCTCGATCGGGCCGGTCAAGGCCATGGTGTTGAGCCTCGACGCGGCGAAGATCGGCGCCTTCCTGCGGGATGAGCTCGCCAAGACGAGTGACGGCGCGTCCCTGCGGCCGGCCCTGGCCGCTTATGCGGAGGCCCATGGCATCCCGGTCTGACGGTTCGCCCCCAGGCCGCGCCCTTGGAGCCTCCGGTGGCCGCTTGCGTCCCATCCCCGCGCCGAGCGCAAGGCCATTCGCCCCTTGGCCGTCTCGTCACGCGGCGCAGACCTGCTATACGCGGTCGTTCCCGGCGTGAGGCGCGCGCGGCCGCAAGCCCGCTGTATCCGGCCCGGATCAAGCCCATATCCTCATCGATGATCGCCATACCCTCCGACCGACTCGATGCCATCCTGGCGCGGCACGACATCGTGACCGCGACTCTCAGCGCGGGCGAGGCCGATTCCGAGAGCTTCGTCCAGCTCTCGCGCGAACTCTCCGACCTCGACGACGTCGTGGCGGCGATCCGCGCCTACCGGGCCGCCGATGCGGAGCTGCGCGGCGTCGAGGCGATGCTGGAGGAGGGCGATCCCGAGATGCGGGCGCTCGCGGCCGAGGAGAAGCCCGAGGTCGAGGCCGCCCGCGACGCCGCCGCCAAGGCGCTCCAGATCCTGCTCCTGCCGAAGGATTCCGCCGACGAGAAGAGCGCCATCCTGGAGATCCGGGCCGGCACCGGCGGCGACGAGGCGGCGCTCTTCGCGGGCGACCTGTTCCGCATGTATGCCCGCTACGCCGACCTGAAGGGCTGGAAGGTCGAGGTGGTCTCGGAGAGCCCCGGCACCATGGGCGGCTACCGGGAAGTGGTGGCGGAGGTGAAGGGCCGCGGCGTCTTCGCGCGGCTGAAATTCGAGAGCGGCGCCCACCGGGTCCAGCGCGTGCCCGAGACCGAGACGCAGGGGCGCATCCACACCTCGGCGGCGACCGTGGCGGTGCTGCCGGAGGCCGAGGAGGTGGACATCCACGTCAACGAGGCCGATCTCAAGATCGACACCATGCGGGCTCAGGGCGCCGGCGGCCAGCACGTCAACAAGACGGAATCGGCCATCCGCATCACCCATATGCCGAGCGGCATCGTGGTCTTCGTCCAGGAGGAGCGCTCCCAGCACAAGAACCGCGCCCGCGCCATGGCGGTGCTGCGTGCCCGCCTCTACGAGCAGGAGCGCAGCCAGAAGGACGCGGCCCGCGCCGCCGACCGCCGCGCCCAGGTCGGCAGCGGCGACCGCTCCGAGCGCATCCGCACCTACAACTTCCCGCAGGGGCGCGTCACCGACCACCGGATCAACCTGACCCTGTACAAGCTGGAGGAGGTTCTGGCCGGGACCGCCCTCGACGAGCTCGTCGACGCGCTGGTTACCGAGCATCAGGCGGCCCTGCTCGCCGCCGAGGGACTCGGGTGAGCGAGCCTGTCCGGGCCGGCCTCAGCCGGGCCGCGGCGCAGTCTCACGCCGCCGCGTTCCTCGCCGGGCGGGGCATCGCGACGGCCATGCGCGATGCCCGGCTGCTCCTCATCGAGACGCTGAACCTGCGGAGCATCGATCTCGTCCTCGCCGGCGACCGGGAGCTGGAGGCGCGGGAGGCCGCCCGCCTCTCGGCGGCGCTCCTGCGCCGCGCGGAAGGAGAACCCGTCGCCAGGATCCTCGGAGCCTGGGAATTCTGGGGCCTGCCCTTCCGCCTCTCCCCCGCGACGCTGGTGCCCCGCCCGGACACCGAGACCGTCGTCGAGGCCGCCCTCGCCCTCGGCCTGGAGCGGACCGCGCCGATCCGCCTGCTCGATCTCGGCACGGGCTCGGGTTGCCTCCTCGTCGCGCTGCTGAGCGAGTGGCCATGCGCCACGGGCCTCGGCATCGACCGCGCGCGCGAGGCGCTCGTCACCGCCCGCGACAATGCGGACCAGAACGGCGTCGGCGCCCGCGCGTTATGGGTGCAAGGCGATTGGGCCGGGTCGCTGCGCGGGCCCTTCGATGTAATTGTCGCGAATCCGCCCTATATCGCGAGCAGGATGATCGACGGGCTCGCCGACGAAGTCCGTGTCCACGATCCCAGGATGGCCCTCGATGGCGGCTCCGATGGACTCGATGCCTACCGCGTCATCCTCGGGCAAGCCGCCGTTCTGCTGGCGCCCGGGGGGCGGCTGATTGTCGAGATCGGGTATGATCAAGAGGAGGCGCTGCGTCATCTCGCCGAGGCGGCGAGGCTTCAGGTTGTGGTTGTGCGCCGCGACCTGGCGGGGCATCCGCGTGCCGTGGTGATGGCCCGGGAGCCGGGCCGCAACCCGGATTCCTCAGGTTTCTGATGCCGTTGCGTGCGATTTCGCTTGGCTCTGCAAGCTGAACCCGCTAACGTCCCGCCGTAGATCGTGAACGGTCCGGTAGACAGCCTGGCTAAGTTTCCGAGCGCTCCTCCAGGCGCGAAACTTGGACGATCTTCCACCACCGGGCAGACCCTGAGGTACGAAGCGGTCGGGTTCGGCGGTTCGCATCTGACAAGCGCCGGGCGGCCCGGACCTGCGAGAGCCCGCGGTTGTGCAGTGCATGACGGACATCGTCGCGGGCAGGCGGACGGGACCGTCGGCCGGTCGAGGCGCCACGAGAGGGGCCGTTCGCCCGGTAGTATCCCCTTGAGTTAAGTCGAACGAGGGTCAGTCGAGACCGATGAGACCAAACCAGAACCGGCGTATGCGTGGCCGCAACCGCAACAAGGGCCCGAATCCGCTCACCAGGGCCTATGAATCGAACGGTCCCGACGTCAAGATCCGCGGCACGGCCCAGCACATCGCCGAGAAATACGCCCAGCTCGCGCGCGACGCCCAGGCGAACGGCGATCCGGTGATGGCGGAGAACTATTTCCAGCACGGCGAGCACTACCAGCGCATCATCGCCGCCGCCAACGAGCAGTACCGGCAGCAGTTCGGTGGCTTCCGCCCGTCCTTCGAGGAGGACGAGGAGGGCGAGGACGAGGCCCCGCAGACCAACGGCTACGCGGCCGGCCCGGAGAATCGCGGCGGCAACGGCTACACCCCGAACGGCTACGGCCAGGCGGAGGATTACGTCGATCCCTCGCAGCAGCCCCAGCCCTACGAGACCCGCGGCGAGCGCGACGACCGTCCGGCCCGCTTCGACCGGCAGCAGGATCGGCGGGACCGCTTCCAGAACCGCGACCGGCCCCAGCGCCAGGACCGCCAGCAAGATCGCCAGCAGGACCGGCCGGAGCGCCAGGGCGAGCCGCGCCAGGATTTCCGCGGCGAGCAGCCCCGTCAGGACGGCTACCGCGAGGGCGGCGGCCGCGGCGAGTTTCGCCGCGAGCGCCCGGAGCGGCCGCGCCGCGAGGAGTCGCGGCCCGAACTGCCCGCCGCCGAGGAGCCCGGCCTGCCGGCCTTTCTGACCAATCCGGTCCGGCCCGCCCCGGCTCCGGCGCCGGTCCCGGCCCCCGTCGAGGAGCACGCACCGGTCGCGCCGCCCGCCGAGGCCGCGGAGCCGCCGGCGCGTCCGCGGCGTCGGCGCCGCACGCGCTACGAGACCCAGGAAGGCGCTGAGGGCGGAAGCGATC
The DNA here is from genome assembly GCF_000022085.1 of Methylobacterium nodulans ORS 2060. NCBI lineage: Bacteria > Pseudomonadati > Pseudomonadota > Alphaproteobacteria > Hyphomicrobiales > Methylobacteriaceae > Methylobacterium > Methylobacterium nodulans. The sequence goes on from NC_011894.1 coordinate 121,224, forward strand.
TCTTCCCGCCCAAGGCTCCGGCGGACACTCCCTCGGAATGATCGGGTGAGCGGACCGGCTTCGCGGCCGGTCCGCGGGGGCGCGGATGATCCGGTGTCGCAAGTCTTCGACGTGATCGTGCTCGGTGTCGGCGGGATGGGCTCTGCCACCTGCTGGCACCTCGCCCGTCGCGGCCAGCGGGTGCTGGGGCTGGAGCGGTTCGACATCCCCCACGCCATGGGCTCGTCCCACGGGGTGAACCGCATCATCCGCCTCGCCTATTTCGAGCATCCGTCCTACGTGCCGCTGCTGCGCCGCGCCTATGCCAACTGGCGCGAGGCGGAGGTGCTGTTCGGCGAGCCGTTGCTCTTCATCACCGGCTCGGTCGATGCCGGCCCCGCGCAGAGCCGCGTCGTCGCGGGCGCCGTCGACGCGTGCCGGCTGCACGATCTCCCGCACGAGCTCCTCCCGGCGCGGGAGCTGAACGCGCGTTTCCCCGGCTATGCGCTGCCGGAGGGGCACCTCGCCCTCCTGCAGCCGGAGGGCGGCTTCGTCGCCTCCGAGCGCGCGATCGTGGCCCATGTCGCCCTGGCGCAGGGCGCGGGGGCGGAGATCCGCGCGCGGGAGCGGGCGCTCGGCTGGGAGCCGACCGCCGCCGGCGGGGTTCGGGTGCGCACGGAGCGCGGCACCTACGAGGCCGGACGGCTCGTCCTCGCGGCGGGGGCCTGGATGCAGGATTTCGTCCCGGCGCTCGCCGGGCGCGCCGTGCCGGAGCGGCAGGTTCTCGGCTGGTTCCAGCCGACGCAGCCCGCCGCCTTTGCGCTCGGCCGGTTTCCGGTCTTCAATGCCCTGTTCGACGAGGGGCATTTCTACGGCTTCCCGGTCTGGGGGCTGCCGGGCTTCAAGATCGGTCTCTACCATCATCTGCGCGAAACCGGGCCGGCCGAGACCATCGACCGGGAGGTGCATCCCCGCGACGAGGCGCTGCTGCGGCAGGCGCTGCGGCGCTACTTCCCGCAGGCCGACGGCCCGACCATGGCGCTGCGCACCTGCCTGTTCACCAACACGCCCGACGAGCATTTCGTCCTCGACACCCTGCCGGACTTATCCCAGGTGGTCGTCGCCTCGCCCTGCTCGGGCCACGGCTACAAGTTCTGCAGCGTGATCGGCGAGATCCTGGCCGATCTCGCCACGACCGGGGAGACGCGTTTCGACATCGGCCTGCACGGGCTGGCCCGTCTCGGGTGAGGATGGCGGGCGGCCAAGCGCGGGGATTCCGCCCGTGCCGCATGGACGCGCCGCTCCGGCCCCGGTACCTGTCCGGGGGATGCCAGAGGGGCGATGGGCGGCGGATATGGCGGGATCGTCGCGCGCGGAGCGCGCAGAGGGGATGCGCGGTCACGATCCGGAGCGCACCAAGGCCGATATCGTCACGGTGGCGACGGAGGAATTCGCCGAGAACGGCCTGAGCGGAGCCCGCGTCGACGCCATCGCGGAGCGCACGCGCACCTCCAAGCGCATGATCTACTACTATTTCGGCAGCAAGGAGGGGCTCTACCTTGCGGTTCTGGAGCGCGCCTATGCGGAGATCCGGGCTCTCGAGGCGGGGCTCGACCTGGAGCGCTGCGATCCCGTCGAGGGCCTGCGCCGCCTGATCGGCCAGACCTTCGATTCGGACGAGGCGCATGCCGCCTTTATCCGCCTCGTCACCATCGAGAACATCCACAAGGCCAAGCATCTCGCCGGGATGGAGTCGATCCGTCAGATCAATCGGCGGGTCATCGCCCTGATCGACGACCTTCTGGCCCGCGGGCGCGCCGACGGCCGCTTCCGGACCGACGTCGATGCCGTTGACGTCCACATGATGATCAGCGCGCTGTGCTTCTTTCGGGTGGCGAACCGGCACACCTTCGGGGCGATCTTCGATGTCGATCTTTTCGCGCCGGAGCGGCGGGCGAAACATCGGCAGCTGATCGCGGATGCGGTCGTGCGGGCGCTCGCGCCTACCTGAGGGCGGGAACCGCGCCCGCCCAAGCGCCCTCCTTAAGTCCCGCAAGCGAGTCCGCGCGGGAACCCCTCTCCCGTGCGGGAGAGGGGCAGGCGATCGAAGATCGCGCGTGAGGGTCCAGGTGGTTCAGCAAGAAGCCTGAACCGGGCCGCTGCCAGCACCACGGCTTCAGAATCATTGCGGAACGGTCCGGGGACCCTCACGTGGGATCTTCGATCCCCATACCCCTCTCCCGCACAGGAGAGGGGATCCCGCGGTTCCCGCGCCCGCTTGTCTCCGAACGGATCAACCGGAAGCCGTATCATCCCTCAAGCCAACGGCCCCGGGTTGCCCCGGGGCCGTTGCACATTCGTGTCGTCTCGATGCCGGCCCCGGCATTCCGCCGGGCGCCGCCTCAGCGGCGGCCGAGCGCGTGCAGGGGCGTCCGGTAGGTTTCCCGCGCCGTATAGACCGAGAAGGCGGAAATCAGGCAGGTCACCGTCACGAAAGCCGCCACCGGGTACCAGCCCGTCGGCCCGCTGCCCTGGATCGCAGCCGCGATGGTGGGCGCGAAGCCGCCGAGCGCGAAGCCGATCTGCGTGCCGATCGCCATGCCCGAGAGCCGGACGCGAGTGTCGAACATCTCGCCGTAGAGCGAGGGCCAGACGCCGTTGGCGGCGCTGTAGACCACGCCCGACAGCAGGACCCCGAACACGAACATCAGCGGCACGTTGCCGGTCGAGACCGCCCAGAACAGCGGCCACACGGTCACGGCCGAGCCGAGGGAGCCGGCGATGAAGACGGGCCTGCGGCCGATGCGGTCGGCGAGCTTCGCCCAGAGCGGGATCGCCGCGAGCGCCACCACATTCGCCAGGATGAGGACGAGCAGGGTCGTGGGCTGCGAGATCTTCACCTCACGCACCGCATAGGCGAGCACGTAGTTCGCGCCGATCGTGCTGACCACCGAGACGAGCGCCGCGAAGATGACCCGCAGCAGATCCGCCGATTGCGTGCGGAACAGGGTCACCACCGGCAGCGCGGCCTCCTTGTGCTGCGCCTTCTCCTCCTCGAAGACAGGCGTCTCCGGCAGGCTGCGGCGCACCCAGAAGCCCACCGCGACCACGAGGGCGCTGAGGAAGAAGGGAATGCGCCAGCCCCAGGACAGCAGCTGCTCCTCCGGCAGGGCGGTGATGGGAAGGAATACGAGATTGGCGAGGATCAGGCCGGCCTGGGTGCCGCTGAGCGTGAAGCTCGTAAAGAAGGCGCGCTGATCCGCGGGCGCGTGTTCGAGCGTCATCGAGTTGGCGCCGGCCTGCTCGCCCGCCGCCGAGATGCCCTGCATGAAGCGGGCGAGGACGAGGAGCGTCGGCGCGAGCAGCCCGGCCTGCGCATAGGTCGGCAGGCAGCCGATGATGAAGGTGGAGAAGCCCATCAGCAGGAGCGTGAAGGTGAGCACCCGCTTGCGGCCGAACCGGTCGCCGATATGGCCGAGGCCGATCGCCCCGAAGGGCCGCGCGATATAGGCGACGCCGAAAGTCGCGAAGGACAGCATCAGGGCCGCCTGCGGATTGTCCGGCGAGAAGAACAGTTTTGGGAAGATCAGCGAGGCGGCCGCCCCGTAGATGAAGAAGTCGTAGTACTCGACGGCGCTGCCGATCCAGCTCGCGAGCGCGGCCTTGCGCGGCGCCGCGGTGGCGGCAGGGGGGATGGCGGGTGCGATGGCACCGGCCTCAACGGCGTGGACGGACATGAAGTTTCCTCTCAAGCGTGGGGGGCGTCTTGTCAGGCGGCCGTCTTCGCGGCCTTGTCGCCGAGTTCGGCGAAGTGGCGCAGCATCCGCGCCGGATCGGGCTCGCGCCCAGTGAAGAGCCGGAAGGCCTCGACGGCCTGGAACACCGCCATGCCGCCGCCATCGAGAGTGCGGCAGCCGAGGCCGCGCGCGACGCGCAGCAGCTCGGTCTCGATGGGGAAATAGACGATCTCGGCGACCCAGAGCGCGGGGCGCAGCAGCTCGGCGGGCAGCGGCAGCCCCGGATGGGCCGCCATGCCGGTCGGCGTGCAATGGGCGAGGCCGTCGGCCTGCGCCATGTCGGCGGCGAGGTCGGTCGAGGCCCGGGCGCGTCCCGCGCCGAAGCGTCCGCACAGCCCCTCGGCGACCTGCTCCGCCCGGGTGGGATCCACGTCCGCAATGGCGAGATCCTGAACGCCGAGCGTCAGCAGCGCGTGCGCGACCGCGGCCCCGGCCCCGCCCGCTCCGAGCTGGACGACGCGGCCGAGCGCGGCGCCCGGCAGGTTGCGCCGGAAGCTCTCGGCGAAGCCCCACCAATCGGTGTTGTGGCCGACCCGCCTGCCCTCCCGCAGCACCACCGTGTTGACAGCCCCGAGGGCCGCCGCGTCGGGCGAGAGCGCGTCGAGATGGGGGATCACCGCCTGCTTGCAGGGATGCGTGATGTTGAGGCCGGCAAAGCCCATGCGCTCGGCGGCGGTGAGCAGCTCCGGCAGCGCCTCCGGGCCGAGGCCGAGCCGCTCCAGATCGATCGTCTGATAGAGGACGCGCAGGCCCTGGGCATCGCCCTCGTGCTCGTGCATCGGGGGAGTGCGGGAGGCCTGGATGCCGGTGCCGATGAGGCCGAGGAGGATGCGGGACGGAGCGCTCACGGCCGCCCTCCCGTCAGCGTGGCCCGGCACGGCCGGACGGTTCTCGACCCTTGATGCGTCATGGCGACCTCGGCGTTTCCTCGAATCGGGCGGCTCGCCCCTTGCTTGTCCTCGAAATTAACGAACTGGTACGTTCACGTCAATCCCGTCCCGGAACGCCGGAGCCGCCCCCCTCTCATCACGTCCGGACCGTGCAGGACCGTCGTGCTGGAGAAGACCGCTGCCCCTGGCCCGGACCGTCACCATGTCATCGGTTGCGACGCGGATGGATGATCCCACCCGGCCGAGGAGCCCTGGAGCAGGGTCCGCGGTGGAATGGATCCTGCTCTAGGTTTTTGATTTTGCCGCATTTTCTGCGACGAACCGGCATCCACTTCGTCGGAAATTGCTCTAGAGGCATCCCATGCTGACGCTACGCCAAATCGAGGTGGCCCGGGCCGTGATGGTGACGGGAACGCTGGCGGGAGCCGCCCGGCTCCTCAACGTCTCGGCGCCGGGCATCAGCCGCCTCATGAAATATACCGAGACCTCCCTCGGCATTCGGCTGTTCGACCGCCGTGGCGGCCGCATGGTGCCATCCGAGCAGGCGCGGGCCGTGTTCGAACAGATCAATGCGGTCTTCGACAAGGTCGAGGATCTCCGCTACGTCGTGGAGCGCACGCGGAGCGGCGCCGCTCAGGAACTCCTGATCGGCTCGGTGCCATCGATCTCCCACGTCATGGTGCCGCGGGCGATCGAGCGCGTTCGCGCCAAGTATCCGCAGCTCCTCATCGACATCAACATCCTGAAGATCGAGGAGGCCATCGACTATCTCCTCCTCGGCAAGGGCGAGGTTGTCGCGATGAGCTATCGCCTCGAACACCCGGCCCTGATCTTCGAGCCACTCGCGAGCGGCAACCTGTACTGCATCGTGCCGGAACATCACGCGCTCGCGGCCCATGAGTCGATCTCGGCGCGCGAGATCGTGAAGCATCCGCTCATCGGAATCGACCCGAATGATCCGTATGGGCGCATCATGTCGGACATCTTCCGCGCGCGCGATCTCGCCTACGAGATCACCATCCGGGCGCGGTTCGGCTCGACCGTCTGCTCTCTCGTGAAGGCCGGCCTCGGCATCGCCGTCATCGATCAGTTCACCATCGCCGACGGCGCCTTTCCGGGCATTCGCGTCCTGCGCATCGAGGAGCCGACCCGCTTCCAGACCTGGATCGCCCGCAAGGCCGGCAGCACGCTCAGCCTGTTTGCCGAGAGCTTCGTCAAGGACCTTCGGCAGGAGATGACGCGGCAGGCCGATATGTCCCCCAGGGCGGTGGCCCGGCGGGCTGAGCGCATTTCCGGACAAATCATAACATGATGTTACGTTCGACGCCGGAATTGGTATTCGGACAACGGGGTCAGGAGCGCTAGGAATCATGGTCGCGGGGCTCGTCCGACGCGAGCGTGCCGCAATCCGACGTCACCTTGCCCAAGGCGCCCGTCTCATGGCCCCGGTACAGCAGCAGCGCTTCCTGCTCGGATTGATCGGGTCACCGATCAAGCATTCGGCCTCGCCGGCGATGCACGAGGCGGCGGCGCGCGCCCTCGGCATGCGGGCGCATTACCAGCTCATCGACGTCGCCGGAGCGGGCCCGGCGCTGCTCCGCACGCTCCTCGACGGGCTGCGCCTGATCGGGTTCGCGGGCGCGAACGTCACCTTTCCCTACAAGGAGGCGGTGGTTCCGCTCCTCGACGATCTGTCCGAGGGCGCGCGGGCGGTGGGCGCCGTGAACACGATCGTGGTCGAGGACGGCCGTCTCGTCGGCCACAACACCGATGCCAGCGGCTTTGCCCGCGCCCTGACGCAGAGGTTCGGACCGGCTCCGCGCGGCCCCGTCGCGCTGATCGGCGCCGGCGGCGTCGGGAAGGCCATCGCGGTGGCGCTCAGCGGGTTCCCCGGGCTTGAGATCCGCCTCGTCGATCGCGATCCGGCCAAGGCCGCCTCCCTCGCCGCCGCGCTCGCACCCCGCGCGGCTTTGCGCGTCTGCGGAACGGTCGAGCAGGCGCTCGACGGTGCGGGCGGCCTCGTCAACGGGACGCCGGTCGGGATGCTGCCGAACCGCGGCAGTCCGGTTCCGCCGCACCTCCTCCGGCCCGAGATCTGGGTCGCGGACGCGGTGTATTCGCCGCTGTGGACGCCGCTCCTCCGGGAGGCGGCGCGCCTGGGCGCCCCGACCATGACCGGACGCGATCTCGCCATCCACCAGGCGGTCGACGCGTTCCGGCTGTTCACGGGCGTGGACGCACCCGAGACCGCGATGGCGCAGGCCTTCGACGCCGCGATTGCGGCCCATGCGGAGGAAGGCAGCCCCCCGCCGCCGCGGAGCGACGGATGAGCATCGCGGCGCGACGGGCCGGACGGCGGCCGGTCCGGCATCGGCGTCCGGCCTGAAGAGCGCGCCGCAGCTCCAGAAACGGGCAGGCCGATGCCCGATCGAACGAAAAAACCGCTCGGCAGAGCACAGGAGAGGAAACGACCATGAGCAACGCAGAAACGCATCCAGATTCACACAGACGGCAGCAATCCAAGAAGGCTGCAGCGAGCGGCTGGATCGGATCTGCGCTCGAATACTACGATTTCTTCATCTACGCGACGGCAGCCTCGCTAATTTTCCCGCAAATCTTCTTTCCGGCGGCCAATCCCATGGTGGCCATCGTGGCGTCGCTGGCGACCTACGGCGTCGGCTATGTCAGCCGGCCGATCGGCGCCTTCGTCCTGGGGCACTGGGGCGACACCCATGGCCGCAAGTACGTGCTGATCCTGTGCATGTTCCTGATGGGCTTCTCGACCATCGCGGTCGGCCTGCTGCCGACCTACGAGCAGGTCGGGATCCTCGCGCCGATCCTGCTCGTGGTCCTGCGGCTGATCCAGGGCTTCGCGGTGGCCGGCGAGATCTCGGGCGCGAGCTCGATGATCCTGGAGCACGCCCCGTTCGGGCGGCGCGGCTTCTACGCGAGCTTCACGCTGCAGGGCGTCCAGGCCGGCCAGATCCTTGCCGCCGCCGTGTTCCTTCCCCTCGCCCACTACATGCCGGCCGAGGCGTTCAACACCTGGGGCTGGCGCATCCCGTTCCTGCTCAGCGTCGTGGTGATCATCGCGGGCTTCATCATCCGCCGGGAGGTCGAGGAGACGCCGGCCTTCGCCGAGGAGGGGGCGCATGGCGAGATCCCGCGCTCGCCGGTCGTCGAAGCCTTCCGGACGAGCTGGGCGGACATGCTGCGGGTCGTCTGCATGGCGCTGATGAACGTCATCCCGGTCGTCGCCACCATCTTCGGCGCCGCCTACGCCGTCCAGGCCGCCTACGGCATCGGGTTCGAGAAGGACGTCTATCTGTGGATCCCGGTGCTCGGAAACATCGTTGCGGTCCTCGTCATCCCGTATGTCGGCAACCTGTCGGACCGGATCGGCCGCCGACCGCCGATCATCATCGGGGCGATCGGCTCCGGGCTGCTCTCGTTCGGCTATCTCTACGCCATCAGCATTCACAACGTGCCGCTGGCGATCGCGATGTCGCTGCTGATGTGGGGCGTGGTGTATCAGGGCTATAATGCCGTCTATCCGAGCTTCTACCCCGAACTGTTCCCCACTCGGACCCGGGTCTCGGCGATGGCGATCTCGCAGAACCTCGGAACGGCGATCACCGCCATGCTGCCGGCCCTGTTCGCCGCGGTGGCGCCCCCCGGCTCGGCCAACATCCCGCTGACGGTCGGGGCGATCACCCTGGCGATCACCGTGCTTGCCGCGCTCGCCGCCCTTTCGGCCCGGGAGACCTACCGCATCCGGATGAGCGACCTCGGACAGCCGGGTGCCGTTCCGGTCGGCAAGACGGAATACGATCGGCTGCGGGAGGAACTCGCATCGGGCGGACGGCTTGCCGGAGCGTGACGGCGCGCGGCCTGCCACGGGGACGGGCATCGCGGTCGCGCGAGAACCGCGATGCCGATTTGTGACGGCGGTCGGGCACCGCCTCGAAGGAGACACGGGAATGAGGCTTGCCATCGCGACCGTCTGCCTGAGCGGCACGCTCGGCGAGAAGCTGGAGGCGATCGCCGCCGCCGGCTTCACGCAGGTCGAGATCTTCGAGAACGACCTTCTGTCCTTCAGCGGCACGCCTCGCGACGTGCGCCGCATGGCCGAAGACCTCGGCCTCTCGGTCGCCGTCTACCAGCCGTTCCGCGATTTCGAGGGCATGCCCGAGCCGCAGCGGGCCAAGGTCTTCGCCCGCGCCGAGCGCAAGTTCGACACCATGCAGGAGCTCGGCTGCGACCTTTTGATGGTCTGCTCCAACGTCTCGCCCGACAGCCTCGGCGGCATCGACCGGGCGGCCGCGGATTTCCGGGAGCTCGGCGAGCGGGCGCAGGCGCGCGGCTTCCGCGTGGGCTACGAGGCCTTGGCCTGGGGGCGGCACGTCAATGATTACCGCGATGCCTGGGAGATCGTGCGCCGGGCCGACCATCCGGCGGTCGGCTTCGTGCTCGACAGCTTCCACGTGCTCGCCCGCGGCACCGATCTGAGTGCCATCCGGTCGATCCCGAAGGAGAAGATCGTCCTGGTGCAGATGGCCGACGCGCCGAAGCTCGCCATGGATTACCTGTCCTGGAGCCGCCACTACCGCTGCTTCCCCGGCCAGGGAGAGCTGCCGATCACCGCCTTCGCGGACGCGCTGGGGGCGACGGGCTTCGACGGCCTGATGTCGCTCGAGATCTTCAGCGACCGGTTCCGGGCCGGCTCGGCGCGCAGCGTCGCGGTCGACGGCCGCCGGTCCCTCCTCGTCATGCTCGACGACCTGCGCCGCCGCTCATCCGTGCCGAATCTCCCGGTGCTGCCGCCGCGCGCGGCTTGCGAGGGCGTCGAGTTCATCGAGTTCGCGATGGACGATGAGGCCGCCGCCTCCTTCGAGCGCATGCTCGGCGGGCTCGGCTTCGCCCGGACCGCCCGCCACCGCTCGAAATCCGTGACGCGCTGGAGCCAGGGCGGCATCAACCTCGTGGTCAACACTGAGAAGGAGGGATTCGCTCATTCCTTCCAGGTCACGCATGGCGCCTCGGTCTGCGCCGTCGCCCTGAAGGTCGACGATGCGCAGGCGGCGGTGGAGCGGGCCGTCGCGCTCCTCGACGAGCCGTTCCGGCAGGCGGTCGCACCGGGCGAGCTCGACATCCCGGCGGTGCGTGGGGTCGGGGGCAGCCTCCTCTACTTCGTCGACCGCCGCAGCGGCCTCGACCGGCTGTGGAACGTCGATTTCGAGCCGGTCGCAACGGAACCGACCGGGGATGCGGGCCTCATCGCGGTCGATCACCTCTCGCAGAGCATGCGCCACGAGGAGATGCTGACCTGGCTCCTGTTCTACACCGGGCTGTTCGACCTCGCGCAGCAGCCGGTGCAGGACGTGGTGGATCCCGGCGGCGTGGTGCAGAGCCAGGCCGTCGAGGCGCCCGGCGGGGCGTTGCGCCTCGTCCTCAACGCCTCGCAGAGCCGCCAGACGCTGTCGTCGCGCTTCCTCTCGGAAGCCTTCGGCGGAGGCGTGCAGCATGTGGCGCTCGCCACCGACGACATCTTCGCGACCGTCGAGGCGCTGCGGGCGAACGGTGTCGACCTCCTGCCGATCCCGGAGAACTACTACGACGATCTCGAAGTCCGGACCGACCTGAGCGCGGAGACGATCGCGCGGCTGCGCGCCGGCAACATCCTCTACGACCGCGACGGACAGGCCGAGTTCTTCCAGGTCTATACGCGCAGCGTGCTCGAGGGCGGGTTCTTCTTCGAGATCGTCGAACGGCGTGACTATCGCGGCTACGGGGCCATCAACGCGCCGATCCGTCTTGCGGCGCAGACCCATCTCGCGCCACATCCGGCGCTCCCCACCCGTTAGCCATCCGACTTAAGGACACGATCATGCGCGACATCCACGTCCTCAACGGCCCGAACCTGAACCTCCTCGGCATCCGGGAGCCCGGCATCTACGGCGCGCTCACCCTGGCCGATATCGAGCGGCGCCTGCGCGACCGGGCCGGCGCGCGCGCCGCTCTCACCTTCCGCCAGTCGAACCACGAGGGCGATCTCGTCACCTGGGTGCACGAGGCGGGCGCCGCGGGGGCGGGCGTGATCCTGAACGCAGGCGCCTACACGCATACGTCGGTGGCGCTGCGCGACGCCATATCGGGTGCCAAGGCGGAGGTCATCGAGGTCCACCTCTCGAACGTCCATGCCCGCGAGAGCTTCCGGCACCACTCCTATATCGCGCCGGTGGCGCGCGGCGTGATCGCGGGATTCGGGCCCCTCTCCTACGATCTCGCCCTCGAAGCGCTGCTCGCCGCCTAGATCGAAACCCACCTGCGTGGAAGCCGCCCCGTTCCTCATGCTGAGGTGCAGGCGATCGAAGATCGCGCGGGCGGCCTCGAAACACACCTGACCGCGCATCCAAGATCCGGGTGGCCGGGAGCACCGATCCGGGGTGCTTCGAGGGCCGGCTCGCGCCGGCCACCTCAGCATGAGGGCCGTTGGGGCTGCCATCGGGGGCCTTGTAGCCGGGTTCATCCGTCAGGGTCGGCGCAGCCGGTGGCGAATGATCCCAACGGCCCGATGCGTCGGCATCCTGGGCCGTTGGGATCACTCGGCGTCGTCGCCTTCGGCGCGGGAGCCGAGCTTCCGGCCGAGGCTTCCGCGCTTGGCCAGTTCGGCCCGGTGCGCCGCATAGGACGGCGCGATCATCGGATAATCGGGCGGCAGACCCCACTTCCGCCTGTATTGATCGGGCGTGAGACCCTTCGTGTGCAGATGACGGCCCAGGGTCTTATAGGGTTTTCCGTCTTCCAGGCTGACGATGTAGTCGGGCGTCACGGTCTGCTCGATCGGCACCGGCGGTTCGAGCGTCGCAGGCTGCGGTTTCTCCACCCGGTCGATGTCTTCGAGCGCCGAATGAACCGATCTAATCAGATTCGGGAGATCATCAGCCCCAATACTATTGTTCATGATGTAGAGGGACACGATATCGGCCGTGATCAACGTGAGGTCGGAGGCCATGGCCCGTGTCAGCCTGTACTTAGCCGATGATTTTCGTACATCACTGCGTACCCGCGGCGTCGACGATGTCAATCCCTGGTCGGGGAAGTGCATGAAATTTCGTCGAGCAGTGTCGATCCGGCGCGGTCCGGTCTCCGCCGACCCCCCGATCCATGCGGTCCTATGGTCAAGGCGCAGCTTGCCGACGTGGAATGTACAGGAATTTGCGTGCGGATGAGCTTAACTGAACTCAGCTCTTCCGATGTTGTTCGATTCGATGCCGACGATCACGGCGATGTTGATTCGATCCTGCCCGGCAGCAACGCGCGACACTGCGCTTGATCCGATGGTCTCACGCAAGGGGGCGACAAGATCCGAGGGGTCCGTCTTCGATCGGCAGCGCGCGATACACTGTGCCGAGGAATGATCTGATCACGACAGCGGCCGGAAGGATGGTCGATGCGTCGCGCGATTATCGATCCATTGCAGCCATTCGCTGAAAGCCGACGGGCCGCGGCGGCGGCGAGGCCGGCACGACCATGCCGGCTTCCTGGAACGGGGACGAACTTCTTTCAGAGCGCCTTCGCGAGGCGGTCGAAGGCGACGAGGTCGCCGAGCAGCGCCGGCATGGCCCGCAGCGGCACCATGTTGGGTCCGTCCGACGGCGCGCGGTCCGGATCGGGATGCGTCTCGATGAAGACGCCCGCCACACCCACCGCCACCGCCGCCCGCGCCAGCACCGGAACGAATTCCCGCTGCCCGCCCGACGTGGCGCCCTGCCCGCCCGGCTGCTGGACCGAGTGCGTGGCGTCGAACACCACCGGAGCCCCGTTCGTCACCCGCGCCATGATTGGCAGGGCCCGCATGTCCGAGACGAGGGTGTTGTAGCCGAAGGACGCGCCGCGCTCGGTGACGATCACATTGGGGTTGCCCGCGGCCGTGACCTTGGCGGCGACATGCGCCATGTCCCAGGGCGCCAGGAACTGCCCCTTCTTGACGTTCACGGCCCGCCCGGTCGCGGCGGCGGCGAGCAGCAGGTCGGTCTGGCGGCACAGGAAGGCCGGGATCTGCAGGATGTCGACGGCCTCCGCCGCGACCGCGCATTGGCCGGCCTCGTGCACATCCGTGAGCACGGGAAGCCGCAGGCGCTCGCGGATCTCGGCGAAGATCGGCAGGGCCTCGGCGAGGCCGAGGCCGCGGGCCGATCCGGCCGAGGTGCGGTTGGCCTTGTCGAAGGATGACTTGAACACGAGGCCGAGGCCGAGGGGTGCGGTCATCTCCTTGAGCGCCGCAGCCACTTCCAGGGCATGGGCGCGGCTCTCCAGCGCGCAGGGTCCGGCGATCAGGCTCAGCGGCAGATGATTGCCGAAGCGCACATCGCCGACCGCGACGACGGTGCCAGGGGACGGGGAATCGGTCGACATCATCGGGCTTTCGAAAGGCATGACGGGGCGGAGCCCTCGCAGGCCAAGATGGCTTTCGAGAGGCGTCCGACCCCTCTACGCCAGGGCCTTGAAGAAATAGACCGTATCGCAGGGGCGCCCGTCGGGCAGGAGCGCGTAGCCGGGGATGACGCCGACCCGGCTCCAGCCCGCCCGCTCGTAGAGCCGCTCCGCCTCGGGGCTGGCGGTGTCGAGCACGAGGAGCGTCTTGCCAGCACGGCGCGCGGCATCCTCGGCAGCCCGCATCAGGCCGGCGCCGATCCCGCGGCGGCGCGCCCGCCTCAGCACCAGCACCTTCGACAGGTCGGCCCGGTGCGGCTGGTTCTCGGGCTGCGCCAGGACGATCTGGACGGTGCCGACCGGCGTGCCGTCAGATTCCTCGGCCACGATCAGGCTGCGCTCCCCGCGCCCGACGCTCTCGGCCACGTCCCGCCAATAGGCGACGGCCCTGGCCTGCGGCAGGGGCGCCATGAAGCTCACCGAGGCTCCGCCCGCGACGCAGTCGACCAGAATCGCCGCAAGCGCCTCGCTGCGCGCCAGAGCCTCCTCACCGGAGAGCGCGCGGATCATCGGATCGGTCACGGGACCTCTCATCGGTCAGGCCCGCGCGCCCGTGGAGACGGCCACGAGGGTGCGGGCAGGGTGATCGGCGGGATTGTGGAAGGCGACCGGCCGGTCGACGCGCATGGCGAGGCAGTCGCCGGCCGCGAGCCGATGAACCGCCTCTCCCAGCGTCACCACGACCGTGCCGTCGAGCACCCAGACCTGCTGCTCCAGGGGCGGGACGCGGATGCTGTCGTAGGCGACCGTCGAACCCGGAGGCAGCTCCACCTCCACGAGTTCGAGGGGCGAGGAAAAGCCCGGCGGCGAGAGGTTGCGGCGCCGATAGCCCGTCCCCGGATCGCGCCAGCAGCGCTGATCCGCGCGCCGGCTCAGCGGGGAGGCATCCTCCCGGTGCTCGGGCGAGAACAGGGCCGCGAGCGATACCCCGAGCCCCGCCGACAGCCGTTCGAGCACAGTCGCGGTCGGGCTGCTCTCCGCGCGCTCCACCAGCGAGATCATCGATCGGCTCACCCCACAGCGCTGCGCGAGCGCCTCCAGGGTCAGACCCTGGGCAGTGCGCAAGCCCCGGAGCCTTGCGGCAAGCCTTGCATCGAGATCGGATCGCGGTTCATCCATGATCCTAGAATTCAAATCCGGTTTGGTGGAGTCAACCCCCTTCTCCTGGCGAGAGGCACGGACCTTGGCAGTTTCGGCCGGATGTTATAGCCTTTGCTATATCGTGTAGGACAAGGGATCATGATACCCTCAGGCTATTCCCGCACTCGCGCCGTCGCAGGCGGATTCCTGATGTCCTGTCTCCTCGCCGGGCCGGTAGCGGCGATCGCCCATGAGGCCGGGCAGGCCGAAGCGGAGATCGACAGCGAGCATCTGTTCGGGTTCACGGAAGGGTCGGATATTGGCGTGCCGGGCGAGCGCGAGCTGGAGCAGGAGACCACCGCCCGGATCGGGCGGTTGCGGGCGGGCGTGGTCCGCGCCATCGACCCGACGCTCGCGCTGAAGCTGCCGCTCAGTTCGGATTTCCGGATCGCGCCCGGGCTGTCCTTCTCGCATTTCGACCTGGCCGCGACGCCGGGCCTGCCCGTGCGCGGGGAAAGCGGATTCAATGGCGGCTTCGTGGAGACCCGTCTGCGCCTGCTGGACCGGCGCACGGCGCCCATCGGCCTGACGCTGAGCGTCGTTCCGAGCATCGGGACGATCGACGGCGGATCCGGTCTTGCGGCCCGCGCCTACGGGGTGGAGGCGGCCCTTCTCGCCGATCGCGAGATCATCCCGGGCCTGCTCGTCGGCGCACTCAATCTCAACCTGGGCCTGGCCCGTGCAGAGTTCGGCGGCGGCGAGACGGTGCGCAGCTCCGGCCTCGAAGTGTCCGGCGCCCTCGCCTACCGGGTGCGGCCGTGGCTCTTCCTCGGCGGCGAGCTGCGCTACGCGCGCGCCTATGAGGGGCTCGGCCTCGACCGTTTCGCGGGCGCGGCCCTCTATCTCGGCCCGACGCTCTACGCCGCGCTCTCCGAGGGTGCCTGGATGTCGTTCACCTGGGGCGTGCAGGTGGCCGGCGGCGCGGCGGCGGATCCGCGGCCCCTCGACCTGACGAATTTCGACCGCCACCAGCTGCGGCTGCGGGTCGGTCTCACGTTCTGACCTAGCGTCCCGATCGAAACTAAATAGAAACTCGCTGTCCTTGTATGTGCGAAACTCGGCAAGGGCACGCAAAAGTTTCATTCGCCAGGGTCGGCAACTCTGGTGTCAACTGATCCGGCTTCCGGTTGATCTGTTCGGAGACAAGAGGGCGCGGGAACCGCGGGAACCCCTCTCCCGTGCGGGAGAGGGGTATACGGATCGAAGATCCCACGTGAGGGCCCAGGTGGTTCAGCAAGACGACTGAACCGTGCCGCTGCCAGCACCACGGCTTCAGGATTGTTGCGGATCCGTCCGGGACCCTCACCCCTGCCCCTCTCCCGCTGTATAGACCGGAGACAAGGGTTACAGGTGTTCGGAGACATGGGTGACACAATGGCCAAGAGCAATCGATGCGGGAGCGTGTCGTGCCTTGGCAAGAGGTGTCAGTCATAGACAACCGCGCCGAGTTCGTGGGTCTGGCCCAGCAGGAGGCGGCGAACGTGGCGGCGCTGTGCCGCCGCTTCGGGATCAGCCGCAAGACTGGCTACAAGTGGCTGGGCCGGGCGCGGAGTGGCGCGGGCTTGGACGACCGCTCGCGGCGCCCGCACGCCAGCCCGGCCCGCACGTCCCCCGAGATGGAGGAGGCGGTGCTGGAACTGCGCACGGCTCATCCGAGTTGGGGTGGGCGCAAGCTGCGCCGACGGCTGCAGGATCAGGGCCAGGAGGTGGTCCCGGCCGCCTCGACGATCACCGCCGTGCTGGCGCGCCACGCCCGGCTGGGCCAACCCGATGCCCCCAGCATCCCGTTCACCCGCTTCGAGCACCCCCGGCCCAACGCTCTCTGGCAGATGGACTTCAAGGGCCACTTCGCCCATGCCGGCGGCCGCTGCCACCCTCTCACCGTGCTGGACGACCACAGCCGCTACGCGCTCTGCCTGGCGGCCTGTGCCGACGAGGTCACCGCGACCGTGCAGGGGCAGCTGAGTGCCACGTTCCGGCGCTACGGCCTGCCCGAGCGGATCAACCTGGACAACGGCAGCCCCTGGGGCAACGGACCGGGCCAGCGCTACACGCCTCTCACCGTGTGGCTGCTGCGGCTGGGCATCCACATCAGCCACAGCCGGCCCTACCATCCGCAGACCAACGGCAAGGACGAGCGCTTCCATCGCACCCTCAAGCGCGACGTGCTGCATGGCGCGTTCTACGCCAGCCTGGCGGCCTGCCAGCGGGCGTTCGATCGCTTCCGGCTGATCTACAACAGCGAGCGCCCGCACGAGGCCTTAGGCTTGGCGGTGCCGGCCAGCCGCTACCAGATCAGCCGGCGCGCTTATCCGGCCGAGCTGCCGGCGATCGAGTACGATCCGACCGATCAGGTGCGGCGCGTGCAGCGGGACGGCTGGATCAGCGTGCGCGGCCAGCTCGTGCGAGTGCCCAAGGCGTTCGTCGGCCAGCCGCTGGCCCTGCGGCCCACTCAGACCGATGGTCGGGTCGACCTTGTGTTCATCACCCACAGGGTGGGGCAGATCGACCTGACACAGCCAACACTCAGGGTGCAACCTGTCACCCATGTCTCCGAACACCTGTAACCCTTGTCTCCGGTCCGTACAGCGGGAGAGGGGTTCCCGCGGTTCCCGCGCCCTCTCGTTTCCGAACAGATCAACCGGATGCCGGATCATTCCCCGGGTCGGTCCGGCCGGTGGTGGGCTCATGCATCAGCGGAAGGCGTTCGGATCGAGCCCGTGGCGGGCGAGCTTGTCGTAGAGGGTCTTGCGCGGCGTGCCGAGCGCCTCGGCGGCGAGCCGCACGTCGCCGCCCGCCATGATCAGCTCGTCCCGGATCCGGCCCCGCTCGAAGCGATCGACCTCCTCGGCCAGCGTGAGCGGTTTCGCGGCGCTGGGCTCCTCCGGCGCCGCGGGTCCGAGGCCGAGGGCGCAGCGCTCCGCGAAATGGCTGAGCTCGCGCACGTTGCCGGGCCAGGAATGCCGGTTGAGCACGTCGCGGATCGCCGGCGTCACCGGCGGCGGAGCGCGGTTGATCCGGGCGGCGGCCCGGGTGAAGAAATGCTCGAAGAGCAGCGCCACGTCCTCGCGGCGCTCGCGCAGCGGCGGGATCGCCACCGTGACGACGTTGAGCCGGTAATAGAGGTCGTCCCGGAAGGTGCCCTGGGCGGGCGGCCTGCCCGAGGTCGATCTTGGTGGCGGCGACGATACGCATGTCCACCGGCCGCACCTCGTTGGTGCCGAGCGGCTCGACCGCCCGCTCCTGGATCACCCGCAGCAGCTTCACCTGCAGGGCGAGCGGCATGCTCTCGATCTCATCGAGGAACAGCGTGCCGCCGCTCGCATGCTCGATGCGCCCGACGCGCCGCTTGACGGCGCCCGTGAAGGCGCCCGCCTCGTGGCCGAACAGCTCGCTCTCCACCACGCTGTCGGGCAGCGCGCCGCAATTCATCGCCACGAAGTTGCCGCGCCTGCGCCGGCTCCAGCGGTGGAGGGCGTTGGCGACCACCTCCTTGCCGGAGCCGGTTTCCCCTAAGATGAGCACGTCCACATCCGCCTCCGCCACGTCGCGGACGAACCGGCGCAGCCGCGTGATCTCCGGCGAGACACCGAGGAAGGCCGGATCCTCCGCCACCGCTGCATCGAGGCGCTCGCGCAGGGAGCGGTTCTCGACCACGAGGCGCCGCCGCTCCAGGGCGCGCCGCACGGAGCCGATCAGCTGCTCGGCCGGATAGGGCTTGGCGAGGAAGTCGTAGGCACCCTCGCGCATGGCGCGCACCGCCATGGTGATGTCGCCGTGCCCGGTGATGAGGATCACCGGCAGGTCGGGATCCGCCTCGGCCACCGCCCGGAACAGGCCGAGCCCGTCGAGGCCGGGCAGGCGCACATCCGTCACGACGACCCCCGGCGGATCGGCGAGGATCGCCCGCAGGGCCGGTTCGGCGGCCGGGAAGACCTCGACGGCAAACCCGTCGAGTTCGAGGCTCTGCCGGTTCGCCCGGCGCACATCCTCCTCGTCGTCGACGAAGACGATCCTGTCGGCCTGTCCGCTCATGCCGCTTCCTCCGCCGCTTGCGTGCGGGCGAGGTCGACGCGGAACACAGCGCCGCCCGCCTCGCCCGTGGCGACCGCGAGCGTGCCGCCGCATTCCTCGACGATGCCCCGCGAGATGGCGAGGCCGAGCCCCAGCCCCTCGGCCTTCGTGGTGAAGAACGGGTCGAAGACCTGCGCCCGCACGGAATCCGGGATCCCCGGCCCGTTGTCGCCGACCTCCAGCAGCGCCCGGTCGCCGAGGGCGGCCGCCCGCACCGTCACGCGCGGGTCGGGCCGGCCCGCCACGGCATCGAGCGCGTTCTGCAAAAGGTTCACCACCACCTGTTCCAGGCGCGCCCCATCCCCGAGCACGATCAGGTCCGGCTCGGGCCGGTCGACCGCGAGGGTGACGCCGCCCGTCGCGGCGCGGGCCTCCACCACCTCAAGGGCGTTGCGCAGGACGCCGGCCAGCGACACCGGCTCGCGCCGGCCCGAGGCCCGCCGGGCGAAGCCCTTGAGCTGGCGCGTGAGGCCGGCGATGCGCTCGGTGAGGCGGCCGATGGCGGAAAAATTCTCGCTCGCATCCTCGATGCGGCCGCGGCGGATCAGGATCGCGGCATTGTCCGCGTAGGAGCGGATGGCGGCGAGCGGCTGGTTGATCTCGTGCGCCATGCTGGCGGCGAACTGGCCGAGCGCCGCGAGGCGGCCGGCCTGGGCGAGCTCGCGGCCGAGCCGCTCGCGCTCGGCCTCAGCCCGCTGGCGCTCCGCCATCTCGGCCCTGAGCTGCGCATTCGCGTCGGTGAGGGCGCGGGTGCGTTCCTGGACACGGCGCTCCAGCTCCTCGCGCCGGCTCGCCTCCTCGGCGAGGCGCGAGCGGATGCGGCGGCGGCGGCCCAGATGCACGGCGATTCCCGCACAGGCCGCTCCTGCCACCACGCCCGCGAGCACCTGGGTCTGGAGACGCTCGCGCCGCACCGCCGCGCCGACCGGGGTCAATGTATGGAGCCGCCAGGTGGTGTCCGGCACCGCAGCGTCGAGGGGCAGGACGAGGCGCGCGGGCGTCGCAGCCCCGCCGAGCCGCATCAGGCCGCTCTCTCCAACGGGATGCAGGGGCAGCGGGCTCAGATCCGCATTGCCGAAGTCGAGGCGCTCGCGGATCCGCTGGCGCTCGGCGGCCTCGACCGGGCCGAGGGCGCGGAACCGCCATGCCGGCTCGCTCGACACCAGGACGATGCCGCGGGGGTCGGTGGCGAAGACCTGCGCGCCGCTGCCCCGCCACGCGGCCTCCACGCCGTCGAACTCGACCTTGACCACCACGACGCCGCTCCCGCCCGCGATCCGTCGCGACAGATAGAGGCCGGGGCGCCCGCTCACCGTGCCGAGGGCGAACTGCGATCCGGCGCCCTCCGCCAGCGCCTCCCGGAAATAGGGCCGGAAGGTATAGTCGTTGCCGACGAAGCTCGTCGCCGTGCCCGCATTGCTCGCGGCGGCCGTCAGGCCATCCGCCCGGATCACGTAGATGACCGCGGCCCCCGTCGCGCCGGCGATCTCGGAGAGACGGAAGCTCACCCTGTCCGCGAGGCCCGGCTCCGCCTGCGCCGCGACGACCCGCGCGATCTCCGGATCGGCGGCGAGCGCGAGCGGGAGCGACGCCTGTTTCTGCATCTCGGCCCGCAGCGCGGCCACCTGGAGGGTGAGACCGGACAAGGCCGAGCGACGCAGATCCGCCAGCGCCGCCCGCTCCGCAATGCGCCCGCCGCTCCAGGCCGCCAGCACGACGATCGCCAGGGCCGCAGCCCAGGCCAGGGCCTGCCGCCGGCGGGGCTCCGTCGGCGTTGCGGATTTCCGCACGCGGCCCCGCAGCGTCGTGCGGGAGGCCGGAACGGGGCCGGGCCGCGTCTCCTCCGGCATCGGAAATTCCCTCCCTTTCACAACATCTTAACAAATTATTTGCCGGCCCGACGCGCTGGCACGCCGGTTGCCATCACGCCAGCCGATCGCGGCCTTTTCCGTCGGCAGAGGCTGCACACCGAAAGGTCAAGAGCAAGAGCCGGAATCGGTCGGGCGCCTCATGCCCGGCGCGTCGACCGGCCCTGTCCGCAACCCTGAAAGCCGGGAGAACGCCCCATGGCCGTGACCGTCCCATCGCCCCTGACTGCTCCGCAGGCGCCGCCGGCGCCCAAGCCCCTCTACAAGACCCTCTACTTCCAGGTTCTCGTCGCGGTTGCGATCGGCATCCTGCTCGGTCACTTCTACCCGCAGCTCGGCGCCGAGATGAAGCCGCTCGGCGACGCCTTCATCAAGCTCGTCAAGATGATCATCGCGCCGGTGATCTTCCTCACGGTCGTCTCCGGCATCGCCGGCATGACGAATCTGGAGAAGGTCGGGCGCGTGGGCGCCAAGGCGCTGATCTACTTCATCACCTTCTCGACGCTGGCGCTGATCGTCGGGCTGGTGGTGGCCAATGTGCTGCAGCCGGGCCACGGCCTGCACATCGACCCCAAATCCCTCGACCCCAAGGCCGTCGCCACCTATGCGGGCAAGGCCAAGGAGCAGAGCATCGTCGAGTTCCTGATGCACATCATCCCCTCGACGGCGGTCGGCGCCTTCGCGGGGGGCGAGATCCTTCAGGTGCTGTTCTTCTCGGTGCTGTTCGGCTTCGGCCTCGCCTTCATGGGTGACCGCGGCAAGCCGGTACTCGATCTCATCAAGGTCACGGCCGAGGCGATCTTCGGCGTCGTCCACATCATCATGAAGGTGGCCCCGATCGGCGCCTTCGGCGCGATGGCCTTCACCATCGGCAAGTACGGCGTCTCGTCGCTCGCCAACCTCGCCTATCTGGTCTTCGCCTTCTATCTCACCTCGGCGATCTTCGTCCTCGTCGTGCTCGGGCCCGTCGCCCGCTACAACGGCTTCTCGGTGATCAAGCTGGTGCGCTACATCAAGGAGGAACTCCTCCTGGTGCTCGGCACCTCCTCGTCGGAATCGGCGCTGCCCACGCTCATCGACAAGATGGAGCGGGCGGGCTGCTCGCGGCCGGTGGTCGGCCTCGTGGTGCCGACCGGCTATTCCTTCAACCTCGACGGCACCAACATCTACATGACCATGGCGGCCCTGTTCATCGCCCAGGCGACCGACACGCCGCTGTCGCTCGGCGAGCAGGCTCTGCTCCTCCTCGTGGCGATGCTGTCCTCGAAGGGCGCGGCGGGCGTGACCGGGTCGGGCTTCATCACGCTCGCGGCGACGCTGGCGGTGGTCCCCTCGGTGCCGGTCGTCGGCATGGCGCTGATCCTCGGCATCGACCGCTTCATGTCCGAGTGCCGGGCGCTCACCAACTTCATCGGCAACGCGGTGGCCTGCATCGTCGTCGCCCGCTGGGAGGGCGAGGTCGACGAGGCCCGCCTCGCCGCAGCCCTCAACGGCAACCCGCTGCCGCTGGCGGAGGACGTCCCCGCCATCCTGCAGCCGGCGGAGTGACGGCACGCCTCCCCGGCCCACCTCCCCGATCGGCTGTCGCAAAGGCCCCTCTCTCGCCCGGAGAGAGGGGCTCGTCGTTTCCGAGCGCGTCGCTCGCTCCCCGAGTCACTCCCCGAGCGTGATCCTCTCGTCGCGCTCCAGGCGGATCCAGGCTCCGTTGTCGAGACTCCGGCCCGTGAGGGCCATGATGACCCCCCAATGGCAGACGACGAGGGTGTGGGCCCAGTCGGGATCGGCCGCCATCTCGCTGCGGAATGCCGTCGTGCGCGCATGGAAGAGATCGTGCGGCTCCTCCGCGTCCGGCCACCAGACCTCCGCGACGGCGCCGAAATCGAGCTGCGGCCACGCCGAAGCGAGGGCGGTCCGTCCCGTGCCGATGTCGCAGCTCGCCGCGAACCGCTCGCGCACCGCACACGTCACCAGGACCGGGAGGCCGAGCCGCGCCGCCACGGGCGCCGCCGTCTGCAGGGCGCGCGTATAGGGCGAGCAGAGGATCCGTCGGATTCCCTCGCCGGCGAGAGCCTCCGCGGCGGCCTCGGCCTGCCGGTGCCCCAGGGGCGTGAGCGGCGCGTCCGGGATGTCCGGATCCTCGCCGGTGGCGCCGTAATGCAGGTTGAACACGCTCTGTCCGTGCCGGAGAAGGATCATCCACCATCCCTCAGAAGTCGGCCGAGGCGGGCGCCGTAGGCCGAAGCCGCGCGCCGGAGCCGCTGCGCCTCATCGGGGGCGGCTCCGCTCTCCGCGGCGAGGCTCGACGCGCCGAGCCGGAAGGCGAGGTAGCACAGGGCCAGGAGGGCGAGGAGGTCGGGATCGGGCCATCGGGCGCCCTCCCGAACCATTGTGCTGGCCAGGCACTCCTGCGCGTCCGGCGGCAGATCGAGTTCGATGGCGGCCCCGGCCACGTCCCAGGCGATGTCCTGGCAGCCGACGAGGTCGTGGCCGGCATGATGCTCGAGGGCATCCGCCTTGCGCAGGCTCCCGTCCGGCAGCAGGAGCCATTCCCAGGGCTGGAGACGCCCGTCGATCAGGACGGGCCGGACCCGCTCGGCGAGGCCGGCGACCCGCCGCTCGTCCCAAGGATCGAAAAGTCGTGCGGTATCGTGTCCGAGCGCCTCGGCGGTGTTGTGGCGGGCCATCGCGACGAGGTCGGACAGGGCGGCGCCGCGCCCGGGCTCCGCCGGAAGAGTGCGGGCCCGGAAGGCGAGGTAGTGCCCGACCGCCTCGGCGAGCCGTAGAGGATCGATCGCGCCTGAGGTGAGCGGACGCGCCTCGGCGAGCCAGCGCTCCACCAGGAAGCCATGCACGAGGCCCGCCACGGGCGGCGTGAAGCCGGCCGCCTGCAGCTGCCGCGCGAGGGCCAGGGCCTCGTCCCCGGCAGCGCCCAGCCCGGCGAACTTGACGAGCCAGGTCGCTCCATCCGCCCGCGCCAGGAACTTGCGCCGCTCCTGCTGCGCATGGACCGGAGGCCATGCATCGAACGGCGCGGCCTGAAGGCTCCGCCAGGCGCCACCCGAGATGTCGTCGAGCGGCCCGTCGAGGGGTCCGATCAGGGATGCGACCCAGCTGTCGAGCCGGTGCACAGGTTCGCGCGCATCCAGGACGAGTTCGTCGAAGCCGATCGCGATCCGGCGGGTCGTCGCCCAGCGGGCGCGGTGGCGCGCCCGGGCCATCGGCCCCGGCTCGCCGGTGTGCCCGGGGAAGAAGACGAGCCGGGCCGGCGCGACGCCGCGCGCCTCCAGGTGATCGGCGACCGCGCCGAAGGAACTGCCGGACAGGCCCGGCCCCTCGTCGACGATGGCGATGTCGCCGCGGAGATCCCCGCACAGCGCGTCGTCCATCGCGCGGCTCAGCGAGAGCCGCCTCTCGAA
This sequence comes from Methylobacterium nodulans ORS 2060, assembly GCF_000022085.1. NCBI lineage: Bacteria > Pseudomonadati > Pseudomonadota > Alphaproteobacteria > Hyphomicrobiales > Methylobacteriaceae > Methylobacterium > Methylobacterium nodulans. The sequence continues at coordinate 144,884 of NC_011894.1, forward strand.
CGGATGGCCGACGGGTCGAATCGTCAGGGGCGGCGAGGCGCCAAGGGCCGAGGCCGTCATGGCGGCGAGCGGCAGGCCGATGCTGCGGATCCCGACGACGCGGGTGTCGCCCCCCAATCCGGAGGTCTCGGCCGCCGCCGCATAGGCTTCCGGATACAGGGCGTAGAAGGCGAAGCCCTCGGCGCGCTTTCCCGTGATGCTCGTCGGAAGCAGCGTCCGCTCCACCGCCTCAAGCAGCCCGGGCGGTATCGCCTCGCAGGAGGTGAAGCCGCTGCTCCAGGAGCGCCGGACGGCGCGGGCAAGCGCCATCAGCAGGGCCGTCACGGCCTCCGACCCGGCCGAGGGCGTATCGGCGCCGTGCTGTACGAAGATTGCGTCGGCGATGCCCTGGCCCAGTTCGCCGACCTCGATCAGGGCTGCGACGAGCCGCCCGTGGCGCTCGATCCCCGGCGGGAGCGCCGCGGCCTGCCGGCAGAGCGCGGCGACCCGGGCGAGCCATTGCGGCGGATCGCCGGTCCGGGCCGTGTCCCCGTAGACGAGCATGCGCGGGCCTCCTCCGGGGATGTCCGATCATGCCCGGCACAGCCCGTATCGCGCCGTCCGGGTCGAAGTTCCCACCCGCTCATCGTTCCGGTTCCGTTGCCGGCCGTCCCAATCGAAGACTCACCATCTTGGGACGCGGCCCTATCCATGGCGCATCCAGAAGCGTTATCCGTCAGGGGCGGCGCAGCCAGTGACGAACGAAGCCGAGGCCGCCCGTTCCTGCGCTCGTGGAGGCCCCACCGGCCCGCTCGCCGGCGCATGGCCGCGATGGCATCAACTCCATTTACCATAATGACGAAAAATCCTGTTCTTTCAGTCTAGCACATTGCAACGGCGATTTTCTTGGATAAGAATTCCTTAATCTCCCAAGCAAAGATTCCTGAAGATCGGCGGCGAGCCTCCGGGGGCCCTCCATGAACGAGATGGTGTCGAAGGATCGGCTCGCGGCTGTGCGGCCGCAGGCGGTCGGCGCTCGACCGAAGGGCGATCGCCTGCCGACGAGCGATGTCGGCACCGTGATCCTGCACTGGTCGAGCGCGGTCGCCATGGTGGCAAGCCTCGTGACGGGCTTACGCATCTCGGCCGATGCGCTCGATGCGGTGGTGTCGCGCTGGATATCGCCGGTGCTGCCGCAGGGCGAGGTCTGGACCGTTCACATCTTTGCCGGTCTGCTGCTCTTCGCGGTGTCAGTGGCCTATGTCGTCTACATGGCGCGCAGCGGCCTCGCGAACCGGATCACGCTGCGCAAGATGCGGGCGCTCCAGTACGCCCAGACCGCGTCGCTGCGCTGGATGGGCGTCAACGTCCTCCTGCACTGGCTGCTGTTCGGGCTCGTCACCGTGCTCGCCGCGACCGGCATCCTGCTCTATCTCGGCCATGGCGGCTGGGTCGTGACGGTGCATGAGGCGGCGGCCTACGGCACCCTCGCCTATACGCTGGCCCACCTCGTCGGGCATTTCGGCTATGGCGGCTGGCGGCAATGGCTGCGGATCTTCCGGCCGGCCGCGCTCGTGCCGAGCCCGGCCCAGCGCAGCCGCCGGCCGATGCTGGTGGCGGGCCTCGTCACGGTCCCGGCGGTCGCGGGCGCCGTCGCGCTCGATCTCGGCAGCCGCGGCACGCTCACGGTGGAGCGGGTCGAGACGCCCCCGGTTCTCGACGGCGTGCTCGACGACGCCGCTTGGCGGGCCGCCCGCCCGGTGCGGGTGCGGACCCAGCAGGGTGCCAATCTCGGCGGCAGCGGCGAATCCACCGTCGAGATCCGCGCCGTGCAGGACGGCAGCCGGATCCATTTCGCCTTCCGCTGGCAGGATCCGACCCGCTCCCTCGCGCGGCTGCCGATGGTCAAGCAGGCGGATGGCTGGCATGTCCACGGCAAGGGCGCCGGCGAGGCCGACGTCGTCGACTTCTACGAGGACAAGTTCGCGGCGATCTTCTCGCATGCGGACGGATTCGGGGCCGCCGGCGTCACCCATCTCGGGCAGAAGCCTCTCGCCGACAAACCCTCCTCCCTCAACCGGCGCGGCCTGCACTACACCACCGACGGCTCCATCGTGGACATGTGGCAGTGGAAGGCCTCCCGCGGCGGCCTTCTCGGCCATGTGGACGACCAGTATATGGGCCCGCCCCGCGAGCCGACGCCGGACGAGGCGGCCCAGCGCGCCCGCTACCAGGGCGGCTACTGGAATGATCCCGGCACGACGATCTACAGCTACAATTTCCCGTTCGAGGGGCCGGGCGGCTATGCGGGGCCGGTGAAGCCGAAGCGGCTGCCGGTCGACGCGGCGGCCACCATGGCGGCGCTCGGCCGGTTCGACCTCGCCAACCCCGACGCGTCCTACGACGAGGGCAGCCGCTGGTGGCTCACCGAGGCGGATTCCCGTCCCTACAGCGAGGAGGACGATGCCCGCATTCCGGTCGGCACGGTGATACCCGGCGTGCTCAATATCGGCCGCTACGAGGGCGACCGGGCGGATCTGCGCGGCGGCGCCCGCTGGAAGGACGGGTTCTGGACTCTCGAAGTGTCCCGCGCCCTGAGGACCGGCAGCCGCTACGACGTCGATTTCGTGAAGGGCGAACCGCTCTACCTCTGGGTCGCAGTCTTCGATCACACCCAGACCCGACACACGCGGCATGTCCGCCCCGTCCGCATCGACCTGCGCTGATCCTGCCCGGCGGCCCCGCCATGTCCTCGACCTGCTCGCTCGTCATCAACGGCAAGGCCATCCGGGCCGCGCGGGGGGATACCCTCGTGGAGGCTGCACTGGCGGGCAAGATCGTCATCCCGCACGATTGCGGCACGGGCCAGTGCGACACCTGCCGGGTGCGTATCTATGCGGGCGAGGTGGATGCGTGCGGCACCCGGCAGGGGAGCACGGTGCTCGCCTGCCAGGCCAGGGTCTCGGGCGACGCGGTGATCGAGTTCGACGCGGTCCCGGCCGTGGTGAAGCGCAAGGGCACGGTCACCGGTCTCGTCGCGCTCTCGCCCGAGATCGTCGAGGTGACGGTCGCGTTGGGCAAGGGGCTCGGCCACCGTCCCGGACAATACGTCGCCTGCAGCTTCGCGGGCTTTCCGGCGCGGGACTACAGCCCGACCCTGCGCAGCGACGGATCGGGCGAGCTGAACGAGCTGATCTTCCACATCCGGCGCATCCCCGACGGGATCGTCTCGTCCGAGCTCGGCCGGCGCATCCGCGTCGGCCATGAGGTGCGGGTGCGCGGGCCCTTCGGCAGCGCCTTCCATCGGCTCGGATCGGGCCGACTCGTGCTGATCGGCGCGGGAACCGGCTGGGCGCCGATCTGGAGCATCGCCCGCGCCGCGCGCTTCCGCGAGCCCGACCGCGAGATGGTGGTCATCGCGGGTGCCCGCGATCCCCACAACCTCCACATGGGCGAGGCGCTCGACTGGCTGAGCCGCAGCGGCGTCGGGCAGGTGGTCGCCACCGCGAGCGGCGGCGAGCCCAAGCCCGGGCAGCTGGCGGGGCGCCCCACGGCCCATCTCCCGCACCTGCGCGAGAGCGACGTGGTGCATGTCGCCGGCTCCCCGGCGCTCGTCGCGGCAATCCGCCTGCTCGCGGCGAGCGTGAACGCCACCTGCTACGCCGATCCCTTCGTGGCCTCCGCGCGCAAGCGCTCGCTCCGCCACAAGCTGTTCGATCTGCTCTTCGCGCGCCGTCCCTCCGCCGATCCGGAGGTTCCGGTCCCGGCGGCACCCCGGAGCGCGGCCTGAGGGCGAGACCTTCCCTCGCCGTTAGAGCAGAAGCCCGTCGGGCTTCGCGGAAGCGGAATCACTGCGGCGGCGTCGGCAGGGTGCGAGCGTCCGCTCGCCCGAACGTCGCCATCAACCTTTTACCCACGGCTACACACGGAGCTTGTAATTCAGAGCGCGTTGTGTATCTATACACATCAGAGGGCATTAGCCGCCCTTGGAGGCCCGAGTCGATGGTTAGGAATCGTATGGGGAGCCGACGATGTCGGGTCGCAAACGTAGTCGGAAGACACGCGATGTAATTGCCGCCCTGTTCAAAGACGATTGGGAATTATATCGCAAAGGCCCGGGCGATCATATTCAATTCAAGCATCAGAATAAGCTCGGCAAGGTTACTGTTGACAACGGCGAGCCGGAAATCCCCACAGGGACGCTTCGTAACATCTACAGGCAGGCCGGCTGGGAGTGGTAATCTCCTCTGTGCCGCCTGCGACCGCCCGGAATGGGCAGAGCCAGGGGCAAGGGTATGGCCCGTATCGTTATGCTGATTCACGAGGAAGGGGGCGTCTACGGCGCCTCCTTTCCTGACTTCCCCGGCGCGACGACCGTCGCGGGAGATCTGGACACGCTCTACACCAAGGCCGCCGAGATGCTGGCCTTCCACGTCGAGGGCATGGTCGAGGACGGGGACGAGATCCCGGTCCCGCGCACCCTGCAGGAGCTCCGGGAGGACCCTGTCTTCCGGGAAGATGCCGAGGGCGCAATCATCGGCCTCGTGGAGGTCGAGCTGCCCGGCAAGGCGGTGCGCGTGAACATCTCCATTGAGGAGAGCATCCTACGCCGCATCGACCGCGCCGCCGAGACGGCGGGCGAGACCCGCTCGGGCTTCCTCGTTGCCGCCGCGAAGGCACGTCTCGCGCAGACCAGCGGCGTCAGCCGGTAGAGATCGACAGTGCACTAAGCAGAATTGCCTAAGACAATTCTGCTTAGGCTCTTGTTTTTGCATCATTTTCTCCGCCGAACCGGTGACCACTTCGGCGAATGACGCTTAGCGCTCGATCGGCACCGCGCCGAAGCTGCGGATGACCTCGTGCGCCGTGGCGGCCTGTTGCGCGAAGCTGACGAAGCGGGAAGCGGCGGGCGGCAGCTGCCCGTTCATGTGGACGAAGGCGAGTTCGCCCGCGCTCGGATAGCCGGGATCGGTCGGGAGCCGCCCGTCGATGGCGAGAACCCGGGTTCCCACCTCGAGCGTGCGGCTGTAGGGGCCGAAGCCGATCGCCCCCTCGACCAGACGCACCGTCTCGATCGCCTCCTGGGTCGAGACCGCGGTCTTGGAGCGTTCGGTGATGACGAGATCGGCCCAGCCCGGCATGCTGGCGCGCAGGATCCGCAGCGTGCTGTCGGCCTCCTCCCGGCGCACCACGCGGATGCGCAGGTCGGCGCCGCCCACCTCCTTCCAGTTCGTCACCCGGCCGGCATAGATGGCCAGGAGCTGGTCCGCAGTCAGCCCCGCGACCCTCGCGCTCGGGTGGACGAAGATCGCGGAGGGAAGCCGGGCGATCGGCGTGTAGACGAGACCGCGGGCGGTCTCCGCCTCGGTGAGCCGCCGCGCCACGCGGGCGAGCGGCGACTTCCCCGAGCCGACCGCCGCGATTCCCCCGTCCGACCCGATGCTGGGCGGCACGGCGATCTCAAGGCTCGCATCGGCCTCGTGCGCGCTGGTCCCGAGGGCCCGCAGCAGATCGATCCCGTCCCCGGTCCCGACGACGGCGAGCTCGGCAGCGAGGCTTGGGCGTGCGAACAGACAGGCCGCAAGGGCCAGGGCGAGGCGCGGGGCGGACGGCATGGCGGGTGCTGCGGTTCGGAGGAGCCTGCGGGCAAGGCTGCGCGCCCACGGTAAAGATTGGCTCACCGCCAGCGGACGGATCAGGAATTTTTGCCGATACCGGACCCGACGGCCGGATCTCGGCGGCCGCGCCCCGACCCGGCCCGGCTCAGCCGGGGAGGATCGTGTCCTCGACCATCTCGCTTGCCGGATCGGCGCTCTCGCTCTCCTGGCGCGGGAAGCCGGCGAGCGGTCCGAGAGGCTTCACGTCGCGGCCGAACAGAACGTCGCTCTGCAGGTACAGGCAGGAGAGCTCCGCGAGCGAGCGCAGGGCATTCACATGCGTGCGCTCGTAGCCGTGCGAGGAATCCACGCCGAAGCAGATCAGCGCGGTGCGCAGATCGTTGCCGGCCTCCAGCGCCGAGGCACTGTCGCTGCGGTAGTACCGGAAGGCGTCCCGCTCGTAGCGGATGTCGTTGGCCTCGCAGAGCTCGATCAGCCGGCGCGTCAGGTGATAGTCGAACGGGCCGGCCGAATCCGCCATGCAGATCGTGACGCCGGATTCGCGGCTCGCCTGGCCGGGCGCCACGGTGCCGTTGTCGATCGTCACCATCTCGGCGATGTCCCCATGCAGCACGGAGGATGCCCCGACGCCGATCTCCTCGGCGATGGTGAACAGCATGAAGGTATCGACCGTCGGCTTGCGGCCGGCATCCGCCATGGCCTTCATGGCCGCGATCATCACGGCGACGCCCGCCTTGTCGTCGAGATGGCGCGAATTGAGGTAGCCGCGCGGCGAGAATTCCGGATTCGGATCCACGGCGACGAAATCGCCGACGTTGAAGCCGAGCCGGCGCAGGTCCTCCACCCGATAGGAGAAGGCGTCGACCCGCATCTCCACGTTGGTCCAGTCGACCGGCTGGGTATCGACCTCCTCGTTGAAGGTATGGCCGGAGGCCTTCAGCGGCAGGATGGTGCCGCGGTAGCTGCCCTGATCGGTGAAGATCGTGCAGCGGGCGCCCTCCGCGAAGCGGGCCGACCAGGTCCCGATCGGCACGAGCGCGAGACGGCCGTTGTCCTTGAGCTGCTTGACCATCGCCCCGAGCGTGTCGAGGTGCGAGACCATGGCCCGCGCCGGCCCCGGCCCGGCGCCCTTGAGGGTCGCCCGGATGGCTCCGCGCCGCGTCAGCTCGAAGGGCACGCCGAGCCGCTCCAGCTCGCGCCCGCAGAAATGCACCGCCTGATCGGTGTAGCCCGTCGGGGACGGGATCTCGATCAGGCGCTTGAGGAAGTCGAGCATGTAGTCGACGTCGATCCGCATCGGCGCGGATGCGATCGCCGCGGACGCGGCCGCGAAGGGCTTGTTCACGATCAATGCCTCCGGACCCGCGCGGCGGCGATCGTCTGGGGAAACAGCATGTCGACGAAGCGCTCGGCCGTCGGCTGGGGCTCGTGGTTGGCGAGCCCGGGCCGCTCGTTGGCCTCGATGAACCAGTGTTCGGGCCCGCGGATGTCCGGGACCATCAGGTCGAGCCCGACCACCGGAATGTCGATCACCCGTGCGGCCTTGACGGAGGCCGCCACGAGCTCCGGGTGAATCGCGTCGGTGACGTCGTGGATGGTGCCGCCGGTATGGAGATTGGCGGTGCGCCGCACCAGGAGCGTGGCGCCGGCCGCCGGCACGTCGTCGAGGCTGTGACCGGCCCGCTCGACGCAGCGCCTGGTCTCGTCGTCGAGCGGGATCCGCGACTCGCCGCCCGTCGCGGCGGCCCGCCGCCGGCTCTGCCGCTCGATCAGCTCGCGCACGCTGTGCCGCCCGGTGCCGACCACCTGCGCGGGCCGGCGGATCGCCGCCGCCACCACCTTGAAGTCGATGACGATGACGCGCAGGTCCTCGCCCTCCACGAATTCCTCGAGCAGGACCGTGTCGCAGACGCGCTTCGCCTCCGCCACCGCCGCGCTCACCTCCTCGGGCGTGGTGAGATTCACGGCGATGCCGCGGCCCTGCTCGCCGCGGGCCGGTTTCACCACCACGGCGCCGTGTTTCTTGAGGAAGGCGCGGGCCGCCGCCTCGTCGGTGGCGACGCCCTGGTCGGGCACGCGCAGGCCCGCTCCGGCGAGAAGGCGCCGGGTCAGGGCCTTGTCGTCGCAGATCGTCATCGCGGCGGCCGAGGTCGCCGAGGAAAGGCTCTCGCGGCAGACGAAGCTGCGCCCGCCATGGGAGAGGCGGAACAGCGAGGTCGGCTCGTCCACCACCTCGACGGTGATCCCACGCCGGCGCGCCTCGTTGGTGATGATCTGGGCGTAGGGGTTCAGGGCCCCATCCGGCGAGGGCCCGATATAGAGCTTCTCGTTGAAGGAATTCTTGGTCTTGATGGTGAAGACCGGCAGCCGGACGAAGCCGAGCTTCTCGTAGAGAGCGATCGCCTGCGCGTTGTCGTGCATGACCGACAGGTCCATGACCTCGCGCCCGCGCGCCCGAAAATGCCCGGCGAGCGCCCGCACCAGCCCCTCGCCGACGCCCGGATGCGGCGTCTGCGGATCGACCGCGAGGGACCAGAGCGAGGAGGCGTTCTCGGAATCGCCGAAGGCCGCCACGTGGTCGATGCCCGTTGCCGCGCCGAGGATCGCGCCGGTCTGGGAATCCTCCGCGACGAGGTAGGTCAGGACCCCGTCCTCCCGGGGCGGCCACGCGAAGGCCGGGTCGATCTGCACCATGTGGCGGGCGCGGCAGATGCGGTTGATCTCCGCGATGTCGGCCGATCCCGTCACCGGCCGCACGCGGAATCCCTGCGGCGCTCCGGCCGCCGCGTCGAAGCCGCGCAGGTCGAGCCGGTAGGCGTGCGACGGGTCGAGGAACAGCTCGGTCGGGGCGAGCGCCAGCACCACATGCGGCTCGGCGACGTAGAAGGCCACGTCGCGCCGGCCCGGCTGCTCCTGGAGCAGAAGGTCGACGAGGTCCGCCGGATCGCGGAAGGTCTGGCCGAAGATCAGCCGTCCCCAGCCGCACTCGACGGCGACGTTGGCCGCCGCGGGGGCGGATTGTTCGGCAGAGGACGGCATCGGGATGGGATTCGCCATAGTTCAGATCGCGTGGGTCTGGAGCCAGAATTCGAGCAGCGCGACCTGCCAGAGCTTGGAGCCGCGCAGCGGGGTCATGTGGGCCTCGGGCTCGGCCAGCAGCCGGTCGACATAGGCCCGGTTGAACAGGCCGCGCTCGCGGGCGACCGGCTCGTTCAGGACGTCGCGCACGAGATCGAGGAAGGGCCCGCGCAGATACTTGAGCGCCGGCACCGGGAAGTAGCCCTTCGGGCGGTCGATCACCTCCGAGGGCACGACCCGGCGGCCCGCCTGCTTGAGGATGAACTTGCCCCCGTCCCGGATCTTGAGATCGGCGGGCACCCTCCCTGCGAGTTCGACGAGATCGTGGTCGAGGAAGGGCACGCGGGCTTCGAGCCCCCAGGCCATGGTCATGTTGTCGACCCGCTTCACGGGGTCGTCCACCAGCATGATCTCGGTGTCGATGCGCAGCGCCTTGTCGATCGGCCGCGGCGCGCCGGCCCGTGCGAAATGCGCCTCCACGAAGGCGCGGCTGACATCGCCGTCGACCAGGCTCGGCGACAGCGCCTCCCGCATCTCGGCGTGGTCGCGGTCGAAGAAGACGCGCGCGTAATCCGCCACCGCGTCGGTCGATTGCATCATCGGCGGATACCAGTGATAGCCGCCAAAAATCTCGTCGGCCCCCTGCCCGCTCTGCACGACCTTGACGTGCTTCGAGACCTCCTCGGAGAGGAGATAGAAGCCGACCGCATCGTGGCTGACCATCGGCTCGGACATGGCCGCGACGGCCCCGTGCAGCGCCGGCAGGGCGCGCGCCGAGTCGATGCGGATGCGGTGGTGGTCGGTGGCGAAGCGCTCGGCGATGATGTCGGAATAGGTGAACTCGTCGCCCGCCTCGCCGCCGACGCTCTCGAAGCCGATCGAGAAGGTCTTGAGGCCCCGCTGCCCGGCCTCCGCCAGCAGCGCCACCACGATCGAGCTGTCGAGGCCGCCCGAGAGCAGCACGCCGACCGGCACGTCGGAGACGAGCCGGCGCTCCACCGCCTTGCGCAGGGTGGCGAGGACCGCCTCGCACCAATCGCTTTCCGTCATGTGGCGGTCGTCCGGCCGCTCAGTCACGACGGCCTCCCAGTAGGTCTCCTGCCGGCGCCGTCCGTCCGGCTCGATCGTGATGATCGTCGCCGGCGGCACCTTGCGCACGCCCTTCAGGATGGTGAGGGGCGCAGGCACCACCGCATGGAAGCTCATGTAGTGGTGGAGCGCCGCGGGATCGATCGAGCGGTCGAGGTCGCCGGCGGCGAGAAGCGCCGGCAGGCTCGACGCGAAGCGCAGGCGAGAGCCCGATTCCGCATAGTAGAGAGGCTTGATCCCGAGCCGGTCGCGCGCGATGACGACGCGTCCGCTGTCGCGCTCCCACAGCACGAAGGCGAACATGCCGTAGAAGCGCTCGACGCAGCGCGGCCCCCAGGCGTGATAGGCCTTGAGGATCACCTCCGTGTCGCCCTCCGAGAAGAACGCGTATCCTTTCGCGCGCAACTCCTCGCGCAGGCTGCGGAAATTGTAGATGCAGCCATTGAAGACGATGGCGAGGCCGAGCCCCGGATCGACCATCGGCTGCTGCGAGGCCGGGCTGAGGTCGAGGATGCTGAGGCGCCGGTGCCCGAAGGCGATGCCGCCCTGCGCAAAGCTGCCGCCGGCATCGGGGCCCCGCGCCCGGAGCGGCACGGCCATCGCCGCCACCGCCGCCGCGTCCGGCGGGGCGCCGTCCAGCCGGATTTCGCCGCAGATTCCGCACATGCCGTCACACCCCGTCCCGTTCCAAACCAGAGGGCGCCCGCACGCAATCCTCCGGCGACCGTGCGATGCCCGGGCCGAAACAGCGCTGCCGTTGGGGCGCGGTGGGCCAATGCATGGCGCCGGACGAGGTTCCGCCGAACGGCGGGCTGCGGAGCCGGAACGGCCGTCTCTTCCGGGAGTCCGGCAGAGCCGATAGGATCACCGCTCATCAGTGCGAGGCTGGCGTGAGATGGGCGGCGGACGGGTGGAGAACGTGCTGGTCGTCGAGGACGAAGTGCTTCTCCTCGATCTCGTGACGGCGGAACTGGAAGATGCCGGGCTCACCGTCCTCCAGGCCGACAACGCCAATGCCGCGCTCGGGATGCTGGCCACCGATACTCCCGTCGATCTCCTGTTCACGGATATCCGCCTTCCCGGCCCGATGGACGGCTGGACCCTCGCCGAGGCCGCCCTGAAGCTGCGGCCCGGCCTGAAGGTGATCTATGCGACGGGCTTCGCCGGCGACGCCCCGCGGCTGGCACCGGGCAGCCTCTTCTTCACCAAGCCCTACCGCCCCTCCGCGGTCATCGCGGCGATCGCGGCATTCGGGACGGCTGAGCCGCCGAGTCCCGCAGTCCCCTGACCCGGTGCCTGCCGTCGATTAGGACGTCTCCACCGGATCGTGGCCGAATGCCGCCGGGCCCTGCGGCGCAGCGGCGTTTCCCGCGGGTCTGTTCATCCCGGGCTGCAGTTCCGCGGTCGGGAGTTCGAAGCTAGACTGTCGCGGCAGAGCGCTTGATATGCCTTCATTTAGATTGTGCGCAATCGAAATCCTTGATATTACCGCGACCACCGGGTCAGGGGGCAGACCCGACGCCAGCCGCGACGAGTCCCGAATCGGCGCAACGCCGCGCCAGCGCAGCGGGAGGTGAATGGGTTGGATGATGGAATGGCGCGCGCCGGGATGAAGGCGTCGACCGAGACTCCCCTCGATCGGATCGACCGGTTGCGCCCATCGACCCGGACGCCCGGCACGCGGCGCAGCGCGTGCGCGACCCTTCTGATCGGCGTGAGCGGGCTCACGGGCTGGGCTGGTGCGGCAGTGGCCGGCGAGTCATCCGCGCTGCCGGCGGGCTGGTTCGGGCCGGCCCTGGGGATCGGCCTCGCGGCCGCCGTGGCGGCCGCTGCCGCGGCGGGTGCTGCCGCGGCCGCCGCGATCGTCCTTTGGCGCGGCCGCGCGCAGCGGGCCTCGGGGGCCGGTGCGCGGGTCGGCACGGGGCCACCGGCCGCGGCGGCAGCGGCCTCCGGACCGGAAAGCCGCGTCGATGCCGCCCGCACCGCCGCCCTCCTCGGCAAGACCCTCGACTGCATGGATCAGGGCGTGATCCTCGTGGGCCCGGACCGCACCGTGCAGGTCGCCAACCGGCGCGCGCGCGAGTGGCTCGGCCTGTCCGAAGCCTTCATCGCCAGCCGGCCGAGCTACCGCGAGGTCCGGGCACTGGCCCGGCGCAGCCCGCACTGGGGATCGCTCGTCGCGGATACGCCCCTGCAGCTCTCGGAGGACGATCCGGCCGCGACGCATACGGTCGCCGAGCGGCGCAATGCCGAGGGCACCGTGCTGGAGATCCGCACGGTCCGCACCGAGGATGGCGGCCTGATCCAGACGCTGACCGACATCACCGAGCGGCGCAGTGCGGAGGACCGCTATCGCCTCCTGGCCGAGAACGCCACGGACCTGATCTCCCTGCAGTCGATCCGGGGCGGCACGAAGACCTACGTCTCGCCCTCTGCGCGCGCCGTCGTCGGCTGGGAGCCCGAGGAGTTCGCGCAGCTCACGCTCGCGCAGCAGCTCCATCCCGACGACCTCGCGCGCGTGAAGCGCGAGGCCGCCAGCCTCACCCCGGATGCGCCGCGGCGGACGAGCGAGTACCGCTTGCGGCACAAGTCCGGCCACTACGTCTGGGTCGAGTCGACGCTCCTCCTCACCAAGCCCGGCACGCCGGACGAGGCCCTGATCATCGCCTCGCGCGACGTCACGGCCCGGCGGGCCGCCGACGACGCGCTGCGCGAGAGCGAGGCGCGCCACCGCCTCCTGGCGGAGCGGACGGGCGACGTCATCGCCCGCGCCGACCTCGACGGCACGCTGCGCTACCTGTCGCCGTCCGTGGAGCCGGTGACGGGCTACGCGGCCGACGCGCTGCTCGGCCGCTCCGCCATGGCCCACGTGCACCCGCAGGATCGCCGGACCGTGCTCCACCGCTACGCCGCCCTCGTCGCCGCAGGGCCGGGGGCGCGCGCGAAGTTCGAGTACCGGGTGCGTCACCGGCACGGCCACGACGTCTGGCTCGAGGTGAACCCGACGGTGCTCTACGACGAGGCCACCGGCGTCCCTCTCGGATTCGTCGACGTCGCCCGCGACGTCACCGCCCGCAAAGCCGTTGACGCGGAACTCGCCGCCGCCCGCGAGCAGGCCGAGGCCGCGCGCGTCCATGCGGAGCTCGCGAGCCAGGCGAAGACCGACTTCCTGGCCTCGATGAGCCACGAGATCCGCACGCCGCTGAGCAGCGTGATCGGCTACACGGAGCTGCTCCTCGACGATCCGGATCTGACCGAGGGCCAGCGCCTGCAGGCTTCCCGGATCCGCTCGGCCGGCTCGGCCCTGCTGACGGTGGTGGACGACATCCTCGATTTCTCGAAGATCGAGGCCGGTCAGGTCGATCTCGACCTGATGCCCTTCGCGCTTCATGGCCTGATCGAGAATGCGGTCGCCATCGTGCGCCAGCTCGCGGAGCGCAAGGGGCTGGAGATCCGGGTCGACATCGATCCGGCCCTGCCCCAGACCCTGGTCGGCGACCAGAACCGCCTGCGGCAGATCCTGCTCAACTTCCTCAACAACGCCCTCAAGTTCACGCGGCGCGGCCGGGTCGTGCTCGCGGTCGCGACGGCGGGCAGCACCGATCGCGGCTGGCCGATCCGGGTCTCGGTCACGGATACGGGCATCGGCATCGCACCCGAGCAGCAGGCCCGGCTGTTCAAGCGGTTCACTCAGGTGGACGGGTCGATCCGGCGCGAATTCGGCGGCACCGGGCTCGGCCTCGCCATCTCCAAGAAGCTCATCGAGCTCATGGGCGGGGCGATCGGCGTGGTGAGCGCCCCCGGCGAGGGATCGACCTTCTGGTTCGAGGTGGTGCTGCCCGAGGCGAGCGCCGCGCCCGCCCCGGCCGAGGCGCCGCTGGCCCGCCCGGTGCGGCCGGCGCGGATCCTCCTGGTCGAGGACCTGATCGTCAATCAGGACCTTGCCCGCGCGGTTCTGGAGCGGGCCGGCCACATGGTCGATGTCGCCAATGACGGCCTGGAGGCGATCGCGGCCGTGCAGGCCAAGGACTACGACCTCGTGCTGATGGACGTACAGATGCCCGGCATGGACGGGGTGACGGCCACGCGGCATATCCGGGCGCTTCCCCAGCGGGTCTCGCTCATCCCGATCATCGCCATGACGGCGAATGTCCTGCCGGCGCAGGTCAGCGAGTTCCGTGCGGCCGGCATGAACGATCACCTGGGCAAGCCGTTCCGGCGCGACGAGCTGCAGGCGGTGATCGACCGCTGGATCGGCGAGGGAACCGTGGCTCCGCACCCTGGCGCCGGGGCTGCGGCGGCGGTGGACCGCCGCGTCTACGACGACGTCGTGGACCTGCTCGGCCCGGACCGCCTCGCCCATTTCCTCGACGAGCTCGCCCGCGAGATCCGCGACCGCCTGAGCGATGCCCGGCTCGCCGCGGACGATCCGCAGCGCCTCGCCCGCGACGCCCACAGCCTCGTGGCCTCGGCGGGCACGCTCGGCTTCTCGGAACTGTCCGGGCTGTGCAAGCAGCTGGAGGAGGCCTGCCAGTCCGGCGCCTCCGGGGACCTGCTGGCGGCGGTCCGCGCCAGCCGCGACCGGGCGCTCGACGAGATCGAGCGGTTGCACACGGTGGCCTAAATCGAACCAATCGAACCTAACCTAACGTGGGTGGAAGCCGCCCCGCTCCTCATGCTGAGGTGCGCGTGAAACGCGCCTCGAAGCACACCTGACCGCGCGTCCAAGATCCGGGTGGCCGGGAGCACCGATCCGGGGTGCTTCGAGGCAGCCTGCGCGATCTTCGATCGCCAGCACCTCAGCATGAGGGCCGGGGTTGGCTGCCACAGCCGGGAGCGCTCTTCTGCCGGGTTCATCCGTCAGGGTCGGCAAGGCCGGTAGTGGAGCCGATCCGGTTTCCGGACGATCGTTCGGAGACCGCATCTCCATGCTCGTGTGGGGCGGTCAGCGCTTCTCGATGGTGAGCTTCTGAAAGCCCCTGGCGGCGAGCTTCGGCCGCTTGGCGCTCAGGATCCGGGAGTTCACGCCGGTCCAGCCGATCTCGCCCGAGAGACGTCCGTACTCGATCTTCGGGCAGCGGTTCATCACGACGGTGATGCCACGGGCCTCCGCCTTCGCCGCCGCCGCGTCGTTGCGCACCCCGAGCTGCATCCAGATCACCTTAGGCAGCGGATCGAGCGCCAGCGCCTCGTCGACGAGGGGACCGGCCGCCTCCGAATTGCGGAAGATCTCGACCATGTCGACCGGGCGGCCGAGCTCCGACAGGCGCCCGACCACGCGACGCCCGAGCAGCTCCTGGCCGGCGAGGCCCGGATTGACCGGGATCACGTCGTAGCCGCGCTCCAGCAGGTACTTGGTGACGATCCAGCTCGGCCGGGCCGGGTTCGCCGAAGCCCCCACCAGCGCGATGGAGCGCACCGACCGCAGAAGGCCCCGCAGGTGCTCGGTGTCGTAGTCATCGTGACGGGCGGCATTGGAGACGTCGGGCATGGCGGATCCGAAACGCGGGGCGGCAAGAGGGCCTGCTCAAGAGGGCCTGCTAGAGCAAAATCCGGCTCGGTTGAATCGGATTCTGCTCCGGGTCCCGGCCGCGCCCGTCCCGGCTACCCCTTCCGGTTCAGGAAGGCGGCGATCCCCTCCTCCGCCGCGCGCGCCAGCATGTTCTCGGTCATGACCCGGCCCGCATGGGCATAGGCTTCGGCGAGCGGCATCTCGACCTGCTCGTAGAAGGCGCGCTTGCCGACCCGCACCGTGTAGGAACTGCGGGCCGCGATCCCGGCGGCGAGCGCCTGCGCCTCCGCGAGGGCCGTGCCGGCAGGGACCACCCGGTTGACGAGGCCGAGATCCTTCGCCTCCGCCGCCTCCACCATCTCGGCGGTGAGCAGCATCGCCATCGCGGCCTTGCGCGACAGGTTGCGCGAGAGCGCCACCATCGGCGTCGAGCAGAACAGCCCGATCTGCACCCCCGGCGTCGCGAACCGGGCCTCCTCGCCGGCCACCGCGAGGTCGCAGCTCGCCACGAGCTGGCAGCCGGCCGCCGTCGCCACGCCCTCCACCGCCGCGATCACCGGCTGCGGCAGGGCCGGGATCGCCATCATCACCTGCGAGCAGAGGTCGAATAGGGCGGCAAAGCGCGCCGCCCCGCGGTCCGGCTCGGTCCGGTAGGACGTCATCTCCTTGAGGTCGTGGCCCGCACAGAAGGCCGGCCCCTCGGCGGCGAGCACCACCACCCGGATCGTCGTGTCCTCGGCGAGGCGGGCGAATTCCTCGCGCAAAACCGTCAGCAACGCCGCCGACAGGGCGTTGCGTGCCCGCGGGCGGTTCAGGGTCAGGGTCGCGATGCTGTCATGGTCGCGGCGGGTGAGCAGGGGGGCGGTCTCGTCCATCGTAGGCGCGGGCTCCGGAGCAGGTCGGCCATTGTCGGGCGGCCGGCGCCGTGCTGCAAGGCGGCCGTGCGTAAGCGCGCGTGAGCGCGCCTGACACGGACCCGGAGCCCATGCCGACAGACAGCCTGATGAGCCGCGAGGCGGTGATCGCCTTCCTCGACGAGGTCTTCCCGCAGATCCACCATGGCGGCCCGGGTCCGGTCATCGAGGCGGTGGGGCCGCTCTCGGCTACCTTGCGCCTGCCCTATCATAAGCGGCATCTGCGGCCGGGCGGCACGATCTCGGGCCCCGCCATGATGGCGCTCGCCGACCTCGCGCTCTATGCGGCGATCCTCGCGAATATCGGCCCGGTGGCGCTCGCGGTGACCACCAATCTCTCGTTCAACTTCATGCGCAAGCCGGCCCCCCGCGACCTGATCGGCGAGGCGCGGCTGATGAAGCTCGGCCGGCAGCTCGCGGTCGGCGAGGTGCTGATCCGCAGCGAGGGAGAGACCGCTCTCGTCTGCCACGCCACCGGCACCTACGCGATCCCGCCGCGCAAAAGTTAGCGGTATCATATTACCTCAACGGCGAACCCCCTCGACCCGCTTGCTTTTTTCCGGGCTTCCTCACCCTGAAACCGATTGACGGCGCCCCCGGCGTCGCGTAGACAGCCGCCATCGCCGCTGCGCACCTTAGCGCGGCGGCGTCCTGTTTCTGAAGAAAGCTCTCGGGATTCCAGCGCGATGAAGACCTTTTCGCTGAAGCCCGCCGACGTCGAGAAGAAGTGGGTGATCATCGACGCTGAGGGCCTCGTGGTGGGCCGTCTCGCGTCGATCGTCGCGATGCGTCTGCGGGGCAAGCACAAGCCTCAGTATACGCCCCACGTCGATTGCGGCGACAACGTCATCGTGATCAATGCGGACAAGGTGAAGTTCACCGGCCGCAAATACGATCAGAAGGTGTACTACCACCACACCGGCTATCCGGGCGGCATCAAGGAGCGCTCGGCGAAGTTCATCCTCGAAGGCCGGTTCCCGGAGCGCGTGGTCGAGAAGGCGGTGGAGCGCATGCTGCCGCGCGGGCCGCTGTTCCGGAAGATCCTCGGCAATCTGCGGGTCTACAAGGGCTCGGAGCACCCCCACGCCGCCCAGCAGCCGGAGACGCTCGACGTCGCCGCTCTCAACCGCAAGAACGTGAGCGCGTAAGATGGCGACCCTTCAGTCCCTCGCCGATCTCGGCCAGGCCAACAAGGCGGCTCTCGCCACGGCCGACACCGAGGCCCCGGTCCACGTCCAGAAGCTGGACGCGCAGGGCCGTGCCTATGCCACCGGCAAGCGCAAGGACGCGGTCGCCCGTGTCTGGATCAAGCCCGGCGCCGGCACCATCACGGTCAACGACCGCCCGGTGGACACCTACTTCGCCCGTCCGGTGCTGCGGATGATCCTGCAGCAGCCGCTCCACGTCGCGAACCGCGTCGACCAGTACGACATCGTCGTGACGGTGACGGGCGGCGGCCTCTCGGGCCAGGCCGGCGCGGTGCGCCACGGCCTCGCCAGGGCGCTGACCTACTACGAGCCGGAGCTGCGCTCGCCCCTGAAGCGCGAGGGCTTCCTCACCCGCGACCCGCGCGTCGTGGAGCGCAAGAAGTACGGCCGCAAGAAGGCCCGTCGCAGCTTCCAGTTCTCGAAGCGCTGACGGACCGATCCCGGTTCAGGCATGCGAAGGGCGGCTCGGGCATCCGGGCCGCCCTTTTTGCTGGCCGCGCAGGCCGTCCTGTTGGCGCGGCTCCGCCAAGTCCGCGCGCCGGGTTGATCGGGGGGCGTGACGGCCTAGGTCAGACATGCGAGGCTGCCGCACCGCTCCTGGGGATTGCCACGCGCATGGGACGCATGACGTGCATCGTCGCCGCAGCGGCGCGCCGCCTCGCTGTGGCCCGGTCGCTCCTGATCGCGGGCGGTCTCGCCGCGAGCCTGCCCGCGCAGGCCATTGAAGGCGGTGTGCCCGCGAGCGCGCGGGACGCGCTCGCCCGTGCGACGGTGGCGCTCGGCACGCTCAACCAGTCCGGGGACAACATCCAGATCACACGCTGCTCGGGCGTGCTGATCAGGCGGGATCTCGTCCTGACGGCCGCCCATTGCGTCGGAGAGAGCCCGCTCGGCGCGGTCGTGGTGTTCTATCGCGGGAGCAAGCCGGTCGGCCCGGCCTATCGGGCCGCCGCGGTCTCGCGCTTCGCGGTCGCCCGCGACGGGGCGGAGGCGGGCGACCTCGGCATCAACCTCACGGCCCTGTCCCTCGACATCGCCGTGCTGCGGCTCGCCGCCCCGGTGCGCGACCGGGCCCCGTTGCCCGTGGGCCGCGCCGTTCGCCGCTTGCCCGGCCATCTGCTGATCGCCGGCGTCGGCCTGTCGGGCGGCGCGCCCGGTACGCTCAAGACCGCGCGCCTGACGCCGCTCGCCGTCACAGAGAGCGGCCTCACCTTCGCGCGGGCGGAGGGCGCCCTCGTCTGCCTCGGCGATTCCGGCGGCCCGGTCGTCACCGGCGGCGGTGGCGGCGTGCGGCTCTGGGGCGTGGCGAGCGCCGTCATCACCTCGACGCCGCCCTGCGGCAGCCTCGTGGTGATCGCCCCGGCGGGCCGGCGCCTCAGCGCGGAACGGGGTCCGGTCCGCGCGGCGCTTCTGCGGCGCTAAATAGAAACTGAGGTGCGTGGAAGCCGCTCATCCAGCCGCGGTTTCATCCATCAGGGTCGGCCCGGCCGGTGGTGATCTGAGGTTCCCGCATCAGCTGTGGACGGAGATCTCCGCCCTGCCCTCCTCCGGCTCCGGCTGGGGCTCCGGAAGGGTCATCACGCGCGGCGCGTGGCCGGTCGCCTGCAGGAAGCGGATCAGGTCGCCCGGCGCGATCGCGGTGGTGGCCGCATTGTGGAGCGGGTGGAAGTTGACCGGATCGTGCGCCATCAGGGCGGCGTCGAGGATCACGCTCACGAGGCCGTCCCGGTCGTTGAGCAGGCCGAAGGGCGTCACCGAGCCCGGCCGGACGCCGAGCACGGCGTGAAGCTGCTCGGCCGAGCCGAAGGACAGACGGCCGCTGGCGCCGATCGCCCCATGCAGGCGCTTGAGATCGATGCGGGCCTCGGCCTCGGCCACAACCAGGAACAGCTGGCCGCGCCTGTCCTTCAGGAAGAGGTTCTTCGAGTGGCCGCCCGGCAGGCCGGCCTTCAGATCGCGCGACTCGGCCACCGTGTGGACCGGCCGGTGCGCGACGGTGCGCACCGGGATGCCGAGATCGGCGAGATACGCGAGGAGATCCTCAGGGGTGACCGGGCTCATGCGGCGAGAAAACGGGCGAGCGCGGCCGGATCGACGTTGCCGCCGGACAGGATCACGCCGACGCGCTTGCCCGCAACCGGCACGATGCCCTCGAAGGCCGCCGCCGCGGCGAGGCAGCCGGTCGGCTCGACCACGAGCTTCATCCGCTCGACGAAGAAGCGCATCGCCGCAACGAGCTGGGCGTCCGAGACGGTGACGATGCCGGTCACCTCGCGGCGAATGATCGGGAAGGTGTGCTGCCCGAGATGGGTGGTGAGCGCGCCATCGGCGATCGAGACCGGGACCGGGATGCGCACGATCTCGCCCCTGGCGAGCGACATCTGCCCGTCATTGCCGGCCTCCGGCTCGACCCCGTAGATCGCGGCCTCGGGCGCAAGCGCGCGGGCCGAGAGCAGCGAGCCCGCGAGCAGCCCGCCCCCGCCGAGGCAGACCAGGATCACGTCGAGGGGGCCGGTCTCCTCGATGAGCTCCTTCACGGCCGTTCCCTGGCCGGCGATCACGTCCGGATGGTCGTAGGGCGGGATCACGGTCAGGCCGCGCTCCTCCGCGAGGCGCCGGCTCACCGCCTCGCGGTCCTCGGTGTAGCGGTCGTAGCGCACCACCTCGGCCCCGTATCCTTCCGTCGCCGCGACCTTGATGGCGGGCGCGTCGTGCGGCATCACGATGACGGTCGGCGCCCCCTGGAGCGCGCCCGCATAGGCGATGGCCTGCGCGTGGTTGCCCGACGAGAAGGCGAGGACGCCGCGCCGCCGCTCGGCCTCGCCGAGCGCCGCGATGGCATTGTAGGCGCCCCGGAACTTGAAGGCGCCCGCGCGCTGCAGCGGCTCGGCCTTGAAGTAGAGCTTCGCGCCCGTGCGGGCATCGGCCGTGCGGGAGGTGAGCACGGGGGTGCGATGCGCGACCCCGGCGAGGCGGCGAGCCGCCGCCTCCACATCCGCATAGGTGATCGTCATCAGCGGTGCTCGAAGTTGGGCTTGCGCTTCTCCAGGAAGGCCGCCATGCCCTCCTTCTGGTCGGCGGTGGCGAAGAGGCCGTAGAACAGGCCGCGCTCGTAGCGCACGCCCTCGGCCAGCGTGGTCTCGAAAGCCCGGTCGACGCAGTCCTTCGCCACCATCACAGCCGGCAGCGACATCGACGCGATGGTCTCGGCGGTCTGCCACGCCTCGGCCAGGAGGTCGGCGGCCGGCACGATCCGGGCCACGAGGCCGGCGCGCTCGGCCTCGGCGGCAGCCATCAGGCGCCCGGTGAGGCACAGCTCCATCGCCTTGGCCTTGCCGACGGCCCGGGTCAGGCGCTGGGTGCCGCCGGCCCCCGGGATCACCCCGAGCTTGATCTCCGGCTGGCCGAACTTGGCGGTGTCGGCGGCCAGGATGAAGTCGCACATCATGGCGAGTTCGCAGCCGCCGCCGAGCGCGTAGCCCGCGACGGCGGCGATCATCGGCTTGCGCCGCCGGCCGACCCGGTCCCATTCCCCGAAGGGGTCGGCGACGAAGAACTCCGGGTGGGTGCGGTCGCGCATTTCCGGAATGTCGGCACCTGCCGCGAAGGCCTTCTCGGAGCCGGTGAGGATGATGCAGCCGATGCCTTCGTCGCGCTCGAAACCGTCGAGCGCCGCGTTGAGCTCGGCGATGAGCGGCCCGCACAGCGCATTGAGCTGCGCCGGCCGGTGCAGGGTGATGAGGGCCACCCGCCCGCGCGTCTCGACCCGGATGTTCTCGTATTCCACCATGCGCCTCCCGCTTCGCCCCCGCCCCCGGCCGGAGAATCGTCTAAATAGAAACTGACGTGGGTGGAAGCCGCCCCGCTCCTCATGCTGAGGTGCTGCGTAGCAGCCTCGAAGCACGCCGAACCGGTGCTCCCAGCCACCACAGCCTCGGACCAGCGGTCAGGCGTGCGTGCCGGCTGATGCCGGCCAGAGGCTCCGTGCGATCTGCGATCGCCAGTGCGATGTGCGATCGCCAGCACCTCAGCATGAGGAGCGGGGTTGACTGCCATGAGCGGGAGCGCTCAGTCAGCCGGCTTCATCCCTCAGGGTCGGCAAAGGCCGGTGGCAACCGAAACCAATGGTCATTGGACATGATCGTTGGTTTCGCTCTCGGATTTTCACCAAAGAAGAGCCCGGGCGGGCACCGCAAGGCTCACGCGGGCGGCGGCGGATCGGGCGCCTCGACCACCTGCTGGCGCTGGAGCTGGAGGGCGACGAACCAGCAGAGCGACGCCCAGGCGGCGCCGATGCACCAGCCGGCGAGCACGTCGCTCGGCCAGTGCACCCCGAGATAGACCCGGCTGATGCCGACGAGGAGCGTCGTCACCACTCCGAGCGCGAGCACGAAGGCCTTCACGCGCCGCCCCCGCGAGATGCGGGCGAGCAGGATCGCCAGGGTGAGATAGGCCACCGCCGACAGCATGGCGTGGCCGCTCGGGAAGCTTGCCGTGAAGGTCTCCATGCCGTGGGGCACGAGATCGGGCCTCGGCCGCTGGAAGAACAGCTTGAGCCCCGTCGAGAGGATCTCGCCGCCCCCGACCGAGGCGGCGACGAGGATCGCCGCCCGCCAGCGCCGCGTGCCCGCGAGATAGAGGACCACGCACGCGGTGACGTAGACGATGCCGAAGACGCTGCCGAAGGCCGTGATGTCCCGCATCGTCTCCGGCAGCCAGCCCGGCCCGATCGGCCGGGCGAGATCGTCGGGCCGGCGCAGCGCCAGGAGCAGCTTCTCGTCGAGGCCCTTGGTGTCGCCCTCGGCGACCTCGCCCGCCACCTTGAAGAAGCCGAACCCGAACAGGCTCACGGCCAGGAGCGAGGCGAGCGGGCCGACCTCGTTGAGGCGCAGGCGGCGCCACAGGGCGGTGGCCTGGCTCCGGATCGGCAGGCGCGCGAGCCGGCTCATCGGCCGGCCTCCCCGGCGGAGCGGAACGGCGCGAGGGCGGCCTCGTCCCTCTCAAGGGTGAGGATCGGGGGAGCGTGCGGCATCGTTGCTGCGAGATGGCGCACAGGGCCGGCCTTGTCCATCCGGCTCCCGCGTCGCGGCGACACGAGGCGGCGCGGCCGCTGTTCAGGCGCGCCCGGGGCCGCTACAGCGCCGGCATGACCCATGACGGCAACGCGGTTCACATCGGGCGGGACGGCTGGCTCTTCCTCGTCGGCGGCACCAATCAGGTGCTCCGTCAATACCGGGCGACGCCCTGGGCGGCTTGGCGCCTGTGGCGCTGGCAGCGTCTGATCGAGCGGCGCGCGGCGCGCGCGGCGGCGCTCGGCCTGCGCTTCCATCAGGTCGTGGTGCCGGAGAAGATCAGCATCTACGAGGATCGGCTGGACGGCGTCGCGATCGATCCCGCCCTGTCCCCGGCCCGCCGCCTCGGGCAGCGCATGGCGCGCTCGCCGGCCGCGGGCAGCTGGATCGACCTCGTCGGGCCGATGCGCGCCGCGCGGGACGAGGGCCGGCCGCTCTACCTGCGCACGGACACGCATTGGACCGAGCGGGGCTGCCAGCTCGCCCATGCGGAGATCATGCGGGGGCTCGGGGCAAAGCCGCGCCCGGATCTCGCCGAGCGGCCCTACCAGGACATCCAGGCCGTGCTCGACCTCGGCCGGAAGCTGCCGTCCCACCCGGTCGAGACGGTGCGGATGGTCCATTACCTGCGCGACGCGCGCCGCGTCGAGGCGAATGCACTCCTCGAAACCTTCGAGACGCAGGGCCGCGCGATGGAACTCCATGTCGGCGCCCGGGCGGTGTTCCGCAACGACAGCCCGCAGGCCGATCCGCGCCGGCTCGTCCTGTTCGGCGATTCCTGCGCGCATTTCGGGTCGTTCTTCCTCACCGCCCTCCTCGCCGAGAGTTTTCGCGAGGTGCATTTCCTGTGGTCGGCGAGCCTCGACTGGTCCTACGTGGCGCGGCTGCGCCCGCACCTGCTCCTCGTCGAGATGGCCGAGCGCTTCCTGGCCCGCCTCCCCGACGACCGGTTCGACAGCGAGGCCGTCGCGCGCCAGAAGCTCGACCGCGAGCGCCGCTGAACGCTGGCAAAGCCGGCCGCCCGATCCATGTCATGCGGGACCTCGGGAGGACCGCATGGGGCTGCTCGTCAACGGCGTCTGGCAGGAAAGCTGGTACGACACCAGGGAGACCGGCGGACGCTTCGTGCGCAAGGAATCCGCGTTCCGCAACTGGGTGACCGCGGACGGGGCGCCCGGCCCCACCGGCAAAGGCGGCTTTCCGGCGGAGGTGGGCCGCTACCACCTCTACGTCTCGCTCGCCTGCCCGTGGGCTCACCGCACGCTGATCGTGCGTGCGCTGAAAGGTCTGGAGGAGGCGGTCTCGGTCGCGGTGGTCGATCCGCATATGGGCGCCGAGGGCTGGGTGTTCGGCGACACGCCCGGCGCCGGCCCCGATACCCTGAACGGCGCGAGGCGCCTCTCCGAGATCTATCTCAAGGCCGATCCCGGCTATACGGGCCGCGTCACCGTGCCGGTGCTCTGGGACAAGGCGCGCGGCACGATCGTCTCGAACGAATCCGCCGAGATCATCCGGATGCTCAACGGGGCCTTCGGCGCCCTCGGCGCCACCGGCCCGGACCTCTACCCCGCCGATCTGCGCGAGGAGATCGACGCCCTCAACGCGCAGGTCTACGACCGGGTCAATAACGGCGTCTACAAAGCGGGCTTCGCGACGACCCAGGACGCCTATGCGGAGGCGGTGACGGCCTTGTTCGAGGAACTCGATCGCCTCGAGTCCCGCCTCGATCGCGGACGCTATCTGTTCGGGCCCCGCCTGACCGAGGCGGATATCCGCCTGTTCACCACGCTGGTCCGCTTCGATCCGGTCTATGTCGGGCACTTCAAGTGCAACCTGCGCCGGATCGCCGATTATCCGAACCTTTCGGGCTATCTGCGCGACCTCTACCAACATCCGGGCATCGCCCGGACCGTGAACCTGACGCACATCAAGCGCCACTATTACGAGAGCCACTCGACCATCAACCCGACCGGGATCGTGCCGCTGGGGCCCATCCTCGACTACGACGCGCCGCACGGGCGAGCTGGGCGCTTCGCGGCCTGACGGCGAATTGGTGCCCTGACGGCGACTTGGTGGCCGATCGTAACCTTTGCGGCGGCGCGACGAATCCGCCCGTGCAAGAACCGGACGGCGCCCCTGCGGCGTTGTCGGCTTTGCCGATGCTGCACTGCGGTGCGCAGGCGCGCTGCAGCGCAGTTGCGCCCTGCAACGCAGCGCCCGGACGTGGAGGAATGCCATGCGCGTCGTCGTCGACCTGAACCGCTGCCAAGCCTATGCCCAGTGCTGCTTTGCGGCGCCCGACAGCTTCGCGCTGCATGGCATCGAGGTGCTGGTCTACGATCCGGCTCCGCCGCCGGAGCGACGCCGGGAGATCGAGCGGGCGGTCCAGGCCTGCCCCGTGCGGGCGATCATGCTGGAGGTCGAGCCGGAGGCCGAGCGCCATGACTGAGCCCGGGATGACCGAGCCCGGGCGGACCGTGATCGTCGGCGCCTCGCTGGCGGGGCTTCGCGCCGCGGAGGCCCTGCGGCACGGGGGCCATCGCGGTCCGATCACCCTGGTGGGCGACGAGCCCTACCTCCCCTATGACCGGCCACCCCTGTCGAAGCGCGTGCTCACCGGGGAGGAGCGCCCCGACCAGATCACCCTGCCGTCGCGCCCGGGCCTCGATCTTAGTTGGCGGCTCGGCGCCGCCGCCGTCGGGCTCGATCTCACGGCCCGCGAGGTGGCGCTGGCGACGGGTGACCGGATCGCCTTCGACACGCTGCTGATTGCCACCGGCACCCGGGCGCGGCCCTGGCCGAAGCCGGAGGAAGCCGCCCTCAAGGGCGTCCACGCGATCCGCCACCGGGACGATGCCGAGCGCCTGCGCCGGGCCCTCGCCGCCTCGCCGCGGCGGGTGCTGATCATCGGGGCGGGCTTCATCGGCTGCGAGTCGGCCTCCGCCTGCCGCGCGATCGGCCTGCCCGTGACGGTGATCGATCCCAATCCGACGCCGCTCGCCTCGGTGCTCGGCACGCGGATCGGTAGCGTCGTCGCCGGGATGCTGGGCCGAGCGGGTGTCGATTACCGTCCGTCCACGCGCGTGGAGGCGCTGGAGGCGGATGCGGAGGGCCGGGTCCGCGCGGCCCGCTTCGTCGGCGGCGGCGCGATCGAGGCCGACATCGTCATCGTGGCCCTCGGGGCGGTGCGCAACACCGAGTGGCTCACCGGATCCGGCATCGCGGCGGATCCCGGCGGCGTCTCCTGCGACGGCTTCTGCCGCGTTCTCGACCGGGCGGGCCAGCCGGTCGACGGCGTGGTCGCGGCGGGCGACGTCGCGCGCTTCCCCCACCCGCTCATCGAGAACGGACCCGTCGCCTTCGAGCATTGGGGCCATGCGGTCGCCCAGGCCGCGCATGCGGCCCGCACGCTGCTCGGCCGTCACGACCGGCCCTATGCCGAGCTTCCGGCCTTCTGGTCGACCCAGTTCGACGTGAACATCAAGTCGGTCGGCCTGACGAACGGCGCCGACAGCGTTGCGGTCACGCAGGGCAGCCTCGCCGAGCGCCGCTTCGTGGCGGTCTACGGCCGGGCCGGACGCACGGTGGCGGCAATCTCTTTCGATTCGACCCGCTGGCTCCCGGCCTATGCGGCCCGCATCGAGGCCCGCGACGCCTTTCCCCCGATCCTCGGCGCGACGGACCAGGGCCGCGTCGCCCCCGCCGATCCCGGTTTCCCGTCCCGTCCGGCGCGAGCCTGAGAGCCATGCCCGATCCGAACCTGTTCGCCGCGGTCAAGGACCCGGCCAACCGCCCGAATCCCTATCCGCTCTACGCGCGCCTGCGCGAGACGCCGGTCGCGCTCCAGCACGACGGCAGCTACGTGGTGACGACCCACGCGGCTTTGCGCGCCCTCGTCTTCGACCCCCGCCTCAGCTCCGAGGATCTGCCGCCCATCTCTCATCCGCGCACCGGCAATCCCTTCAAGGACTGGATCGTCAACCCGATCAAGGACTACGTGCGGACCAAGCACCGGCCCTTCATCTTCCGCGACCCGCCCGACCACGACGTGCTGCGCCGCCACGTGACGCGCCAGTTCACGCCCGAGCGGCTGCGGACGATGCACGGGCGGGTCGATGCCCTCGTCGCCGACCTGCTCGACCGCTGCCGCGATGCCCGCACGATCGACCTCGTGGACCACTTCTCCTATCCGCTCCCCGTCATGGTGATCTGCGAACTCCTGGGCGTACCGCACGAGGACGAGCCGCGCTTCCACGGCTGGGCGACGCAGCTCGCGACCGCCCTCGAGCCCGATGCCCGCGAGGACGAAGAGACCAAGGGCCGCAACATCGAGACCTTCGACGTGATCGCCGCCTACATGCAGGATCTCATCAGGGAGAAGCGGCGGCATCCGCAGGACGACCTCCTGACCGGGCTCGCGACCTACGAGGACCCGAAGGTCGGCCGGATGGGCGACTACGACCTGATCGCGACGGCGATCCTCCTCCTCATCGCGGGCCACGAGACCACGGTGAACCTGATCACCAACGGCATGCTGACGCTCCTGCGCTTCCCCGAGCATCTGGAGCGGCTGCGGGCGGATCCGGAGATCGCGCCCCGGCTGATCGAGGAGCTTCTGCGCTACGAGCCGCCGGTCCATTTCCGCACCCGCAAGGCGCTGGCCGACATCCGCATGGAGGGGGTGACGATCCCGCAAGGCGCCCCCATCGTGCTGCTCTTCGCCTCTGGCAGCCGCGATCCGGCCCGGTTTCCCGACCCCGACCGCTTCGACCCCGATCGCGAGGACAACCAGCATTTCGGCTTCGGCGGCAGCCTGCATTTCTGCGTCGGCGCGCCGCTCGCACGCATGGAGGCCGAGGCGGCGCTCGTCGCCCTGGCGCAACGGCTGCGCAACCCCCGTCTGATCGAGGATCCTCCGCCCTACCGGCCCGGCGCTTCCTTGCGCGGGCCGCAGCATCTGCGGCTCGCCATCGAGGGGGTCGCCTGACGTGCATGGATTCGTGGTCGGCGTCCCGTCCCCCGCCCCCTGTCCCGGGCGCATGCAGCGACAGCGGAATGCGACCCGGGACCCAGCACGAGAGCTTGCCGCGCAGCGGCTCCGCCTTTCAGCAGCGCTGCTGCCGAACGGGCGCTTCGCGACGTCTTTGACCTCCGCAGGACGATGCCAGCAACCGGATATCGGATGACATGCTACCGGACGGCCGCCATCCCGGCGGCCCAGGCGTCGAGCGCCCCTTCCGCCAGCCGCGCGCGGGCGTCGCGGTAGCCGATCTCGGCCACCGCCGCGTAGCTGCGCCACGCCCGCAGGTCGATGCCGGCGAGGGGCGGACGCAGCACCGCGGTCGCCCGGTCCCGGGCCATGGCGGCCGAGGCGTCGCTCGACACCGTGGCCGCGCGCAGCAGGATCTGGGCGATGCTCGGCATCGCGAAGGGCACGCCCAGCGCCCGGCGCAGCACCCGCGAGCGCAGGCTGCGCCGGGGCATGGTGTCGAGGGCGAGATCGCTCGCGACGTCCACGGCGAGCACCGTGCCGCGGCCCAGCGCCGCCATCAGGTCGGCCGGCAGGTTGTTCATGACCCCGCCATCGACGAGCACCCCCTCGGCATCGAGCACCGGCGGCAGCAGCCCCGGGATCGCGATGCTGGCGCGCAGGGCCGGGACGAGCGGACCCTCGCGATGGACCATCGCCGCGCCGGTGGTCAGGTTCGACGACACGCAGAAGAAGGGCAGCCAGAGATCCTCGATCCGGGCATCGCCGAAATGCAGCGCGAGCCTGCGGTCGACCTTGGCGCCGCGGGTGAGCGCGGTGATCGGCAGCGTGTAGTCGTTGAGGGGCGAGCTCTCGACAAAGGCCGCGACCGTATGGGCCACGATCTCCTCCAGGTCCCATCCCATCGCGAGGCTCGCACCCGTGACGGCGCCCATGCTGGTGCCGGCAACGAGGTCGACGGCGAGCCCGGCCTCCGCCAGCGCACGCATCACCCCGAGATGCGCGAAGCCGCGCGCGCCCCCGCCGCCGAGCACGAGGCCGCGCGCGCGCCCGCCGGCGAGCCGCGCGATCCGGGCCAGATCCTGCGCGTTGCCCGCGCGCGCCTGGAGCCGCAGGGCGACCGGCAGGGCCGTCACGGCCGGATCGAGCGGGCCTGGGCGCGTCGCGCCCTGCGCGTTGAGGACGACGAGATCCTGTCGCGTCCAGCCCGGCACCGGCATGACGATGCGGCCGGCGAGCGCTC
Organism: Methylobacterium nodulans ORS 2060; assembly: GCF_000022085.1. Lineage (NCBI taxonomy): Bacteria > Pseudomonadati > Pseudomonadota > Alphaproteobacteria > Hyphomicrobiales > Methylobacteriaceae > Methylobacterium > Methylobacterium nodulans. The sequence goes on from NC_011894.1 coordinate 173,587, forward strand.
CCCGCGGCGGATGGCGCGGTGCGGCGAGCAGCAGGACGTGATCGGCCCGGCGCAGGCAGAGATTCGCCCAGCCGGAGCCCGGCGCCTCGGCCGCGTAGACGACCTGATCATGCGCGGTCTCGAGGGCGTGGAACCAGGTCTCGTCCGCCTCCTCGGGCCAGGTGGCGAGCGCGGTGGAGCGGCCGGGCAGCGCCGCCGCGAAGGCGCTGGCAAAGCCCGCGGCCTCGACGCCCTCGGTCACGCCGATCACCGCGAAGGTCATCGGCGCGGTGGCGAGCGGCTGCTGCGAGGAGACGCTGCGCAGCCTGGCCGCCAGGAGCCGGGCGAAATACAGCATGGTCGCCGGATGGCACTCCACGAGATCGTCGAAGGCCGACTTCGACAGGCGCAGGAGGTAGGAATCGCGCAGCACCGTCGCGGTGGCCGAGCGCGGCTCGCCGGAGAGGAGGGCCATCTCGCCCACGGTTTCCGGCGGGCGCACCCGGGCGACGGGGCGCATCTCGCCGCTCGCCGGGTCGCGGGCCGAAATCCCGATCGCGCCGGAGACGAGCGCGTAGAGCGCATCGGCGGGAGCATCCTGCTCGAACAGGATCTGCCCGCCCGCGACCGCGATCGGTTCGAGCCGCTCGCGCACGGCGGCGGCCGTCGCGAGGTCGAGCGGGGCAAGGAACGGGATCTCCGGATGTGTCGCCCCGTCCACGATATCCATGCGCGCCCTCCCCCGGCGCAACCGGGGCGCCCCGGCGGCGTCCGGTCTACGCGGCGGCCTTGGCCTTCAGCATCCGCGCCGCGCGGGTGTAGCCGCCATCCTCCCCGTCGATGAAATGCACGTGGTTGCTCTCGCTCGGCACCGGCGTGATGCAGGTCGTGAGCGCCGCCGCCTGCCGGTGGAGGCCGTAGCGGACGAGCCCGGCCGCCTCGGCCGCCCTGAGCCGCGCTTCGATCGCGTCCGCCGTCGCCGCGTCGCAGTCGAGCGTCATGCGCAGGCCATCGTCGTATTTCTGGAAATCCGCATTAGCGACGAGTTCGCACAGGTAGCGGTCGGGCGAGAAGCGGCCGACCGGGACGTGCAGGCGGAAGATGAGAAGCGCGGCCAGGGTGCGCAGCAGGAGCGCGATCCGGCGCAGGCCCCGCGGCGCCCCGCCCGCCCGCACCTCGTGGGCAAGGCCCTCCGGCGGCCAGCGCAGGGGCGGCCCGCCCTCGGGCAGCGGGCGTCCCATGGCGGGGGCCGCGGCGACGAGCCGGAGCACCTCCGCAATCACGGCCCGCGTGGCGCCCGGATCGGCCCCCTCTGCCCCGACGACGATGACCGAGAGGACCATCCCGTGGCGGGCGCGGGCCGGCGAGAAGCGGCAGGAGAGGCCGGTCAGGTCCGGGCGGGCCCCGTCCGCCGGCGGCACCGCGTAGAGCCCCCGTTTCAGGGCGCGCTCCGCGAAGGCCAGTCCCCCGCCGGTCATCATCGCGTAGGCCACGTGCGGCGACGGGGCGTAGCGGGCCACCTGCAGATCGCAACCGGCCTCCCGGATCGCCGAGACCGGGACCAGAGCGGCCCGGAGGGTCAGGCCCATCTCGGCCCGGACCCAGGCCACGGTGGCGGCGAGCGCCGCGCGGGCGGTCTCGACCTCGTCCGGCGCGAGAAGGAGGCTCGCCCCGTCGCCGCCGAACACGAAGGGAATGTCGCGGCCCCGGAGGGCGTTGCGCAAAGCCGCGATGGCGGCGGCCCCGGCGAAGTTGACCGCCTTGTAGCGGCCGGCCGCGATGGCGGCGGTCGACTCGACCACATCCGTCATGGCGACCCACCATGCATCCGGCACCGGCCGGTAGACGGACTCGTCGAGGACGCGCTGGAAGTCGGTGATGGGCGCGATGGCGGCGTAGCGGAAGCCGGCCCCTGATCCGTCGCCCCCCCCGACCCTCGACATCGTGCCCGCCGCCATGGCGGCATCTCCCCCGGCCTGTTCGTCGCCACCCTAGCACGGGACGGGTACCGGCCGCACGCCACCACGGCCCCGATCACGCCGGCCGGGGAACCGTCGGCGGATGCCCGGTCCAGACCCGAACCCGGATCGGCTGGCTGCGCCCGCGCAGGGTGAGTTCGCGGCTGTCGCCGAAGCCGTCGAGGGCGAGGCCGGCATCGATGGCTGCCGCGAGGCATCCTTCCGAGGCCACGATGCCGCCGCCGAGGTCGCGGGTCGCCTGCTGAAGCCGGCTCGCCACGTTCACGACATCGCCCACCACGGTGAACTCGACGCGCTGCTGCGCACCGATCGTCCCGACGACGACCGGCCCGCAATGCAGGCCGATCGAGAGGGCGACGCAGGGCTGGCCCGCCGCCTCGCGCTCGGCATTCCAGCGCGCCATCTCCTCCTGCAGCGCCAGCGCGCAGGCGAGCGCCGTATGCGGCGCGTCCGGTTCGTCCTCAAGGCAGCCGAAGGTCGCCATGAAGCCGTCGCCCAGGAACTTGTCGAGGGTGCCGCCATGCGCGAAGACGATGCGGCAGCTCCGCTCGCGGAACGCCTTGAGCAGCGCCAGGACCGTCTCCGGCTGGAGCCGCTCCGCCAGCGTGGTGAAGCCCACGAGGTCGGCAAAGAGCACCGCGACCACCCGCTCGCGCGGCGCACCGAAGCCGGAATGCGCCGTGGCGGTGAGCGCATCGGCCACGTCCGGTGACACGTACCGGGCGAGATCCGCGCGCGCCACCTCGCCCCGCACCCGCGCCAGCAGCGTCGCCCGGGCCCGCGCCACCGCACAGGCCAGGAGACTGGTGAGCAGGGCCGTCAGCACCATCTGGGTCCACCAAGGGGTGAGCCCGACATAGCGCGGATCGAACACCGTCTTGAGCGCCATCTCGTCCGAGAGCGGGCCGAGCTGCGCGACGACGTCGCGGTAGCGCACCGTGTCGGGCCGACAATAGACCGCCACGACGGCGACCGACCACGCCCCCATGATCGAGAATCCGGTCCAGACGACCGCGAGCGGCGAATAGGACAGGCTCGCCTCGCCGAGCAGCAGCAGGAGGTAGAGGTATTCCACCGCGCGCAGGCGGGTCTGGATCGGCCAGTCGACGCCGAGCTCGGCGGGCGGCGGCAGCACCACGACGAGCGTGACCAGCACGGCGTCGAGCAGGATGAAGCCGAGCTTGATCGCGAGCGCGCGCCGGTGGCGGCGCAGCCGGAACGGGATCCAGCCGAGGCCGAAGAACAGGGCCGCGAAGGCGAGATAATAGAGGTCGCGCGGCGTCGGAACGAGGAAGAGGAGCCAGAGCGACACCACCAGGATGGCGGCCTGCCGGGCCCGGAACGCGAAGGCGAGGCCCGCATCCTCCTGCTGGCGCAGCACGCGCCGCATGCGGCCGGACGCATCGACCGCTCGCAGCGTGCCCAGTTCGGCGAGGAGCCGGCCGAGAGAGATGGCCCCGGTCACGGGTGCCCTCCCGCCCGGGTCCAAGACATTCGCGGGCAGGACATTCGCGGGTGCTGCACGAAGACCTCTCGCCGCCGGGGCGCACGGCCCTTGTACGGGGAGGTGGTGCGATCCGCCGCGCCGTCCAGGCCGGTGCGCGGCGCAGGTGGCGTGTCAGTGAAGCGTGGGCAGTGCCGAGGTAAAGGGCACGCGCATCAGTTCCTCATCGTCCTCGTCGCCAACGCAGACGAACCAGTCCGAAAAATCCTGGTGGCCGTAAGCCGTCTCCATGACGGAGCGAGCGACCGCAAGAGCGCGGTCCCGGGCCTCCTTGAGGTCGGTCACATCCGCCCCGCGGTAGTCGAGGAGCAGCTCGCCGGAGTGACCGCAGTGAAAATACAGGTGGGTCATGACTCGATCCGCTTTCGAACCTGGTGCCAGCATCCGGCAAGCCGGCGTCCGGTTCTGTGAGAATCGTCACATAGTAGTGGATCAAGTCTGAACGATGGCTGTCTGGCGCGGCGCAAAGCCTGTCTGCGGCGCGGCGTTGCAATACGGTCACGCTGTGCGATCGGGAAAAACCTTCCGCCAGAGGCGTTCGATCCCGCGGGCGGCGTGCTCGAGGGGCACCTTGAGGACCGGCCAATCCTCGCTCAGGAGCGCGAGGCCGAGCGGCAGCATCCACAGGCCGAGAACCGGCAGGATCGACAGGAAGCCGCCGAGGACCAGCAGGAAGGCCGCCGGGATGCGGATCCAGCGCCGCGAGGGCGCGCGCAGCCATGCGAGCCAGCGCTGCCCGCGCTCCGGCAGCCGCTCGGTCAGACGGTCGACGCGGGCATCCCAGGCTTCGGCGGTCGGGTTCAAAGGCACCTCCTTGTGGCAGGCACCAACGCGGTGCCGGCCGATCGGCTCCGGGGTCGCAGCGTCTTGCCGGAAGCGGGCGAGCGGCTTAGGTGCGGTGCAATGGAGAGCGGCGGACAAGCGGCAAGCGGCCCGGCCTCGCCGGACGCCCTGACGGTGCGCGTCGTGCCGCGGATCGCCGAGATCCCGGCGGCGGAGTGGGACCGCTGCGCCCTCTCTCGGGAATCGCTCGCGGGCACCGGCGAGAGCCATAATCCCTTCGTCACGCATGCCTTCCTGTCGGCGCTGGAGGAGGCGGGCTGCGTCTCCGGCCGCGCCGGCTGGCTGCCGCTCCACCTGGCGGTCGAGCGCGCCGGCCGCCTCGTCGGCGTGGCCCCCTGCTACCTGAAGTCCCATTCGCGGGGCGAATACGTCTTCGACCACGGCTGGGCCGACGCCTATGCCCGGGCCGGGGGCGATTACTACCCGAAGCTCCAGGTCAGCGTGCCGTTCACGCCGGTGACGGGGCCGCGCCTCCTCCTCGCGCCCGGCGAGCCCGCCGAGGAGGCCATTGCGGCGCTCATCGCCGGTCTTCGGGCCCTGCGCCGGGAGACCAAGGCCTCCTCGATCCACGTCACCTTCATGCCGGAGGCGCAATGGGCGGCGGCCGGCCGGCTCGGCTTCCTGCAGCGCGTCGACCAGCAATTCCATTGGGACAACCAGGGCTACGGGAGCTTCGAGGCGTTCCTCGGCGCGCTGGCCTCCCGCAAGCGCAAGGCCGTGAAGCGGGAGCGGCGCGACGCGCTCGCGAGCGGCGTCACGGTGGAATGGGTGACCGGCTCCGACCTGACGGAGGCGCATTGGGACGCCTTCTTCCGCTTCTACATGGATACCGGCTCGCGCAAATGGGGCCGGCCCTATCTCAACCGGCGCTTCTTCTCGCTCCTCGGCGAGCGCATGCCGGAGCGCGTGCTTCTGGTGATGGCGCGGCGGCAGGGCCGCTATGTGGCGGGGGCGCTCAACCTGATCGGCGACACGGCGCTCTACGGGCGCAACTGGGGCTGCATCGAGGACCATCCCTTCCTGCATTTCGAGGTCTGCTATTATCAGGCGATCGACTTCGCCATCGCCCGCGGCTTGGCCCGCGTGGAAGCCGGCGCGCAGGGCGAGCACAAGCTCGCGCGCGGCTACCGGCCGGTGGTGACGCATTCCGCCCACGACATCGCCGATCCGGGGCTGCGCGCGGCCATCGCCGACTATCTCCGCCGCGAGGCCGGCTATGTGCGGCAGGCCCTGTGCGAGTACGAGGCCAGCACCCCGTACCGGCAGGGCGAGGAGTGATCCGGCATCCGCTCGCTTCGCCCTGTTGCCGTCGGCTGAGCAGCCGGCCTTTCCGAGCCTCCGCTCCTTATCCCGGATGATGGCCCGCGTCCGCGCAACGGCGTGATCGGGCGCTGCGCATCCGCACCCGTGAAGGCCGGCCGGCTGGCGCCGGGGCGCCCGTTCGGCAGGTTTAAGAGTTTGGAAGACAAGCGGTTCGTCCGACAGCCGCCATGGCGACGGGTGGCGGCCGCGTGATAAGGCCTCGTGCGGACCCGAAGGAGCGTGCAGGATGGCGGAGGCGGAGCGGGCGCGGCTGGAGCCGATGACGGTCTCGTCGGCGCCTTCGGTCGGCCTTGCCGCCGTGATCCTCGCGGCGACGCAGGACGAGCCGCGCGTCCTCACGGTGCCGGTCCCGGACCAGCCGCCCGGCCGCGGCGAGGGCCTCCCCTCCGGCCCCTTGGAGCCGGCCCATCCCACCCTGGAGCGGGGCCTGCGCGCCTGGGTCGAGCGCCAGACCGGACAGACGCTCGGCTATGTCGAGCAGCTCTACACCTTCGGCGACCGCAACCGCCGCCCCGGCGGCGACGGGCAGCACGCGCTCTCCGTCGCCTATCTGGCCCTGGCGCGGGAAGCGCGCCCCACCGCCGATTCGGCCTGGCAGAACTGGTACCGCTACTTCCCCTACGAGGACTGGCGGACCGGACGCCCGGGTTCCCTCGACGCCATCGCGGCCCGGCTCGATGCCTGGGCGCGCGCCGCGCCCGATTCGGGCGAGCGCCGCCGCCGGCTCGACCGGATCGGCCTCACCTTCGGCGTCGCGGGCGGCGGCTGGAACGAGGAGCGCGTGCTGGAGCGCTACGAACTCCTGTTCGAGGCCGGGCTCGTGCCGGAGGCGGGCGCGCCGGATCCCCTCGCGGGCCAGCCCATGGCGCTCGACCATCGCCGCATGCTCGCGACCGCCCTCGGCCGCCTGCGGGGCAAGATCAAGTACCGGCCGGTCGTGTTCGAGCTGATGCCGCCGACCTTCACCCTCGGCCAGCTCCAGCGGGTGGTCGAGGCGCTCTCGGGCGTGCTCCTGCACAAGCAAAATTTCCGCCGCCTCGTCGCCCAGCAGGGCCTGGTCGAGGAGACCGATGCGATCAGCGCCGAGACCGGCGGGCGCCCCGCCCGGCTGATGCGCTTCCGCCGCGAGGTGTTGCTCGAACGCCCGGCGCCCGGAGTGCGCCTGCCGCCCGGGCGTCGCCTCTGATCCGATCCCAGTTGCTGGCTTCGCCCTGCGGATCTCGGCTTCGCTTAAGGGGGCGCGGTGATCCGGCCTCCGCCCCTTTCCGCTCCCTCTTTCCGGGCCCGTTCGGGCCTGCACGACTGCAGCGTCAGCGGAAGGAGATCCACGATCCAGCACGGTGAATTGCCGCGAAGCGGCTCCGACTTCCAGCGCCGCGGGTGACAAGCGGGCGCTGCGCGACGTCTTGTGCTGGATCCCGGGTCGCATTCCGCTGCCGCTGCATGCGCCCAGGAGAGGGAGAGCGGGCGACAGCAGGCCGGGCGAGACGATCCTTGATCGTTGCTGGACGCGTCAGGCGGACATCCTCGCCTGGGCTAAATAGAAACTGGCGTAGTGGAAGCCGCCCCGCTCCTCATGCTGCGGTGCAGCCGCAGCATGAGGGCCGGAGTTCGCTGCCATGAACGGGAGCGCTCATTCAGCCGCGGTTTCATCCGTCAGGGTCAGCCCGGGCCGGTGGTGAACTGATACGGTCTCAATCGAAGCCGAAGAGCGCTGTGTTCGCCGGAGGCGAATCCGGCTGGACGAAAGCCCTCATCCGGCTTCCGGTTACTTGCTGCACCATGCGGATGTCGGCTTCAGGTGCCGCGCAGGCTTGGTGACGCGATCTCCGAACCAACCATCCGGAAACCGGATCAGGCCGGCCCGAGGCGGTGCGCCCTCGGGCTTATGCTCAATCCCAGCATATCTGGACAGGAACGCCGACGCAGATTACCCTAGCCGGATAAATGCTCATTTTGAGCATAAAGGGTGGAGACGAGAATGGCTGCGGTGACCCAAGCGGTGCAGGAGGCGCTGCCCCTGCCGGATCTCTATGCCCGGGTGAAGGGCCATGTTCCGGCGATCGAATGGCCGGCCCTCGCCGAGGACGTGGCGGCGATCCAGATGCTGAAGCGGCAGCGCAATGCCGTGGTGCTCGCCCACAATTATCAGGCGCCCGAGATCTTCCACACGGTGGCGGACATCGTCGGCGACAGCCTCGCGCTCGCCCGCGAGGCCGCGCGCACCGACGCGGACGTGATCGTGCTCGCGGGCGTGCACTTCATGGCCGAGACCGCGAAGCTGCTGAACCCGGAGAAAACCGTGCTGATTCCCGATCAGGCGGCCGGCTGCTCCCTTGCGGATTCGATCACGGCGGCGGATGTGCGGGCGCTCCGCCGCAGCCATCCGGGCGTGCCGATCGTCACCTACGTCAACACCTCGGCGGCGGTGAAGGCCGAGTCCGATCTCTGCTGCACCTCCGGCAACGCGAAGGCAGTGGTCGAGTCCCTCGGCGTACCGCGCGTGCTGATGATCCCGGACGAGTACCTCGCCCGCAACGTGCAGGCCGAGCTGCCGCAGGTCGAGATTCTGTCCTGGGCCGGCCATTGCGAGGTGCACGAGCGCTTCTCGCCCGCAGACATCCGCGAGGTGCGCGAAGCCTATCCGGGCGTGACGGTGCTGGCCCACCCCGAATGCCCGCCCGAGGTGGTGGCCGAAGCGGATTTCGCCGGATCGACGGCGGCGATGCAGGATTTCGTCGAGACCCGCCGCCCGGCGCAGGTGGTGATGATCACCGAATGCTCAATGGCCGACAATCTCGCGGTCCGCAATCCGGAGGTGGCATTCGTCAAGCCCTGCAATCTCTGCCCGCATATGAAGCGCATCTCGCTGTCCAAGATCCGGCGGGCGCTCGAAACCATGACCCACGAGGTCACGGTGCCCTCCGACCTGATCGCCCCCGCGCGCCGGGCGGTCGAACGGATGCTGGCGGTGCGGCCGTGAGCGCGGACCGCACCCTCGTGGTCGGGGCCGGCGTGGCCGGCCTCGCCACGGCCCTGCGGCTGGCGCCGCTCCCGGTCACGCTGCTGACGGGCGCCCCGCTTGGCGAAGGAACGGCGACCGCCTGGGCGCAGGGCGGCATCGCGGCGGCGATCGGCCCGGACGACGACCCCGCCCTCCACGCCGCCGACACGCGGGCGGCCGGCGCGGGCCTGACCGATCCGGATGTCGCGCAGCGGGTCGCCGAGGCCGGTCCCGGTCTCGTCGCCTGGCTCTCCGCCCTTGGCCTTGCCTTCGACCGCGGGCCGGACGGGGCGCTCGCGCTCGGCCTCGAAGCCGCGCATGGCCGCCGCCGCATCGTGAAGGCGGGGGGCGACGCCACCGGCCGGGCGGTGCTGCAGACCCTCGCCCGCGCGTCCGCCGCGAGCCCCTCGATCTCCGTCGTGGTCGGGCAGGCGACGGCGCTGGCGCAGGATGCGAACGGCCGCGTCGCGGGCCTGCGCGCCTGCGTGAACGGGGCGAGCGTCGATCTCCCGGGGCGCGCGGTCGTGCTGGCGACGGGCGGCCTCGGCGGGCTCTATCGCGCCACCACCAATCCGGCGGGCGCGCTCGGCTCCGGCCTTGCGCTCGCGGCGCGGGCCGGCGCGGTGCTGCGGGACGTCGAGTTCGTGCAGTTCCATCCGACCGCGATCGCGACCGGGGATGCCGGCCCCCTGCCGCTGGCGACCGAGGCCCTGCGCGGTGAGGGCGCCATCCTGGTGAACGCGGCGGGAGAGCGGGTGATGGCCGGCATTGCCGGGGCCGAGCTCGCGCCGCGGGATGTCGTCGCCCGGGCGATTTTCTCCCGGACGAGCCGCGGCGAGGCCGTCTTCCTCGACGCGCGCCGCCTCGACGTCGCGCGCCGCTTCCCGACCGTGGCGGCCCTCTGCCGCAAGGCCGGAATCGATCCGGCCGCGACGCCGATCCCGGTGAGCCCCGCCGCCCATTACCACATGGGCGGCATCCGGGTGGATGGAAGCGGACGGACCTCCCTGCCCGGCCTGTGGGCCTGCGGCGAGGTGGCCTCGACCGGGCTGCACGGGGCGAACCGGCTCGCCAGCAATTCGCTGCTCGAAGCGATGGCCTTCGCGGCCTTCATCGCGGCGGACATCCGGGGCCTGTCCTCCAGTGCCGGCCGCGCCGCCGCCGAGGACGCGCCGGTGCCCCGGCCCGCCGCCCTGCCGGAGATCCGCCGGATCATGGAGGCCGAGGTCGGGCTGGTGCGCAATGAGGCCGGGCTGGCCCGGGCGGTCGCCCGCCTCGGCGCCCTTGCGGAGGCCGGCTCGCCCGAAGCCGCAATCGGCCTCCTCGTCGCGGCCTCCGCCCTGTCCCGCCGCGAGAGCCGCGGCGCCCATTGGCGGGAAGATCATCCGGGGCAGCAGGAGCCCCGCCACGCCGAGATCACCCTGGCGCAGGCGCGCCGCCTCTCCGCCTCGCTTGCCCCTCTGGAGGTCCCATGACCGACGCTCTCCCCCTCAGCCCCCTGCCCCGCCTGCTCGTCGAGCCGATCGTGCGGGCGGCGCTCTGCGAAGATCTCGGCCGGGCGGGCGATCTCACCACCGACAGCATCGTCCCGGCCGAGGCCCGGTTCTCCGGCGCCATCGTCGCCCGCCAGACTGGCGTGGTCGCGGGCACGGACGCGGCCGCGCTCGCCTTCGCGCTCCTCGACCCTGCGGTGTCGGTGTCGGTCGCGCGGCCGGACGGCAGCGCGGTCGCGCCCGGCGAGGCGGTGATCACCCTCGACGGGCCGGCCCGGGCCATCCTCTCCGCCGAGCGGGTGGCGCTCAACCTGCTCTGCCGGCTCTCGGGCATCGCCACCGCCACCGCGTCCCTCGTCGAGGCCGCCCGCCCGCACGGGCGCGCGCGCATCGTCTGCACGCGCAAGACGACGCCGGGTCTGCGGACCCTGGAGAAGCATGCGGTGCGGGCCGGCGGCGGATCGAACCACCGCTTCGGCCTCGACGATGCGGTGCTGATCAAGGACAACCATCTGGCGGTGGCGGGCGGCGTCGGCCCGGCCATCCGCCGTGCCCGCGCGGGCGTGGGGCATCTGGTCAGGATCGAGGTGGAGGTCGATACCCTGGCCCAGCTCGAAGAGGCCCTGGCTTTGGGCGCCGATGCGGTGCTCCTCGACAACATGACGCCCGACGAGTTGCGCCGTGCGGTCGCGATGATCGACGGGCGGGCGATCAGCGAGGCATCGGGACGGATCACGCGCGACTCGGTCGGTGCCGTCGCGGCCTCGGGGGTGGACCTGATCTCCACGGGCTGGATCACGCACAGCGCGCCGATCATCGATCTGGGCCTCGACGTCGCTTAAGCGACGTCCCCGGCCGAACGGGGTCGTCACGAAAAGACCCTCTCCCGGGCGGAAGAGGGTCTCTCGACCGACCGATCAGCCGCGGATCACGTCGACGATCTCGTAGGTGTCCGGATCGATGATGACGATCTCGTCGTCGACCAGCACGTAGCGCAGGCCGCGATAGGCCGGCACCAGCGAGACGATCGTGGGCGGCAACGCATGCAGGGTCACCGAGCGCGGCACCGCCGTGCCCACCGACAGCGAGAAATTGACCCCGTGCATCGGCCGGACGCCGGACTTCACGATGGTCTGGCGGAACTCGGTGCGCTGGTGCGTGTCGAGGCGCGAGGAGGCGCCGCGCGCCTCGCTGATCGCACCTGTGCGCTCGCCGCGTTCCGTGCGTTCGCCTCTGTGCTCGCCGCGTTCGGCGCCGCGCTCGCCGCGCTCACCCGTGCGCTCGGCCCCTCCGCGCTGGGTGCCCTGGTCCGCCGTGCCGCCTGCGCGCCCCGGCGCCTCGCCCGCCCGGCCGGCAGTGCCGCCCGGCTGCTGCGCCGTGCCGCGTTCGCTCCCCGTGGTGGCGCCGCCCGCACCGCCCGGGCCGCCCTGCGCCCCGCGCGCACCGCCGGCTCCGCCACCGCCCCCCGTTCCGGGGGCGCCGGCGCCCCCGCCACCACCGGCGCCGCCGCCGGCTCCCCCGCCGACACCCGCGCCGCCAGCGCCGCCGCCGCCTGCGCCGGCACCGCCGCCCGGGCCACCTTGCGCGAAGGCCGTTGCGGCGCCAAGAACCAGAATACTGGCAGTCAAGGTTCCACGAACGAGCTTGTTCATCTGCGTATCCTCCTGTCAGCGAGGCAGCAGCCCTGCTCCGGATCGATTTGAAACGTGCCCGCAACGACAAGAGGATGAGATTGGTTCCGAGTTTTCGTTCGAAGAACCGCACCGGATGAGGCTGCGCCGGGCCAGCGGAGCCGCCGCCGCCGTGTTGACGTTGGAGGCGGCCTCCTGGATCCGGATCGATCAAGAACAGAAGCGGGACAATCGGAGCGTGGTTGACGAAGACGGCCCTGCACGGCCGAACGACGGCCGCCATGCAGATGCCGCGCGCATATTTCGGAGATTTTAGGCCTCTTCAGGCGGCGCAGGCGCTCGGGCGGGCGCAGGACACGGGTCGGGCCAGGGACGCGCGCTTCTTCGGTCCGAGATCTTGGGCGGGGCCCGCAGCACCTGCGTCAGCGGGAGGCGGCTTCCTCGATCCGCCAGCGGGTCACCTCGGCCATGGCGGTGCCGAAGGTGGTGCCGACCTCGATCCGTACGGGAGCGAGGACGCGGGAATGCCCGACCGGAGCGAGCCAGACCCGCAGGTCGCGGTTCTCGCGCATGTACTGCACGACCCAACGCTTCGGCCGATGGCCCGAGAGGGGAACGTAGCGCGCCCGGCACAGCACCACGGGTCCCGCATAGCCCGTGCCGCCAAAGGTCTGCGCCTCCCCCTCGCCGAGGGGAATGTCGAAGCGCGCCGTACCGTCATGCACCGGCAGGGTGCGCTCGCAGTCGCGCGGGGTCGGCGCGCCCGGAGGGCTGAGCTGCGGGCCGATCAGGGCCGAGAGCGGATCGACCACGTTGCGGTCGTCGCCCGGACGCGGCGGCACCCGGTCCGGTCGCACCCGCGCGTCGGGGGACATGCTGACGGAGGTGATCCGGCCGTCATCGAGCATGATCCGCTCGCTGATCGGCGTGCCGCCGTAGAGGGCATCGAGCTGAAAGGCCCGCGGGCGGACGGCCGCCCCGTCGAGCACGCCCCGGGACTGGGCCGATCCTTGGCCGCCCCAGAGCATGCGCGCCAACCCGTTCAGGGCGGCATCGAGATGCAGCTCGTAACGCCGCCTGTCGGTGATCTCCATCCGCAGGGCGGCTTTCCCGACGGACAATCCGGCGAGCGTGACGCGGTAGGTCGCCTCCAGCGTCGCGGCGCCGGCTGGCGCCGCGGACAGTCCGGCGGCCAGAGCCAGGACGGGCAGCCATCGTCCGATGGATGGCGCGGTCAGGATCGAGCGCATGCGTGCGGAGCCTCGCAGGACACGGCAAGCGTAGCCGCGGCACATGAACGGGGGAGGAACGGGCACGCGTCCCGAACGGCACCGGCGCGACATGGAATCCGCTCATGCGTGACGCATGGTCACTCCACTTTGGTCACTCCTGGACCGATCGGCATGATTTCACCACTGGCCGAGGCGACCTTGATGGATGAAACCGCGGCTGACATGAGGCCACTCCCGGGGGCTTTTAGTCCTCGTCTCCCTCCCCGGTCTCCAGGGTCGCCCGCACGGTTTCGAGAACCCGCCGGGCAAGGTCGGAATCCGGGTCGTCGCGCGTCAGCGCATCCTCCAGCATGCCGAGATAGCCGGCGAGCTCATGCCGGTAGTGATCGGAATCGATCGAGCGCAGGATCCGTGCCAGGAACCCGATCGCCATCTGCAACGCCACCTGCTTGGCCGCGACATCGGCCTGCGCCTCCGAGAGCCGGGCGATCATCTCGCCGTGGTTCGCCGACAGCACGGTGAGGCCGTTGATCTTGTCGTCCGAGGTCATGGCGGTTCTCTCCCGATCACGATGAGCCGTTTCCGACAATCGTCGCGGCATGAAAAAGGGCCCCTTCTCGTGGCGAAAGGGCCCTGTTCGAGGTGTCGGTGCCGGGCTTCACCCGGCCGCAGTCACGCGGCGAGCTGGCGCAGCACGTAGGGCAGGATGCCGCCGTTGCGGAAATACTCCAGCTCGTCGAGGGTATCGATCCGGCAGGTGAGCGGCACCTGCTTCGTCGTGCCGTCCGCCGCCGTGATCTCGGCGGTGAGCGTCTGGCGCGGCTTCAGGTCGCCCGCGAGGCCCCGGATGGTGACGGTCTCGTCGCCCTTGAGGCCGAGCGAATCCCAGGTCGTGTCGCCCTGGAAGACCAGCGGCACTACGCCCATGCCGACGAGATTCGAGCGGTGGATGCGCTCGAAGCTCTCCGCAATGACCGCGCGCACACCGAGCAACTTCGTGCCCTTGGCCGCCCAGTCGCGCGAGGAGCCCGTGCCGTATTCCTTGCCGGCGAAGACCACGAGCGGCGTGCCCTCGGCCTGGTAGCGCATTGCCGCATCGTAGATGAACATCTTCTCGCCCCCCGGCTGGTAGAGGGTCCAGCCGCCCTCCACCACATTGCCGGATTCATCGCGGACCATCTGGTTCTTGATGCGGATATTGGCGAAGGTGCCTCGCATCATGACCTCGTGATTGCCGCGCCGCGTGCCGTACTGGTTGAAGTCCTGCACGCGGACCTGATGCTCCTGCAGGTACTTGCCGGCCGGCGAGGCCGCCCGGATGTTGCCGGCGGGCGAGATGTGGTCGGTGGTGATCGAGTCGAGGAAGAGGCCGAGGATGCGCGCGCCGACGATGTCGGTGACCGGCGCCGGGGTCTTCTGCATGCCCACGAAATAGGGCGGGTTCTGCACGTAGGTCGAGCCTGAGTTCCACGAGAAGGTCTGGGCCGGCGTGACCTCGACCGCCTTCCAGTTGGCGTCGCCGCCGAAGACGTCGGCGTAGCGCGACTTGAACAGGCTCGACGTGATGGTCTGCTCGATGAAGGCGTTCACCTCGGCCGAGGAGGGCCAGATGTCCTTCAGGTAGACGGGCTGCCCGTCCGAACCGGTGCCGATCGGGTCCCTGGTCAGGTCGACCTGCAGCGAGCCGGCGAGCGCGTAGGCGACCACCAGGGGCGGCGAGGCGAGATAGTTCGCCCGCACGTCCGGGTTCACCCGGCCCTCGAAGTTGCGGTTGCCTGAGAGCACCGCCGCCGCAACGATGTCGTTGTCGTTGATGGCCTTCGAGATCGGCGCCGGCAGCGGGCCGGAATTGCCGATGCAGGTGGTGCAGCCGAAGCCGACGAGGTTGAAGCCGAGCGCGTCGAGGCTCTTCTGCAGGCCGGCCTTCTCCAGGTACTCCGCGACCACCTGCGAGCCGGGCGCGAGCGAGGTCTTCACCCAGGGCTTCGAGCGAAGGCCCTTGGCGATCGCGTTGCGGGCGAGCAGCCCCGCGCCGATCATCACGCTCGGGTTCGAGGTGTTGGTGCAGGAGGTGATTGCCGCGATCACCACGTCGCCGTGACCGAGGTCGAAATTCGCGCCCTCGACCGGATAGCGCTTGGCGAGGTCGGCGGCCTTGCGGAACTCGGTCTCCATCGAGGCGGCAAAGCCCGGCTTGGCGGAATCGAGGAGGACGCGGTCCTGCGGGCGCTTCGGCCCGGCGAGGGAGGGCTTCACGTCGCCGAGGTCGAGTTCGAGCGTGTCGGTGAAGACCGGGTCCGGGGTCGCCGCGTCCCGCCACATCCCCTGCGCCTTGGCGTAGGCCTCGACCAGCGCGATGCGCTCGTCGGAGCGGCCGGTGACGCGCAGGTAGTCGAGGGTCCGGGTATCGACCGGGAAGAAGCCGCAGGTGGCGCCGTATTCGGGCGCCATGTTGGAGATCGTGGCGCGGTCGGCGACGGCCATGTCGTCGAGGCCCGGGCCGTAGAACTCCACGAACTTGCCGACCACGCCCTTCTTGCGCAGCATCTGCGTGACGGTGAGCACGAGGTCGGTGGCGGTGGTGCCCTCCGGCAGCTTGCCCGAGAGCTTGAAGCCGACCACCTCCGGGATCAGCATCGACAGGGGCTGGCCGAGCATGGCCGCCTCGGCCTCGATGCCGCCGACGCCCCAGCCGAGCACCGCAAGGCCGTTCACCATCGTGGTGTGCGAGTCGGTGCCGACCAGACTGTCCGGATAGGCGAGTTCCTGCCCGTTCTCGAACGCCTTGGTCCACACCGTCTGGGCGAGGTATTCGAGGTTGACCTGATGGCAGATGCCGGTGCCGGGCGGCACCACCGAAAAATTGTCGAACGCCGCCTGGCCCCATTTCAGGAAGGTATAGCGCTCGCCATTGCGCTGGTATTCGAGCGCGACGTTGTCGGCCAGCGCCTTCGGTGTGCCGAACTCGTCGACGATGACCGAGTGGTCGATGACGAGGTCGACCGGCACGAGCGGGTTGATCTTCTTCGGGTCGCCGCCGAGCGCCACCATGGCGTCGCGCATCGCCGCGAGGTCGACCACCGCCGGCACGCCGGTGAAGTCCTGCATCAGCACGCGCGAGGGCCGGAACGCGATCTCGGTTTCGACCTCGCCGCGATTACCGAGCCAGGCGGTCACGGCCTCGATATCGGCCTTCTTGACCGAGCGGTCGTCCTCGAAGCGCAAGAGGTTCTCCAGCAGCACCTTCATCGAGAAGGGCAGCCGGCTGGCATCCGGAAGGCCGTTCTTCTCGGCCTCGGCGATCGAGTAATAGGTGTAGCTCTTCGAGCCGACCTGCAGGGTCTGACGGGACTTGAAGCTGTCGATGGATGCCACGGCGTGGTCCTCGCGAGGGGTTGTCGAACACGGCGCAGGCATGAGCTTGCGCCAGACTACAGTGTTCGGCCGGATGCGCGAGCGGCGCCGGCCCCGTATGCGGGCACAACTCCGCTTCCCGTGCGGCATCCTGGAGACAGGTCCGCGAATGCCACGGTGCGCGCGCCGCCCCGGGGGTGCCCGGACTGGATTGCGCGAGAGACGGTTTGGACGCCTCTAAGGTCGCGCGGCGCAGCCAGGGATGCGTATAGAACACTTCGAAACTGCCCGCTACGGGTGCGGCGTGGGGAAACGAGGGGTGGACGTGAGACGGTCTGGTGGAGTTGGGCGCGGGAACCGCGGGAAGCGCGGGAACCCCTCTCCCGTGCGGGAGAGGGGCAGGCGATCGAAGATCGCGCGTGAGGGCCCAGGTGGTTCAGCAAGTATCCTGAACCGTCCCGCTGCCAGCACTGCCGTTTCAGCCATACTGCGGAAGGGTCCGGGACCCTCACCCCTGCCCCTCTCCCGCACGGGAGAGGGGTTCCCCGCGCCTCAGGGGTCCACTGCGCCTCACATGGCCCGCGCCGGGATGTCCTTGCCATGCGCCTGATCGCCAAGGGGCTCGCCTGCCGCCGCTCGGGACGGCGCATCTTCTCCGGCCTCTCCTTCACCCTGGATCCGGGCGAGGCGCTGATCGTCACCGGCCGCAACGGAGCCGGCAAATCCTCGCTGCTCGCCATCCTGTCCGGCCGCCTGTCGCCGGAGGCCGGATCGCTGCGGGCGGAGGATGTCGGCGAGCGCACCATTCCCGAATGCCTGCACGGCGTCGGTCACCGCGACGGGCTGAAGAGCGCGCTCACCGCGGAGGAGAACCTCGCCTTCGCCCGCGATCTCCTCGGCGCCGCGACGCTCGCGCCCCGGGAGGCGCTCGCCCGGATGGGCCTCGCCCATGCGGCGGGCCTGCCGGTCGCTTATCTGTCGGCCGGCCAGCGGCGACGGGTCGCGCTCGCGCGGCTCCTCGTCTGCCGCCGCCCGCTCTGGCTCCTCGACGAGCCGACCGCCGCCCTCGACGCCGCCTCGCAGGCCGTCCTCGCCGGATTGATGCGCGATCACCTGGCCGAGGGCGGGCTCGTGGTCGCCGCGACCCACCAGGCGCTCGGCCTCACGACGGCCCGGGAACTGTCGATCGAGGCTTTCCGTCCCGCCGCAGCGGCGCACACCGACCCCTTCGCCGAGACCGCCCGATGATCCGTCCCTTCCTGGCGGTGCTCCTGCGCGACCTGCGGCTGGCCGGCCGCATCGGCGGCTCGGGCGCGCTCTCGCTCGTCTTCTTCCTGATGATCGTGGTGCTGGTGCCTTTCGCCCTCGGGCCCGACCTCAACCTCCTGTCGCGGATCGGCCCGGCGATCCTCTGGCTCGCCGCCGTGCTCGCCACCCTGATCGGGCTCGACCGCCTGTTCCAGGCCGACGAGGAGGACGGCTCCCTCGACCTCCTCACCGGGGCCCCCGTGCCGCTCGAACTCGTGGTCCTGGCCAAGGCCCTCGCCCATTGGCTGACCACGGGCCTGCCGCTCGCGCTCGCCGCCCCGCTCTTCGGGCTCCTCGTCGCCCTCACGCCGAGCGCGATGGCGGCGACGAGCCTGACGCTCCTCGTCGGCACGCCCGCGCTCACCTTCATCGGAGCGGTCGGCGCAGCGCTCACGGCGTCGATCCGCCGCGGCGGGCTGATCCTCGCCGTGGTGGTGCTGCCCCTGATGATCCCGACCCTGATCTTCGGGGTCTCGGCGGCGGATTCCGCCACCGGCGGCACCGTGCCCTTCGCGACGCCGCTCGGGATCCTGGGCGCGCTCAGCCTCGTCGCCGGCGTCGTGGGGACGCTCGGCGCCGCGGCAGCCCTGCGCTGGAGCGAGTGATCCGGAGGCTCAGAACACCGCCTGCCCGACCGCGAAGGCGAAGATCACGATCACGACCGCGATGGCGAGGAAGAGGCCGAACAGCAGGCGGGCGATGCCGCGGGCGCCCGCCGCCACGTTGGTGAAGCCGAGCGCGCCCGCGACGAGCGAGATCACGAAGAAGATGAGGGCCCATTTCAGCATGTCGGCGAACCTTGACCTTGAACCCGCACCTTAACGAAGCGCGGCCGCCTGCGTTCCGGCGCTGCGCCCATCGTCCGCATTGCCGGACCCATCGGCCGCGGGGTAGACCGCCGCCATGGCACAAGGCCTCTTCACCCGGCTGGCCCAGCCGAGCCACTTCCTGCGCTGGTCGGGCGCCGCCCTGCCCTGGATCTCCGGGCTCGCGGCCCTGCTTCTGGCCGCCGGCCTCTATCTCTCCGTCTTCGTCGCGCCCGCGGATTATCAGCAGGGCGAGACGGTGCGGATCATGTTCATCCACGTCCCGGCGGCGTGGCTGGGGGTGTTCTTCTACGGTGCCATGGCGGTGTCGGCCCTGGGCACGCTCGTCTGGCGCCACCCCCTGGCCGACGTGGCGCAGCGCGCCGCCGCGCCCGTGGGCGCCGCCTTCACGCTGATCTGCCTCGTCACCGGCTCGCTCTGGGGCAAGCCGATGTGGGGCACCTACTGGGTGTGGGACGCGCGCCTGACCTCGATGCTGGTGCTGCTCCTGATCTATTGCGGGCTCCTCGCCCTGTGGCGGACGATCGAGGATCCGGGCCGGGCGGCCCGCGCCGTCGCCATCCTCACCCTGGTCGGCGCCGTGAACCTGCCGATCATCAAGTTCTCGGTGAACTGGTGGTCGACGCTGCACCAGCCGGCCTCGATCCTGCGGATGGGCGGCCCGACCATTCATCCCACCATGCTCTACCCGCTGCTGGTGATGATCGCCGCCTTCTCGGTGCTCGGCATCGCGCTGCATCTCGCCGCGATGCGCACCGAGATCCTGCGCCGGCGGGTGCGCACGCTCGCGATCCTGGAGGCCGAGCGCCTCGACGGCCTGCCGGCGCCCCAGGCGGCCTGACCCCCTCACGCCACGAACGGACATCCCGTGGATTTCGGACCGCACGCCACTTTCATCATCGGAGCCTACGGCTTCACGGCTCTCGTCGTCGGAGCGATGATCCTGCACGCGATCCTCGATCATCGCGCCCAGCGGCGCGCCCTCGACCGGCTTCAGGGCGGGAGAGGCGCGTGAGCGCGACAGAGGAGAGCGAGGGCGCCTCGCCCCGGCGGGGGCTGCTGTTCCTGCTCCCGCTTCTCGTCTTCGCGGCGCTCGCGGGCCTCTTCCTCGGCCGGCTCCTGACCACTGGCTACGATCCCTCCGCGGTGCCGTCCGCCCTGATCGGCAAGCCGGTCCCGGCCTTCAGCCTGCCGGCGCTGACGGGCCTGACCGCCGACGGGCAGCCGGTGCCGGGCCTGTCGAGCGACGATCTCAAGGGCAAGGTCACGGTCCTCAACGTCTGGGCCTCGTGGTGCACGCCCTGCCAAGCCGAGCATCCGATGCTGATGCGCCTCTCTCAGGACGGCGTGAACCTCGTCGGCATCGACTACAAGGACGCGCCGGAGAACGGCCGCCGCTTCCTCGGGCGGCACGGCAACCCCTTCCGCGCGGTCGGCATGGACGAGAGCGGGCGGACGGGCATCGATTTCGGCGTCTACGGCGTGCCGGAAACCTTCGTGATCGGCCCGGACGGTCGCATCCGCGACAAGCTTGTCGGGATCCTCACACCCGAGAACTATGCGGGCTTCCTGGAGAAGGTGCGCGCGGCCGCGAAGTGAGGGCCGGCTGCCCATCCCTGCCTCTCCGCTTCCCTTTCCCGGGCGCATGCAGCGACAGCGGAATGCGACCCGGGAATCCGCACAAGACTTCGCGCAGCGACCGCTGTCCAACAGCGTTCTTGAAAGGCTGAGCCGCTTCGCGGTGAGTTCTTATGCTGATGGTGTGGACGGCCCCCCACGGCATCAGTGTGTGCCAGAATGAGGTCGTCAGGATCTCATCCGAGGAGGCCGTCCATGAGCGAGATTATCCGCATTGGGCTGGATACGTCCAAGTCTGTTTTCCAGCTGCACGGGGTCGATGCGGCCGAGCGGCCGGTGCTGAAGCTGAAGCTGTCGCGCAGCAAGATGCTGGCCTTCTTCGCCCAGCAGCCGCCCTGCCTGGTGGCGCTGGAAGCCTGCGGGGCCTCGCATCACTGGGCCCGCACCCTGGCCGGGCTGGGCCACACGGTGCGCCTGATCGCGCCCCAGCACGT
The DNA here is from genome assembly GCF_000022085.1 of Methylobacterium nodulans ORS 2060. Lineage (NCBI taxonomy): Bacteria > Pseudomonadati > Pseudomonadota > Alphaproteobacteria > Hyphomicrobiales > Methylobacteriaceae > Methylobacterium > Methylobacterium nodulans. Next base: position 194,136 of record NC_011894.1, read on the forward strand.
CAAGCCCTACGTGCCCGGCTCCAAGACCGACGCGGCCGATGCGGCGGGCCTGTGCGAGGCGGTCAGCCGGCCGCAGATGCGCTTCGTGCCGGTCAAGACCGCCGAGCAGCAGGCGGCGCTGATGCTCACGGGCCTGCGCGAGCAATGGCTCAAGCGGCGCACCCAGGTCAGCAACAGCCTGCGCGGGTATGCGGCCGAGTTCGGGCTGGCGGCGCCTCAGGGGCTGGCCCGTCTCGCGGAACTGGTCGCGCGCCTGGCCGAGGACCCGCGCGTGCCGGCTCTGGCCCGCCCGCTGTTTGCGGCGCTGTGGGCCGAGTACCAGGAGATCGAGGCCCGGGTGCAGGAGGCCGACCGCCAGCTCAAAGTGTGGCAGCGGGGCAACGCCAGCTGCCGGCGGCTGAGCGCCGTGCCGGGGATCGGTCCGGTGGGCGCGGCGCTGCTGGTGCTGAAGACGCCGGCCCCCCAGGCGTTCCGCAGCGGGCGGGACTTTGCGGCCTGGCTGGGGCTGACGCCCAAGGATCACGCGACCGCGGGCAAGCCGCGGCTGGGCGGGATCACGCGGGCGGGCGACGAGCAACTGCGCAGCGTGCTGGTGGCCGGCGCGATGGCGGTGCTGCGCCAGCTCAAGCCGGAGAGCGCGGGGCTGGCGGGCTGGCTGACGCGGCTGGTGGCGCGCAAGGCGCGGCGGCTGGTGGCGGTGGCGCTGGCCAACAAGCTGGCGCGGATCGCCTGGCGGCTGTTGGTGAGCGGGGCGAGCTACGACCCGGCCCGGGCCGGCCCGCCGATGGGAGGGGCGGAGCCGGCCCGGGCCTGACCGGGCCGGTGGCGCGATCAGGAGGGAACCGGGGGCCGGTGAGGCGCCCATGAGCTTGCAAGCGGGAGATGGTTGGTCAGCTCGGCTGTCGTGACATGCCTCACTCCGGGGGATCCAAGGGCCGTTCGAGGTCACTGTGCTGATTGGGCGGCGTGTCGCGCACCACCACCTGGGCCGCGGTCGGCAGAGCCGCACCCGAAGGCCGAACATATGGATGCAACGGCAGAGCCGGACCGGGATTGTCCGCTTGCGAGAACGGGCCGTCCACATATGGGTCCCGGATCTCCTTCCGCTGCCGCTGCAGTCATCCGGGAAAGGGAGAGCGGGCAATGCCCTATTTCGGCAGCGCGTAGATGTTGACCTCCAGCCCGGTATCGGACGCGCTCTTCAGGTCCGTCAGATATTCCTCCACGAAGGCGTCCTGGACGATGATGCCCTTGGCGTCGAGATAGGCGGTCACGGTCTCGTAGGTCTGGTCGATCTCGTCGTAGGCGCCCTTGTGCACGAAGCGCAGAGCCTTGCCGCTCGGCGTGCTGCCGAAGCGCAGCTCGGCCGGAAGGCCGGCCGGCTTCGGATCGGGCACCTGCTCGATCGGGATCATCGCCTCGTACTGGAAGCCGTCGTCATCCGTGCGGGTGAAGACCGCGACCGGCCGCCCGACCGCCTTGATGCCCGCCTTGGCGAGGTCGGACTCGATGCGGGCGAAGCTGTCGCGCAGGGTCGGCACCGCCGCATCCCACTTGGCATTGCCCGAGACGATCGCCACGGGCTTGGCCGGCAGCGTGACCTCGTCGACGTCGGAGGGGTCGCCCGGTGCCTGGACGAGGGTCTGGCGCGCCCCGGCGGGCGGCGGAGCGGGCGGCACCGCCTTCTCGGGCAGCGGCGGCTGCGGGGCCTCGCCGGGCCGGGAGCCCTGTCCCGGATCGGTGGTCGTCGGCAGCGGATTGGCCTGCGCGGGCGGCTGCTGGGCACGCGGCGCGCCGGGCCCAGCCGCAAGGGCGAGGACGAGGCCGAGCGCGGTCAGCGGGAGACGGGAAACAGTCACGGGCGAGGCGCTCCGGTCGGGATCAGGTTCGGGCCCACGAATCGCGGCGCTCGCGAACGCGCCCGACCGTAATGCGGTTTCGGCGCCCCCGCGAGGCCGGTGCTCGCATGCACGGCCTTTTGGCGCCATATAGCAGCCGACCTGAACCGAAATCTGCCGAAGCCCCTGCCATGTCCCCTCTCGCGCATCGCCGGTTCCTGAAGATGAACGGCCTCGGCAACGAGATCGTGGTGCTCGACCTGCGCGGCACGCCCCACATCGTGCAGCCGCAGGAGGCGCGGGCGATCGCGGCCGATCCGCGCTCGCGCTTCGACCAGTTGATGGTGCTGCACGATCCCGTCACGGCCGGGACCGACGCGGCGTTGCGCATCTACAACACGGACGGCTCGGAATCCGGCGCCTGCGGCAACGGCACGCGCTGCGTCGCCTGGGCGATGCTGGAGGACCCCGTGATGGGGCGCCCGGCCGAGCGCCTGACCCTTCAGAGCCGGGCGGGGCTTCTCGCCGTCACGCGCGTCTCGGCCACCGACTTCACCGTCGATATGGGGCCGCCGCGGCTGCGCTGGGACGAGATCCCGCTTGCGGAGCCTTTTCCGGACACGCGGCGGATCGAGCTGCAGATCGGCCCGATCGACGATCCGATCCTGCATTCGCCCGGGGTCGTCAGCATGGGCAACCCGCACGCGGTGTTCTTCGTCGACCGCGACCCGGCGAGCTACGATCTCGCCCGCATCGGCCCGCTGCTCGAAGCCCATCCGATCTTCCCGGAGCGCGCCAACATCTCGGTCGCGCAGGTGCGGGGCCCCGAGCACATCGTCCTGCGGGTCTGGGAGCGCGGCGCCGGACTCACCCGGGCCTGCGGCTCGGCGGCCTGTGCGGCGCTGGTGGCCGCCGCCCGCCTGCGCCTCACCGGGCGCCGTGCCGTGGTGACGCTGCCGGGCGGCGATCTCGTCATCGACTGGGGCGAGGACGACCACGTCCGCATGACCGGCCCGACCGAACTCGAATGGGAGGGCACGCTCGCGCCGTCCCTGTTCGCCGGGGCCGCCTGATGCCCGTCGAGGTGCTGAGCTTCGGCTGCCGGCTCAACACGGCCGAGGGCGAGGTCCTGCGCCGGGCGGCCGAGACCGGACGGCCCGGGGAGGATCTCGTCGTCGTCAACACCTGCGCGGTCACCGCGGAGGCGACGCGGCAGGCACGCAAGGCGATTCGCGGCGCCGCGCGCCGCACGCCCGGCGCGCGGATCGTGGTGACGGGCTGCGGCGCACAGGTCGAGACCGCGGCCTATGCGGCCATGCCCGAGGTCGCCGCCATCATCGGCAACCATGCCAAGCTCAGCCCGGCCGCCTGGGCGGATCGCGCCGGAGGGCGGGTCCGCGTCGAGGACATCATGGCCGTGCGGGAGGCTGCCGCGGCGCCGACGCCCCGGATGCCCGGTCGCACCCGCGCCGTCCTTCCGGTGCAGAACGGCTGCGATCACCGCTGCACCTTCTGCGTAATTCCGTTCGGGCGGGGCCCTTCGCGCTCTCTGCCGGTGCAGGAGGCCATCGCACAGGCGCGCGCGCTCGTCGAGGACGGCGCCCGGGAGGTGGTTCTCACCGGCGTCGACCTCACCGCCTACGGGCGGGACCTGCCGGAAGCCCCGAGCCTCGGCGGGCTGGTGAAGGCGATCCTGCGCGCCCTGCCGGACCTCGACCGCCTGCGGCTCTCCTCCATCGATTCGGTCGAGGCAGATGCGGATCTTCTCGACGCCCTCGCGAGCGAGAGGCGACTGATGCCGCATCTGCACCTCTCGCTGCAGGCAGGCGACGATCTCATCCTCAAGCGGATGAAGCGCCGTCACGCGCGCGCAGATGCCATCGCCTTCTGCGAGACCGTGCGGCGCCTGCGGCCGGAGATCGTGTTCGGCGCCGACCTGATCGCCGGCTTTCCGACCGAGACCGAAGCGCAGTTCGGCCGCTCGGTCGCGCTCGTGGAGGAATGCGGGCTCGCGCATCTCCACGTCTTCCCCTACTCCCCCCGGCCCGAAACCCCGGCCGCCCGGATGCCGCAGCTTCCCGCAGAGATCATCCGCGACCGGGCCGCGCGCCTGCGCGCGGCCGGGGAAGCGGCGCTCGGCCGCCGCCTCGACCGGGAGGTCGGGCAGGTGCGGGCGGTGCTGGCCGAGCGCGGCGGCATCGGCCGCACCGAAGGGTTCCTGCCCGTCCGGCTGCCGGATGGCGTCGCGCCCGGGACTTTGCGCGCTGTTGCCATCACGGGGCATGACGGTCGGGTGCTCGCGGCGGCCTGATCCGTCTCCGGACGCTCGGTCCGGCGACCGGATCACCAAGGCGGCGCGGCAACTCACTGTGCTGGTTCCCGGATCTCCTTCCGCTATCGCTGCAGTCGTCCGGGAAAGCATCTGTGTTTGGCGTCAAGCCTGTTGGGGCTGATTTGGCGTCCAGAGGCGGTCCTGAGCGATGAGGCTGTTGGCCAGCACGGCGAGCTTGCGGGCCACGGCGATGATGGCGCACTTTGGCTTCTTGCCGTTGGCGATCAGGCGTTCGTGGAAGGCTTTCAGGCCGGCGTTGTGGCGGGCGGCCGAGAGCGCCGCGAGGTAGAGGACGCGGCGCACGGGCGGGCGGCCGCCCCAGATGACCCGCACGCCCTGGCGCGCGCCGGAATCGTCGGCGACCGGCGCCAGGCCCGCCAGCAGGCCGATCTGCCGGCTGCTGCAGGTGCCCAGCTCGGCCAGGCTGGCCACCAGGGTGGCCGCGATCGTGTCCCCGATCGAGGGGATCGAGACCAGGATGGCATGCCGCCGGGCCAGTCCGGGATCGGCCGCGATGAGCCGGCGGATCTCGCCGGCAAGGGCCTCGATGTCCGCGGCGATCCTGGCCAGACGGTCCTGGAGCTGGCGGATCAGGAACGGGCTTGCGGCCGCGGCCAGCTGGTTCTTGAGGGCGGTTTGTTCGGCCACGGCGCTGTCGCGGGCCGCGACCAGTTCCTGGAGCGCTTCGAGCGCGTCCGAGGCCGGCGGGCGCTGCGGGGGGCCATCACCGCGGCAAACTGCGCCAGCACGCGGGCATCGAGCCGATCGGTCTTGGCCCAGATGCCTTGCGCCTTGGCGAACATGCGCACCCGAAACGGATCGACGACGGCGACCGGCAGGCCCGAGGCATGCAGGCTGCGGCGGGTCTGGCGGTGCCACTTGCCGGTGGCCTCGACCACGACCAGCCCCAGAGCAAAGCGCCCAAGCCAGCGCTTGAGCTGCCGGATGCCGACCTCGGTATTGGCGAACCGCTGGGCTTGGCCGGAGGGGAGGACGTGGACGTCGAGCCAGCTCTTGCTGACGTCGATCCCCACGCTAGACTTGCCCGCGGTCTCTTGTTTGGACACTTCCTTGCCTTGCATACGGGACTTGCTCCCCAGCATCTGTTCAGGACAAGAGCCAGAGGGCGGCCGGATCCTGCTTTCCCACGGTGCCAATCCTAGAGGGAGATCGATCCCGGCCGCCCGCGTCGCGGCCGGTGGCCACCGGCCGCGACGCACCTCACAGCTTGGTGCGCTGGTCGGCCCGTCAAACATGCAAGAGGGAGCCGGAAGAGCGGAGAATCCGGGAAGGGGCGGAGAACTGTCCCACCTGAGCGAAGCTGCCATCCGCATGGCGCAGCAAGCAACCGGATGTCCGATGAGGCACGGAAGTCGAACCTGACGCGCCGGCCGCCCACCGCGTCGATGCTCATGACTCGCCCGGCCGGCGCGACGCCGGCTCCCGCAGCCCGGTCGGCTTGAACACGCCGCTCGCGCTCGCCACCAGCGTTCCGGCCTCGCCACGAACCTCCGCATCGCAGAACAGGATCGATTGGCCAGCGCGCACGACCCGCCCCTCGGCCAGGAGCACGCCACGCCCCGGCGACAGGAAGCGCGTCTGCATGTCGAGCGTCACCACGGGCCGCCCGGCGGTGAGCCGCGCCACCGTGCCCATGGCGATGTCGAGAAGCGTGCAGAGCACGCCGCCATGGGCGATGCCCAGATTGTTGGCGTGCTCGGGCCCCAGAACCAGGCGCAGATGCGTGCGCCCGTTCTCGAAGCGCAGGGCTTCGACCCCGCAGAGCCGCGCGAACGGAATCTCCGCTCCAAAGATCGTCCCGCCCTGCCCTTCATCCATGGCCTCGCTCCGCATCTTCGAAAGAACGGTATGGAGAGTTCGCCGTCCCGGCAATTCCCGCTATAGGTCGGGCCATGAGCCGATCCACCTCCCATTCCTTCGTCCGCACCCGCTGGTGGTGGGTGCGCCACGCCCCCGTGCGGGGCGACGGCGGCCGCATCTACGGCGGCTCCGACATTCCCTGCGACTGCGGGGACGCGCATGTCTTCGCGGGACTGGCCCCAGTGCTGCCGCGGGGCGCCATCTGGGTGTCGAGCCATCTCGGGCGCACCCGCCAGACCGCCGAGGCCCTGTGGCAGGCCGGCGACTTCTCGGTCGACGGGGCGGCCCCGGCCCTGACGGCCCTGCCGGCGCTCGCCGAGCAGAATCTCGGCGACTGGCAGGGGCAGGACCGTGCCCGCTTCTTCGCCGAGCGTCAGCCGATGGCGGAGAGCTACTGGTTCGCCCCCGCCGAGGAGCGCCCGCCGAACGGCGAGAGCTTCGCGGAGATGTGCGGCCGGGTCCATGCGGCCATCGCGGATCTCACCGACGAGCATCGTGGCCGCGACATCGTCGCGGTGGCGCATGGCGGCACGATCCGGGCGGCGATCGCCCTCGCGCTCGCGCTGCCCCCGCAGGGGGGCCTCGCCTTCGCGATCGAGAACTGCTCGCTCACCCGCCTCGACCATTACGACAGCCCGGACGGGTCCGGCTGGCGAATCGGCATGGTGAACGGGCAGCCCTGGCTCGGCGCCGGCCTCGAGGGCGGCGGGCCGGCAGCCTGAGCCCCGGCCCTGCCCTACCCTAGGCCGTCGCGCCCTCGCGGGCCTTTTCGGTCGGCGCTCCGGCGGCCTTGGCCTCGCGGCGCCGGGCGTGCAGAATCCATTCGGTGTAGCCGTTCGGCTGGACGCGGCCCTTGAAGACGAGGTCGCAGGCAGCCCGGAAGGCCGGGCCGTCGAAGGCGGGAGCCATCGGCCGATAGAGCGGATCGCCGGCATTCTGCCGGTCCACCACCTTCGCCATGCGCTTGAGCGTCTCCACGACCTGCTCCTCGCTGACGACGCCGTGGTGGAGCCAGTTGGCGATGTGCTGCGAGGAGATGCGCAGGGTCGCCCGATCCTCCATCAGGCCGACATCGTGGATATCCGGCACCTTGGAACAGCCGACGCCCTGGTCGATCCAGCGCACCACGTAGCCGAGGATGCTCTGGGCGTTGTTGTCGATCTCCTGCTGCACGTCGTCGGGCGCGAAGTTCGAGCGCGCGAGCGGGATCTGCAGGATCTCGGCCAGGGCCGAGCGGGGCCGGCGCGCCAGCTCCTCCTGGCGGGCGTGCACGTCCGTCTCGTGATAGTGCAGCGCGTGCAGGGTGGCGGCCGTCGGCGAGGGAACCCAGGCCGTGCTGGCACCGGCCTTCGGGTGCGCGCCCTTCTGCATCAGCATGTCGGCCATGGCGTCGGGTGCCGCCCACATGCCCTTGCCGATCTGCGCCCGGCCGAGCAGGCCGCAGGCGAGGCCGACATCGACGTTGTTCTCCTCATAGCCCTTGATCCAGGGCGTCGCCTTCATGTCGTTCTTGCGGATGACCGGACCCGCCTCCATCGCGGTGTGGATCTCGTCGCCGGTGCGGTCGAGGAAGCCGGTGTTGATGAACACCACCCGCTCGTCGGCGGCCTTGATGCAGGCGGCGAGGTTCACCGTGGTGCGGCGCTCCTCGTCCATGATGCCCATCTTGAGCGTGTTGCGCTCGAGCCCGAGCATCGCCTCGACCCGGCCGAAGAGCTCGACCGCGAAGGCGACCTCCTCGGGGCCATGCATCTTCGGCTTGACGATGTAGACGGAGCCCTTGCGGCTGTTGCGTAAGCCCGACTCGTTGCGCAGGTCGTGGATCGCGATCATCGCCGTCACGGCGGCGTCGAGGATGCCCTCCGGCACCTCGTTGCCCTCGGCGTCGAGGACCGCGTCCGTGACCATGTGGTGGCCGACATTGCGCACCAGCATCAGGCTGCGGCCGGGCACCGTCACTTCGCCGCCGTTCGGCGCGGTGTAGTGGCGGTCGGGATTGAGGCGGCGCTCCATCACGCGCCCGTCCTTCTCGAACCGCGCCGAGAGGGTGCCGTTCATCAGGCCGAGCCAGTTGCGATAGACCTCGACCTTGTCGTCGGCATCCACCGCGGCGACCGAATCCTCCAGGTCCATGATGGTCGAGATCGCCGATTCGATCAGGATGTCGGCGACGCCCGAGGCGTCGAAGCGGCCGATCCGGTGCGTGCGGTCGAGGACGATCTCGATATGCAGGCCGTTGTGGCGCAGAAGCAGGGCCGAGGGCATGCTGGCCCGGCCGCGATAGCCCACGAAGGCCTCGGGCCGCGCCAGGGGGATGGTCTCGCCGGTATTCATGTTGCCGACGAGGCCGCCATTCTCGACCGCGTAGGTCACCACGTCTGCGTGGCGCCCGCCGGCGAGCGGAACGGTGCGGTCGAGAAAGGCGCGGGCGCGGGTGACGACGCGGGCGCCGCGGGTGCGGTTGTAGCCCGGGCCGCGCGTCGCGCCGCCCTCCTCGGAAATCGCGTCCGTGCCGTAGAAGGCGTCGTAGAGCGATCCCCAGCGGGCATTGGCGGCGTTGAGCGCGTAGCGGGCGTTCGAGACCGGCACCACGAGCTGCGGACCCGCAATTGTGGCGATCTCGTCGTCCACATTCTCGGTCCGGGCCTTCACGGGGCCGGGATCGGGCAGCAGGTAGCCGATCTCGCGCAGGAAGCGCTCATATTCGGCGGCGTCGATCGGCCGGCCGACCCGCTCACGGTGCCACGCGTCGATGCGGTCCTGCAGGGCGTCGCGCTTGGCGAGCAGCGCGCGGTTCTTCGGCGTGAGATCGCGCAGGATGGCGGCGAGCCCGCCCCAAAAGACCTCCGGCGATACGCCCGTGCCCGGCAGCGCCTCGCGGACCACGAAATCGTGGAGCACCCGCGCCACCTTCAACCCGCTGACCGTCTGTCGATCCATCATCGTCCTCCCGGCGGCAAGCCCGTCACGCGTGCCGCGCGCGCCGTCCTTAACAGGCGAATCCGGGGCCAGATAGGCACCTCGGCGCTCCACGCCCGCGCCCGGCGCGCGGAACCATTTCAATTCTCGCGAACTGTCAGGGTGAGTGGAGCATGGCTTTGCCCGCGCGGCGGGATGATCGAACGTGACCAAAACGTAATGCAATCGGGGCGGCAAAACGTCGAGGTTTGGCTATCGGCCCCCGTGACAAACAGCAATGCCCCTCCCATCTGGAGGTCGCCGGGAGGTTCGCCGCCCGGTGCCGAGAGGAGTACGACTCCATGAACAGCGAAGAACGCGACGTCATCAACGGCATTTTCCAGCGTCTCGAGCAGGCCGCGCAGCAGCCCCGCGATGCCGACGCGGAGCGCTTCATCGCCGACAAGCTCCGGGCGCAGCCCTACGCACCCTACGCGATGGCGCAGCTGATCTATGTCCAGGAAGAGGCGATCAAGAGCCTCAACCAGCAACTCGAACAGGCTCGCGCCGAGCTGCAGCAGGGTCAGGGCGCCGGACAGGGGTCGGGCGGCGGCTTCTTCTCCAGCATCTTCGGCGGCGGATCGCGACAGGAGCCGCCGCGGCAGAGCGCGTGGGGCGGTCAGCCCGGCTACGGGCAGCAACCGCCCGGCTACGGGCCCGGCGGCTATCCGCAGCAGGGCGGCTACGGACAGCCCGGATACGGGCAGCCGGGCTACGCGCCCCAGCAGGGCGGCCCGTGGGGCGGCCAGCCCGCGCCTCAGCGGAGCGGCTTTCTGGCTTCGGCCCTGCCGATGGCGGCGGGCGCCGCGGGCGGCATGCTGCTCGGCAGCGCGCTGGCGAATGCCTTCAGCGGCGGGCATTCGCAGCTCGGCAGCCTGGGCGCGGCCGACCTCGGCGGCGCGGCTGGCGCGCAGAATGCGGGCGGCGAGGATTTCGGCGCTCCGCTCGGCGGCGGCGCCGACTTCCAGGACGCCTCGTTCGATGACGGGGACGGGGATTCGGGCGGCGGGGACGATTGGGTCTGACGCCGGAACCCTGACCGAACGTCCAGAACCCCCGCTGCGGCGACGCGGCGGGGGTTTCGCATCTTAGAGCAGGATCCGTTCACGGTGGAACGGCTTCTGCTCTCGCTCTTTCGGGTCTGTCGCATTGTCTGCGACGAACCGGCATCCACTTCGTCGGAAAATGCTCTAGCTGACGATGACGGTGGCGCCGACCGGAACCCGCTCGTAGAGGTCGATCACGTCCTCGTTCATCATGCGGATACAGCCCGACGACACGGATTGCCCGATCGTGTGCGGCTCGTTGGTGCCGTGGATGCGGTAGAGCGAGGAGCCGAGATAGAGCGCACGCGCACCCAGCGGGTTGGCGGGCCCGCCCTCCATGTGGCGGGGCAGGTCGGGGCGCCGGCGCAGCATCTCGGGCGGCGGCGTCCAGTCGGGCCACTCGCGCTTCTGCGTGATGGTCTTGATGCCGGCCCAGGTGAAGCCGGGACGCCCGACGCCGATGCCGTACCGGATCGCCTGACCGCCGGGCTGCACCAGATAGAGGAAGCGCGAGGTGGTATCGATCACCACGGTCCCGGGCTTCTGGCCGCCCGCATAGGGAACGATCTGGCGCCGATAGCGTCCGTCGAGCGCACGGCCGATCCCGGCGGCGTCCTCCGGCAGGCCCTGCGGCAGGGCCGCCATACGGGTGCGCGGAGGGGTGGGCTCGTAGGCCGCCATCGGCGACGCGCGCACGAGGTCGCCCGAGCGCAGGGACGTCGCATAGGCCGGCGCCATGCCTTGCTCGCGCGGGATCAGCGTGCCATCGGCGGCCACGGGAGCCGGCCGAAGCGGACGGGCGACGCTGCC